>NZ_CP044310.1:4095000-4445000 GCF_009664365.1 Paenibacillus xylanilyticus
GCAAGCTTCCTATCAACTCCGCTCGACTTGCATGTATTAGGCATGCCGCCAGCGTTCGTCCTGAGCCAGGATCAAACTCTCCAATAAAGATGTTGCAGAGCAACATCGTCCTGCATGACATTCGGTCCAACTCGGCTGAGTGGATGAATGTCTTGCAGCCAGTATTGAAAAGAGCGATTAGCTCATTTTGAATCTGACGAGATTAAAAATCTCATTTTCGCTTCAAAATCATACAGTCAGATGACTTGTACCCATTTCTCAGCATCGATCTTACAAAGTAAGATCATTACTCACTCGTTGTTCAGTTTTCAAAGATCAAACTTCGTTTCCGACTCTATCAAGGCCGGAATTAGAATATATCACATTTTATTATATCTTGTAAAGTTATTTCTCGAAATATTTTTCGAGAGTTTTCCGTGCCTTTTGCGGCCGGAAGAATAATATATCATTTTGTTAGCTAACTAGCTAGTTGTAAATTATTCCAGGACTTTAAGCAAGTTGAACTGCAAAGAACTGCAATTTGCCAAAACCCCAATCTGCCTTTGGCTTCAGTCTCTAGCTTCATTAGGAAGGGAACCTTTCCATAATAAACATTAAACCAGGAATACGCTTCATTAGATCTCTCGCTTCTTGTTCTGTAATTCGCATTCCACATCCATCTTCATGTGCTTCCGTATACAAATGATCGCTTCCGTCTTCATTCAGAAAGCACAGATCCTCTGGCAAAGAGGGATACAGCCAATCGAGGAAACCATCGGCCTCTTCCTTCAGAATCTGTCCAGCGGCTGGCGTACATTCATATATGTAATAGATTCCTTCTGTGTAGAATGCTCTTGTCCTCATCATCATTTCTTCCGTGGTACAACGCTCAATCAGATATGGCTTTAATCTCTCGAAAACTCTAGCCACTTCCGCTGGAATGTCCCCTATGTCGTGTCGTCTGTCCACAAGGAAAAAGCGACCCGTCCTATCAATCAATTCGTCAATTAAATATCTATAGGCATCGCCGCTTGGAGCCGTATGAAAAGGTATTATTCTCATGTCAATCCCCCTACATGTTCAATATTTCTGATTATTTCTACAGTGTCATGCGATTGCATTGTGGCATAGGCTGATATCATCTATTCGATAACAGGAGGCTGATTACATGGCATACGGACCTGGTTCGATTTCATCTCCGTCCACTGCGGGGTATCCTTATCCATATTATCCACCAACACCGCCATCCCCTTATCCTTACCCTTATCCATACCCCTATCCATACCCGCCATATTACCCACTGCCTTTGCCCATTCCCTATGGCGGTCCTTGGTGGCATGGAGGGCATCCGGGAGGCGGATACCCAGGCGGACATCACGGACCATTCCCTGGAGGCGGCTATCCCGGTGGTTCACATGGCGGAGGTCCTGGTGGTCCTCCAGGTGGAGGTCCCGGAGGTTTTCACGGTCATCGCTTTTTCCAGCAGGGATAACATTTGGAATCTTGCAGGAGCTGCTACAGGCAGTTCCTGCTATTTATGATTTTACGACTTCACTAGTTACCTAGTACTCAATCTCATCCATAATCTCCAGATTACGATTAGAATCTTTCAGCAGGTTAGTGAATGTGTCTGTAATAAAATAAACAAAATCGGGATCATGTACATACATAATAATCTGGCCATAACTCCCCTGTTCTGCCGGGTCAAAGTCCAGCATCAAATACAGGGAACCACCAGCCATTGTCGCAAAGGGAATCCACGGTTTATGAAATAAATAAGGTTTGATCTCGGGGTCAAGTTTGCTGATCTCTTCTGCGGAATAATACTCACTCAGCTTCTCATCACGCTCACAGAAATATTGCTTGGTTTCCCTTATCTCATCAAGTGACATCATGTAAAACGGGGTGCATTCCTCTCTCTCGGCATCTCCGGGATACAGGATATGAAAGGCATAGCCGCTACCATCTTTCCATTTGTAGAACTCGCGAAAATCTTCGGGCAGCCGGACATGCATCTCGGTTTCAAAAGCAGCCAAACGATCCTCGGAAGCTCCTTTCTTCTCCTGATACTCATTGTATAGCTGCCTAATCTCTTCATCCTTCACTTTAACATCCAATACTTCATTCAAATGATTCATCAGTTCATGCATTCTTTCGTGAATATCCGATTTCACAACCTTCTCCCCTTCTCACCATTTTCTGCCTGTTCCCGCATATATTCCTTATATCCCCAGAACGCTTCTTCTTCACCGCCATCTTCAATCAGAATCATGACGGCGTAAGAGAGGAGGTCCAGCCATTCTTCCATTAAGGCAATTTGCTCATCCGAAATGAGTTGGTTCCTGCGCAGCATACCATCAGCCGATATCGCCCATGCACGCGCCAAATGCATAATGCTCCATAAGCAGGACATC
Organism: Paenibacillus xylanilyticus; assembly: GCF_009664365.1. Taxonomy (NCBI): domain Bacteria; kingdom Bacillati; phylum Bacillota; class Bacilli; order Caryophanales; family Paenibacillaceae; genus Paenibacillus; species Paenibacillus xylanilyticus. The sequence continues at coordinate 4,097,394 of NZ_CP044310.1, forward strand.
ACTTCCCGGTTTAGTGCGGGCTGCTTAAGTTGTGGTACCAACGTGCGGACAATTTCCATTAACTCGTGAAAGTTTTCTTCGATTAATTGCCCGCGGTAAGGGCGCAGGCTTCCCAGAAAGCCGCTTTCCATCTTGGGGTGCTCTAGATTGTCATGAACAAAGGCATGACATTTCAACAAAAGCACAGCTTCTTCAATTCTCAATGAGCGTTCCCCATTTCTTTTTGCATGTCATACATCCCCCACTTTACCATCGTAAAGGCTGCTCTCCACGCCATACCATAAAGCGCTCTACTTCACAGAGCGTTCCTGTTCCTATACTATAGTCATCCATCTGGTCAGCATGCAGATCAAGAATGTGCACCATCCCTCCAAACGTACCTACTGCAAGTCTGGATTGGTCAGGCGAAAGTGCCAGTGAATAGATGGTGCTGCCTACAAAATGTCTCCAAACCTCCTGACCCTTCTTATCTATACATTTGAGATAGCCGTAAGCATCACCAATAACCATGCCTTCAGGTATTTCTACCGAAGCATAGACACGAGCAATCTCATCCATTATCGGCCAATCTTCTCTGGATTCATTGCCATCCACTTCACTCAATTCCACCTGCATTGTAACTCCATTATAAAAATGACATGCATTAAACCATACCATCCGGCTATCTTTGGTAAATAACGCATGATGCGGATAGCTGGACTCCGGATAGAGAGAATAAGTATGATTACGTTCAAGATCCAGAAGCATATGGTCACTGACCTGACTGCCAAACGCAATCCATCGCCCATCCTGTGATACCGCAGAGTGACCCATAGAAATTTGTGTATCCTCCAATTCATGCTCCTCCACCTCTGCAGGATCCGGATGAATTGGAGATACCTTGCCATGTTTCACCAGATAAATTCCGTAAGTGGACAAAATGAGGAGGGCCTGACCTTCATCAAATGGAATAAGCCCTTCAAGTGTGCGCTCCGGGTATTCACAGTCTGCAAGAGATTCAATTCGAGGCAGCGCCTGGTGAATAGCCGATTGAATCTCGTCCCAGCGGAACATGGCCACTTCTTTTCCTTCCAGATGAGGATCTGGATGCGTTATCACCCGAATCCCCTCACTGCCTGCCAGAGCATACTGTGCAGCATCCGGGGACTGGCCCGCAAATTGATATTGCGGAAAAGAAAGTACTTGCTCGGAATCCGCAGTATACACACAACCTTGATCTGTATGAAAACCACTATTGAACACAACGGTACTGTTATTCAGATATCCGGCTACACGCACGGCCTGCATGGATGACTGGAAGGTTTCATTGAAAGGCCAAGTCGCTGCTGGCAACTCCGTACGCAGTCTTTGCAGATCGTTCTGCTCATTGGCCTTCTTCACCATGTCCCACACTTGCGCACTGATTCCGGCTCTTCCGTCGTCTGTCAGCTCGGATTCATCCGGCTCTTCTCCCGCCATACCTCTGCGCACAAAATCATTTACACTCTGGGCATAGCGTCTCCCTTCATTCCTCCACTGCTCCGCGATCTGTTCGTTTAACCAACTCATCCGTGAGTCCTCCACTCCGTGTCAATTCATGATTTTACAGTGATGTGCGAGCAAAAATTGTTCGATGTCGTAATCTGTTGTACCGCAGTTGCCGTCCGTTTCCTCATAGAAAAGAGCAACTTCTCTCCCATACGCGTAATTAAAACGCAGGTATCCACCGATTGAAGCCATAAACAGCTTACAGGTATATTCATTTTCCATCACGGCATCCCACTTGAACTGCGATTGGCATAACTTGGACAAGTGGTGGAGGGAGAGCTCTTCCCCGTTATCCTGCAAGTGGTAAAAGGTATGATTCCTCAGCTCATTCCACGGTTCATAATATCTTAACGTGTTTGGAGCAGCTTGGCGGTAGTATCCAGCATAGATCTTATCCAGCATATCTCCAAATTCGGATTCGGTATGTTCCCACAACGTAATCTGTTCATCGTGGCGAGGGAGCCACAGCAGACCGTCAATCTCCGGATGAATGGCCAGAAAATCTCCATCCACAGAACTGCCAATACTAATGCACTCCTTCAACTGATCTTGACTGACAGGCGTATCTTCGGTATGCATCCAAAAATCATACTCTGCAAAAGGCTTCAATACCTCCTGATCGGGCCGCTGGATATTCATCCAACCCGAATAGGTTCCTTCTCCATATTGTTCAAGCCACTGACGATAGGATGCAGGCAATGATACAGAATACTGCTGCTCAAAATGTCCAAGCTCCTCCGCTGATACCGGTTTTAACCTATGACTTACCACGTACATGAACGACATCTCCTATCTTCCAATCCGATCTCTGTCCTATAATTCAAATGAACAATCAGGCAAGCTCCTCCTGAACAATTTCCGTAGTTACGCCTTTACGATTCACGATACGAATCGAGAATGCATCATATCCATCCCGTTTAACCTGGTCAAAATCCATATGTTCACCCGTAATCAATTCGTAGGTTCCGTCTTCATCCACATCTTCACCGAATTCCTCATCCCATGGAACGTTATAAAAGGCGGACAAGTGAACTTCAAACGTATCTTCTCCTTCTACGTCCAGATAAGGACGCAGCGTCCTTTTGCTCAGCTCTTCCTGCGGATAAGTTTCACACAGCATCGCATCATAACCATGTTTGGCTGCATCAATAAGCAGGTAACGCTCTCCAGTCACCGTGTGTTCGGCATATACAATTAACGGTGTCGAATCCTGCCAGGTTATCAGATCATCTTCCATCAAGTCACCATAATAAAAGATATGGAACTTGTCATGGCCATCATTCATTTGCAACTTGCCTTTCCACTCCACTTCCTGGTTCTCCCCATCCGTTACTTTCTTAACGATCCCTTCCAGATATGCAGGTCCATTATGTACGCCAAACAAATTCATGGTCTCGCCTCCGCTTTATTCATTCGTATCCATACAATTTTCTTTTCTTCATCTACCGTCAGGTTGACATCCACATTCAGCTTATCGTGAAATAGTGCCGTAATGTTCAGGTACGGGTCACGTGCCGGCTCACTTCCTCCGTTATGAGAGCGAGTCATCCCTTGATGAATAATGGATTGTACCAGACTCCCATCGCCCTTGCCCGTAGATTCATAAGTATAAATCTCCTGTCCTTCTTTGTTGTAAAAATGAAGGAAGGTGGTGTAATCCTTGGCATTGGAATATTCCATTTCCGATTTCACATACGTGGTTTCAAGGCTATGGTAGTCCACCTTCCCTGCCAAATAGGGATTCTCGTTGTCGGGTGTAATGTCATACTCCTGATAAGCCAATTGAAAAAGGTAGTTAATATCACTCATATCCACCCGGTAATACAGCTGGCGATGATCTCCGCTCTTATCCATGGCAGCGAAACTGTTGATCAGCGGCCATGCATCATACGGTTTTCCATCCACATCGATCGCGAGCGCATAGTCTGATAAAACTTTTTCTTTTTGGAACACACCAAACGTTTGTAAAATAAAAAAGGCCGGGATCATCAGGATCCCTAAAATAATAGCCAAAGTAAGCAGCTTGCCGCGCAATTTCATTCCTTTCCTCCTTCAAACATGTACAGCATCATCCTTAGCCCGTTTTGTGCTGAAGCTTGGTGAGTGTACGCACCATTTGATCCCTGTTTTTTGCTTCCTTCATATATACAGGTAGATAATGTGATGCTGTTTTTAACGGCACATTTCCACGTCGTACCCGCAGATCGGCGGAAACATACGAAATCAGATAATTTAAATGTGCCCTGTTAACAGCCCATACCAATTTTCCTCGAACGTGGTCCAGGAAATATAACTCCATCCCAAAAACGGGGTCTCTCCCGTCACGGGTGTCCATAATATATCTTCTGCAAACCGGCTTGCTATGCAGCTCGGCCTGATTGACTGCGCCGCAGTGCGGACAATGGATGTGCGTTGATTTATGTGATATTTTTTTCTCATCTGTTACCTCAACATTGAACCATCGTTCACAGAGAGTACAATTACCCTTGGCATGATACTGATACACTTGTTTCTCCACCCCATGCGCATAACATGACGAGCACTTCCACGTGATTTCATCCTGACATTCTTCAATATACGCATGACCACCACAGGATTGACATGTGACATCCACACGCTCACCTCGGCGGAGTACCCAATAAAAATTATATTTATAGGCCCCTTCGTCCACAAATCGCTTCATTAATAAACCGACTCCTTTCTTCGACGGAATTTTATTTGGCTTTCATCCGCATGGCAGTAAACAAAAATTTCAACCCTCAATATTTCCCATCCGGCGCTACCTAAAATTATAAGTAACTCCATCGCGTAGTACAAGAAACGTGACTATTTACGGGAATTTTGAATCTTGAGGCGTTAGGGAGAGTCTGTTTCAGTCACAATTGTCCGCATCGGGCTGTGGTACACGAGACATGGTTTCGGCATGGTCTTGTATCGTTTGTGAATAATTTCACTTTAAAAAATAAAATATGGCCATCCTCGCAGGCTGTATTATTCTCTGTTGAGATAAAAGAGTATCCGCATCTCAAAATGTATGGGAGCGAATACTCTTTTATGGCATGCTTCTTTCTTACAGATCAAGCAGCAGGGATACAAGCAGCCCCATGGAAGCAATGAAGCCTACGACAGGACCACCTTCTTCAAAAGCTTCAGGCATCATGGTAGAACAGATCATGGCGATAATGCCGCCCCCTGCAAATGCGCCAATGGCCGCAGCCATTTCATCCGGAAGCTGTTCCAGAAAAAGATACCCGCCTAGGGCCGCAAGCGCCGAAATCAACAGTACACCAAGCCACATCACGATGATTCTAGATTTGGAATAGTGATTGCCCCGCAAACCCACGGTGCTTGACAACCCTTCAGGTATATTGCTTACAAATATGGAAACGATGAGCACCACACTCACACCCTTGCCGGTCAGTAAACTTGCTCCCAGCATAATGGATTCAGGAATGGCATCCATCACCGTACCTGCAAAAATACCGAGCCCGCTCTGACTGCTGTCTCCAGTCTTCGAGTGTGCTGAACGTTTGCGCCCACCACCACCCTTGCTGGAAATAAGCAGATCGAACAAGGTGTACACAACAGCACCCGCTGTAAATCCTATTGCTGTCGGTATAATCCCTCCGTCATTCAGGGCATCGCCAATCAGTTCAAATGAAGCTGCCCCAATCAATGTTCCCGTACCGAATGCCATAATCCAGCCAATCACCCGTTTAGGGATCTTGAGAAAAAGTGCAGCAAGAGCACCAATAACTACGGCTGAAGCGGAGATGCCTCCCCACATGAATGCAGCCCACATCCGGGTCATCCCCTCTCAAGTCTATATCACATCTATCCTTTCATTAACCTGGGTTGTTCCCCCACAAACATCAGGCAGACCACCCGTAAGATAGAGTAAGACTGATTTCACTAAGAACAGACTTCCTGTACAATGTGAAAAGAAAACAAATGCACATGGTACCTTAAATCATTCATAGGCGAACTACATCATCTCAACTATCCAAGTGCTGCCATGAATAGCAGTAGATGCAGCCACTGGCCATGTATATAGAAAGGATGAATCTTGATGAGCAGGGAAAACAAAGATACGGCAGCAGAGTTTCTTCAACAGTTCCCCATTTTCCAGGATCTAAGTCCTGAGGAATTGAAGCAGGTGGAGGATATCGCCATTTCCCGATCCATTCATAAAAAAGCGGTTATTTTTTCCGAAGGCACCGAAAAGGAAGCTGTATTTTTTATCCGAACGGGTATCGTAAAAGCGTTTAAAACAGATGAGAATGGGCATGAGCAGATCGTTTCCTTTTTGAAAACGGGAGACATGTTTCCGCATACCGGGTTCTTCAATGCCCATCCTTATCCTGCTACAGCAGAAGCCATCACGCCTGTGGAACTGATTGCGATCCCTGTCAGGCTGTTTGAACGCCTTATGCTAAATACACCAACCATTGCGATCAAAATCATGCGGGTGCTCGGTGATAAAATTCGCGAACTGCAGGATAAACTGCAGGTGCTATCCGGTCAAGACGTCCGTAATCGTGTGCTCTCCTTCCTGCTGATGTTAGCTGAGCAGCACGGTCAGCCTTCCGGTCACAAAATCATTATCAACTTGCCCATGACACATCAGGAATTCGCCAATTCCATTGGCACGACCAGGGAAACAGCCAATCGTTTGTTGAATCAGCTCACGAAGGAGAATCTGCTTGAAGTAGATCGAAAACAGATCATTATCCATGATCTTCAGGCCTTAAAGGATTTACGTGATACTTGAACAATCTTTGATGGCAATAAACGATTAAACGACAAGACGCCCCCGCTTCTCTGCCAGACCAATGGTGGCCTCCACCCCCGAGTTGAATTCTAGAAAGTCCTGTTCCACACCATCGCTAAAAATGACCCCATCTTCAGGCATTTGCGATACGATGCGCAGGGGCTGTTTCGGATGAACCTGACCAAACACCAGGTTAACTGCTGTTGTCCGGCTCGGGAACGGTTCACGAACTGTAAAGTACAAATAGGGCGCATCCCACCCAAAGTTCTCTCCTTGATTCCCGCGGGTAACCGGACTAAAAGCGTTAACATCATTATTGATGTGCATATGCTTCCAAGCTTCGGACCCCACAATGCCGGCTGCTCCAGCCAGCACACTCTTGAACCAGCCTGTCGATCCGAGCCCTGTGGAAACTATAATACCGCTTGATGACTGCTGTTCTACCGAGGAGCCCAGACGGACCTCATACCTGGCTGAGACATGGGTCTTCCGTCCGATGAACAGATCGTTCACCCCGTACAGAAACTGTCCGTCGTTAAGTTCCACTTTTGCCAAGGTTACTTCTTTCAAGGAACGCTGCCTGCGCATGACATCCGGGATAATCATCTTCAGATCCTCTACCGTAAAAGGAAGAAGTACGCCATCCCATCGCATGGGATCGGGATTCACGCCGATGAGCGGCTGTTCCGTCACATATTTGAGCGTATTCGCCACCAGTCCATCCTGCCCTACAACCACAACGATGTCCTGTTCTCCGAATATAAAATTGGGCACATGTTCCCGGTCAATGGTCTGTACCCGGCCGAGTTGACCCAGCTGATGCTGGGCCTGCAGCACGGCATGTCGATAACGTCGATCTTCCTCAATATAATCACTGAAATCGGCACCAAGACGTTCAATGTAAAATTGAGCCTGCTGCACCGTGTTATAACGCACCACGAGTTCTTCCAATCTTGTTCTCCGTTTGACCAGAATCAGCTTGGCATCACCAAGATGGTTTTGGTCAGCATGCTGTGTACGTGAAGATTTATTGGAGTTCCCCAGTCTCATCGTGCATGGCCTCCCTTCTCTCTTCCAGGTGTCGACATTAAGCCCTGCAGCAGATCAGGCGAAATGTTGAGCTGACCAATTTTCCCTGCATTCTCTGCCAATTCCTGAAATGCCAGCGCAATTAGCTTATCCGAGTTCATTCCCATATTAGCCATTGCTTGAAGCACATTCGGTTCAACATCCTGCAAAGATCTCATAACAGCAGCAATTTCATAGGCTTTCGCGTCCGCTTCAGCATTTTGGTTGGCAATGGTCAATTCAATGAGCTGCTGTCTCCGTTCCTCCATGGCCGTGTTGAATTGAAGCTGCTCCTGCTCCATTTCATTTTCTTTCTGTTTGACCGATCGCTCCGCCTGTAACTGTGTCTCCCTGATCTGCTGCTTTTTCGTTTCCACAGCTATTTCCGTATTGAGCTCGTTTTCCTTCACTCGTCTCTCCTGCTCAATGGAGGCATTGCGGCGCACATATAATGCTTCATCCGCTTGACGTAAAATTTCTTCTCTTGCCTGTGCCTCCAGCGCCCGCATCGTTTCCTTATTCGGCAAAATGGCCAGAATGGATAGACTCATCAGCTCAACGCCCAATTTTTCAAGCTCCTCACTTTGCACCACTTCGCGCTTCATGCTGCTTGCAAGCCGTTCACTGGATTGAATGGCCTCCTTCAATGGCATCTGCTCCAAGTGCTTCTTGGTTAATACTTTGGCAGTCGTAATCACACGTTGATCAAGCTTGCCAGGATCGTCAGAGATATATTTGTTTTTGCGTAAGTTGTACGTGTAATTTAAGCTTTGCGTTATTTTCAGGTAATCCACGATGCGGTAGCTCAATTGGCCCTGAACCGTCACCGTTTGATAGTCCGCCGTAATTTCTTCGAACATAAACGGAACATCGACGGATGATACAGGCAGGACAACAACCGACGTTGTAGGCTCATAATAATAAAAGGACAGTCCTACACCTTCACGCTGCACCTTGCCATTTTTAATTTTCATTACATATTCACTGGGTTGAAACTTCACGAATCGGAATCCAAACATCGTTCATTCCCCATTTCTTAATATTGTCATTATGATATTATCGAAATGATAACAAACAACGATGATAATGTCAATATGACATTAATGAACTCCTAAAAAATAAAAGACCCGTCTCTTGGCCGCAGCCTTAAGACAGGTCTATATTTCATTGCTTCACTATATCAATATAGCAGTTCCATCATTCTGGCGACGACAACAGCACCTTGTGCACGGTTAGCCGTCTGTTTGGGAGCGAAGTTTCCATCGCCCATGCCCTTCAATAAACCTAACTGCTGCATGGATGACACGGCTTGCTTCGCATAACCTGCTATATCTTCGTTATCCCTGAACTCCCCAGTGGATACATCCAAATCGGACGTTGCATCCTGCTTCACAGCTTGCATGGCACGTTCCAGGATAACCGCCATTTCTTCACGGGTAACCCGCTCATGCACTCCAAACGATCCGTCAGGGCGTCCCTGAATAATGTTCATCTCCAAACCTAGACGAATCGAATCCGTATACCATTGTCCTTCGGATACATCACTTAACATATATCCGGTTTTGTTCGGAACATGAGACTCACCAATTCCCTGCACAACCATATGCAAGAACTGGGCTCTGGTCAGCTCACCCAACGGATCGAAACGGTTACCGGACATTCCGGAGACAATTCCTTTAGCATACAAACTTTTCACTTCATTTACTGCCCAAGAATGTGCTTGTATATCCGTCAAAGGCACATTCATCTCTACAATTACGAATGAACCGGATTGAAGCGGCTTGAACGTCATGACCTGTGCAGAATCATCATAAGCGGAATACAGAACTGTCTTCATCTGACCATCTGGCGATAAGGATTGAACAACGGGAACTGTATTCGCTGTCTCCGGTTTAGCTATATCCGAAAATGCGATCTCAATCGCTCGATCCGTCCAAGGCAGCACTTTGCCATCCACCAACAGTTTGACGTCGATAACGGAGTGATTACCGATCACTGCTTTTTGCTGCTTGGATAGATTCGCAGTGGATCCCTTCGATATCACCACATCCAGTGTTTTGGCAGTCGATGCATGCATCTCCTGAAGTGATTTCATCGGTATGCGTACCGATGTCTGGCCCACTCTCAGTTCCAGTGTCTGTAACGCCTGCGTCTGAACCCATGCTCCAACAGGCAATTGGAATGTGACTGCTTGGTATGGCTCAGCAACGTCTGCGACCAAACGCAGCTGTTGGTTTCCTGCTTCCAGCCCTTTAACCAATTGAATCAGCTGCTCTTCGTTCAGTGAAACAGAATACTGATCTTTCCCGGTCAAAACTCCTTTGATTAGGGTAGAACCCTTTTCGGTCTGATGTTCCGTTTCAGGTCCAGGTACTGTAACCGCTGGATTTCCTGGTGAGGATGGTTGTGACGGTTGGACTGGTTGCGATGGTCCAGAGGTTGACTCCTGCCGGACCAACTGACGCATGGCTTCTTTTAATGCACTGTCCGCTTCACTGATATTCTGAACTGAAGCTTCGATATCGTCCATCCATTCCTTGGCTGTAGTCAGCGCCTCCTCCAATCTGCTCCAACTCGCAGCCGTGTATTGATTTTGCTGAAGCTTGGACGCGGAGTCCACGGTCATCTGAAGAGCAGTTTTGTCTGCAGGGAATGTTCCATATGCCTCAAAATCCATGAATCCTACCCATGTCGAACCAGCCGTGATGGTAACCCGAATATAACGTGCCTGAGTGTTTTCCGGCAGTATGTGCCTTGGACTGGTGGATACAACGACATCGCTTGTGGTATCCACCACCGTGACATAATTTTCATTGTCTTCAGAAACTTCGATTCTGTATTTGATGCCTCCACTCCACATGGACATTTCTAACTTACGAATATTGGCAATGGTGCCCAGGTCCACCTGCCACCAGCTGCCTACACTTTGATCCGTTCCCCATGATGTATTCGGGTTGCTGTCAATCGCCCCGTCAGGTGAGTTACTCTGTCCGCCGCCTGTTCCTGCACTCGTGGAGGCTGTTGCTGTCTTCCCTGTTGTTAAGGCTTCGAGTTGAACAAGGTCACGACCGGCTTGCTGAAGCTGTTCCAGTGCTCGATTAACTTCAGACTGGATGGCATCAGGTTTGTCTCTTACCACAATGGCTGCCTGCAGCGCCGTCTGCAAAAGGCTCCAGCTTCGGTAAGTATACGATGATTCACTCTGCTGCTGAGTCTCTTCGATGAGCTGTATAAGCAGAGTCTTGTCTACATCGGACAAACCCTGAATGGCTTTCTCCAAATGAATTACTGCCTGATTCACTTCGGTCTGGGTCGCTCTTGGATCAGCCAGTACTTGTTTAGCCTTGACGAGAGCTTTGCTAAAAACGGCCCATGTTGCCATTGACCAATCTGCTTCATGGTATGATTCAGCTTCTGCAATTTTGCCTTCAAGCGCCTTCCGATCAGCCGGAATAACTTCAAGCTGCTGCATAACGGCTTCGAGTGCTGCTGCAGCTTCATCAGTCTCCTGTTGTGTCAGAACCTCTGAGGTATAGGCTTTATGATATGTGTTCTTCGCTGTCTGAATGGCTGGTGCCAGGGTTATCCAGCTAGACGGCGTATAATCAGAAGCCACCATTTCACTTCCGCGTTTAATGGCTGCCCATAATTGCTGGCGGTCTACAGGCAGGGTATCCATCCCTCGTTTGTACACATTCAGTGATTCCAAGGCACGACCTTCGAACGAGTACCCTCCATTGGCAGGGTACTCATCATAGTCAAACATGGCATGGTTCTCCCATGCATCTCCCTCTGAAGCAATCCAACCCACATTGGCGGCAATCCATGCCGGCTCCCAGTAGAAGAAGCCCGCTCCACGACCATGAGGAACTTCTGCAATCATATCCATAATGCCGGCGATGGCATCATGCTGACCTTGCACCGTAGCCGGGAAAGTCGCACCTCCCACATTCAGCGCCTCTGGACTGCCAATGATGTTGCCGTGGGCATCTCCATTTTTGTAGGAAAACGGATATGAGGTCTCGGCAATGATTACGTCTTTTTTATATTTGGCGGAGACTGTATTCATTGTCTTCCGTACGTCTGCGAAGGTTCCATGCCAGAACGGATAGTAGGATAACCCAATGATGTCATACTTCAGTCCGCGCTTCTCCAGTTCTCCAAAGTACCAATCGAACAGCTCCGGTTTGCCGCCTTCTGCCAGATGAATCATGATCTGAACCTGATCTCCACCATCAACAGCGCGCACCCCATCTACACCGCTCTTCAGCAAGGCAACATTCTCATCAAAATTCACATTGCTGTTCAGGCCATTTAGAACACCGCTGTTAATTTCGTTCCCGATCTGAACCATGTCCGGCATGGCACCGGAGGATTTCATCTCACCTACGACTTCAGACGTATAATTGAATACCGCCTGTTTCAGTTCTTCAAAGGATAAGCCCTCCCATGCCTTCGGCCGAAGCTGCTGACCTGGATGAGCCCACTCATCGGAATAATGGAAATCCAGCAGGATCTTCATTCCCTTTTCCTTAACACGTTTAGCTAGTCGAATTACATCATCTTTATCATTGTATCCACCTGACTTCTGTGGATCATTCCACAGTCGGAGACGAACATAGTTCACGCCGCGGTCCTTAAGGATGTCGAGCAGATCCCTTTCCGTCCCATTACTGTCCAGATATTTACCGCCATTGTCTTCAATTGCCGTTAAGGTTGAGATGTCCACCCCACGTACAAAATCATTCCGGTATCCCCCAACCTGAATATTAGCTACCGGTTGAGTAGGCGCTCCATATACATCCCCCGTAACCGTGAAGCTTCCAGCGGAAGAATATTGAATCGGATCTATCGCCTTCCATGACACGGGAACATCTGCCGTCTTTCCATTTGCATAATGAGCCTGCACTTCAGCAGGCATTACGGGTGCAATACCTTTTAGGGTGGAAACAGTAATTGGAGAATACGATGTAATAAGTTCTGGCGTAAGCCCCTCTTCTTGCCCCCAGACTTTCAATTCGGCAATGCCTGGCCACCAATCTGTTCCAGCATAATATGGAATCGTAACCTTCACATACCTCACGTCGTTAGCCTGAAAACTCACCTTCGCGATGTCTTCTGCTGTTTCGTTCGTTCGTTGATCTGCAGCCGTTGTCCATAGAGCGCCATCTGCTGACACTTCAATATGGTACTGTACCACCTGGCCTTTATCTTTCCATGTCACCTCAGCTCCCGATACCTGGTACGTTCCTCCCAGATCGACCATTAACCAATGAGGCTGCTCCGCTTCATTCCTGCTGTCTGCACTCCATTTGGTGTCGGCGCTCCCGTCCACGGCATTTTCCTTGTTGCCATTGTATTGCAGATCTTCTGCACTCACGGTAACCTGTTTATTCAATGCAACGTTTACCCCTGCTGCCCCAGCCGGACGTACCCAGAAGCCCAACTCACAGAACAGCATGAGTAAGACCAGGCAGCCGCTTATGTATTTCTTGTTCACTCTTGATCTCCCCCTTTTCGATTGACTGAACATGATTGAATCAATGATGAAATCTATACTATTGTAAGCGCTTTAGATCAAGCAGGAACACGGCATTTTCCAAAGGAAACAGCAGTTATTTCAAACAGTTTAATATCATTTGCTGCTAGCCGAACCCCCCGGACCATTGAGTCTCTCTGCTTCTCCTGTGTTAGAACAACGCCGTAACGCAAAAAAACCTGACCCTTTGCCTACGGCATCTGGGACAGGTTTACTATTTGTATTATTCCTTCCGATGGGACGGGATCAACAGTAATCCTATTTTGAATTCAGGATCCGTGTCTTGTCCGTTTCATGAACAAATCACTTATTTGTCAAGCTTCAGTTCCAGTTGGACCTGAATATCATTCTCTGTGGATAATACAACAGAGTGAGGGTTCTCCATACCGAAGTCTTCGAAAGTTACCGTCGTCGTGGCAGACAGCAGTACCTGACCATTTTCATAGGCAGCCTTTGCATCAAAAGTAACCTCTTTTTCGACGCCTTTAACCGTAAGGGTACCGTTCATTTTAAAATCCACGGTTTGCCCTGCAGTCCATTCCGCTGGCATGCCTTCAAAAGAAGTGGCCGTAAAAGTCGCTTGCGGATGTGTACTAACATCGAAGAAATCAGCTTCTTTCACGTGACCATCGCGCTGACTGTTACCCGAATCAATTCCGCTCATCTCAATCTGACCTTCCGCTTTCATCTGGGAAGCATCGTCCACATTAATCGCCCAGGTTCCGCTTACCTGCTCGTCCACAAAATTGACGGTCTCCTGTGATGTCGTTACCGAGAAATACACCTTCGAGCCTTCGCTGATGGTCCAATCCCCGTTTAATTGCTCCGCGCCTGCTGCTGCTTCATTAGCAACCGTCGTACCTGTGCCTGCTTCCGTTGTGGATGCTGCGGTGCTTGCTGGTAGTACCTGCTCAATATCTACGTTGTTTCCCATATAACTGTTAGCGAAATAGTAACCTCCGCCCCCAAGAATTGCGATTGCTGCGACGCCGGATATCACCCATGTTTTTGTCTTTTTGTTCATCTCTATCTCCTCCAATTGGTCATTGTTTAAGTTGGTTGTTGCAAGAATCTTATCAACCCAATGTGTCAGGATGACGTCAAAATGGTTGAAAGCTTCATTCTTTTTCTGAAAATATTTGCCTAATTGGCTTTAAGCTCCGGCTCATGTAAAATCAGTACACAAGCTTATGTCGTGAAAGGAGACACCTTCTTGAAATCCATACTTATCGTTGAGGATGAGCAAGCCATTGCGCGTGTGCTGGCTGCTTATCTGAGAAAAGCGGGTTTTGAGGTCCGTCACGCCGCAGATGGACCCACTGCTCTCACTTTATTTGATTCTGACGTACCCTCCCTCGTTCTGCTCGATGTCATGCTGCCAGGGATGGATGGTTGGGATCTGCTGCGGGTGATTCGTGAAAAAAGCCCTTGCCCTGTCATTATGCTAACGGCACTGGACGACATTCAGGACCGTCTCAACGGGCTGAATGCCGGTGCCGACGATTATATGAGCAAACCCTTCGTGCCGGAGGAAGTGGTTGCAAGAGTTAACGCCGTACTTCGCCGCAATCCACATTGGACAGCAGAAGGGGAAGGTAAACGTTATTTTGGCAATCTGGTCATTGATCTGGCAGCCAAACAGGTACTGCTGAACGGTGCAGAAGTGGCGTTAACGCCTCGCGACCTGTCGCTGCTGATGTTCCTATCCGAATATCCGAATCGAACATTCACCCGGGAGCATCTCATTGAGCAGGTATGGGGCATGGACTATGACGGAAGTGACCGGGCTGTGGATCTTTCCATTAAGCGGTTGCGTCAGGCCCTATCCCACTGGCTGCCAGAAACAGGAGAAATCCGGACTTTAAGGGGAATGGGGTATCAATTTTGGATCGCAAACTGAGCCGTAAAACGCCTAAACGAAAAACATCCATTCTCTCCTATTGGACGCTTCAATATTTTCTGATCCTCTGTATTGGCTTCATCATTATTGTTGCTGGGGCACTCTACTGGATCAGGACCACTTCTCTGGAGAAAGGTCTCAAAACCGCTGAGCTTCTGGGGCTTGAAATTGCGGAGAAGGTTTCAGGGACTGAAAACAAACTGCACATCCCTCCTGATCTGGATCGATTGGTGGACAAGCGTACCAAGCTTTTTAATACCGATAATCATTTTTGCATCATGATTCTCGACAACAACAATCAATTGATCTATTCAAACCCAAAAATGACCCAGCAGGAAGTCTATACTAGACTGTCGGATGATCTGTCGGAGCCGCGAAACCACAAATTTGCGGGTGTAACCGTCAATGTAGTGGATGCCGACCAGACGCTGGGTAAAGTATGGGTGCTGCAGTCCAAAAAAGCCATAACTTACAGTCCCGACACTCTGCTGATCGTAGGTCTGCTGTTTGCTGCTCTCATTCTATGTGGCTGGTTTACGATCTATCTTCTGTCCCGCAAGCTGTCCAAACCTATTCGCCAGGTTGCACATGCTGCAGAGCAGATTCGAACCGGTAATTATGATGTAAACCTGAATCTGGACACCAGGGAGCAGGAAATGAATGAACTCGTCCATTCTTTTCGCGAAATGTCCCTTCGATTACAGCAGCTGGAGGAATGGCGTAATCTCTCACTGGCAGGCGTTACCCATGAGCTGAAAACCCCGGTTACCTCCATCAAAGGACTGGTTATGGCCGTTCGAGATGATATCGTCAGCCCGCAGGAAGGCAAGGAGTTTCTCGATATCGCATTAAAAGAATCTGAACGTATGGAACGCATGGTGGCTGATCTTCTGGACTATAATGCCATGAGTGCAGGCAGTGTTGCCGTACGCCATGAGCGCGTCGATCTGAGTCTGCTGGTTGGGGAGATTATTTACCAGTGGAAAATCGCTTACGAGGATCAATCACCGGAAGTAGCAATGCATGTACCTGCGGGGGCACTATATACGATCGGTGATGCATTGCGGATTCAGCAAATTATCGTCAATCTGCTGAATAATGGTTTGCAGGCCACAGCTTCGGGTCAAACCGCGTTGTTCGACATTCGCTTGCGAGCTGAAGAACACGATCTCTACGTAGACGTACAGGACAACGGAACAGGCATTGCCGAGGAAGATCAATCCAAAATATTTGAACGTTTCTACCGTGGCGAGCTCAAGAAGCGTCGGTCTCGGGGATTGGGACTTGGTCTCACTTACAGCCGCCTTCTCGCTCAAGCACAAGGTGGAGATCTGACTCTCACTTCAAGCAGCCCAAAAGGAAGTCTATTTACGCTAAAATTGCCACGCTGGAAGACACCTGATGCAACAACTCCGGAAAAAGCGTACCGTTCACCAGTAAATGCTTAGAACATCTTAAACAGCAGAACAGCCCGGCCCGGTTTCCTGAATGGATTCCTGGCAGGGCTGTTTCGTTGTATCATTTTAATTTTGTTTATCGAACAAGTAATATTTCGGCTGAGCTTCTATGTAGATAATAATCGCGGCATATACTCATCATATGCATCCGTTATCAATTGTTCATGCAATGGACTGTCCGTAATAATCGCTTTCCGTTTGGCTTTGAGCACAATCTGCTCCACATCAGCGTAACTGCATCCTTTTAACTGCTTGCACATATAGGTTTTCAGGTCTGGCTGATGCTCAAATTGTCCAACCAGTTTGTTGATATATCGCTGCCTGCTCTCTTCATCCGGCATGCCATACGTTATTTTGGTATCAAATCTACGCCATACGGCATGATCCAGTTGGGTTTCCAAATTGGTGGCTGCCACCAGTACGCTATCGCCTTCAAATTCATCCAGACACTGCAGCAAGGTGTTAACTACCCTGGCCATCTCTTTCACTTCATCATTGCTCTCCCGGGTGCGGCCAATGGCATCGAACTCATCCAAAAACAGGACACAGGGATTCAGGCGTGCATACTCAAAAAGTTTGCGTACATTCGTAGCCGTCTCTCCCAAATGGCTGTGAATGATGGCGTCCAGACGTACCAAAACCAGTGGGAGATTAAGCCGTGAGGCCAGGTAGGATGCCGTTAATGTCTTCCCGGTGCCGGGAGGACCAAACATGACCAATTTGTTCGGCATGGAAACATCATGCTCCACAAAGCGTTCCTTCATGCCGAGAATGGTCAGGAATTCCTCAATGACACGCTCGTTCTCCTGTGAGAAGACGATGTGCTTCACTTTGCGTGTACACTCTTTTGGTGAATAAAAAGCAGCCATATCTATTCCCTTGGCACGGGGAATACGATTCATATGATTTGTTTTGCTCATGTTTGGATAACTCTCCTTCGTTCATGCCAGGAGAGTAAACTGCGAATCTCCAAGCCTTAATTAATTGATGTTTGAGAAGTGGAATAAAGAGGTCACGATCAACTGAGTTTTCTAATCGTCACATTAAACGACTTAAAAAAAGATTGTCGTGAGTTAGTGATGAGTTTCTTATTGCATTTTTAATTAATCGTAATAATTACTATTTAATCATAGCATACGACCGCCTTTTTGCAAAGTCAGTCTTCCACGCTCGCGCAGTAAGCTTTGTATAACAGTTTCACATGTTGCATGCTCTGCCCAAATTTGCTATTCTGAAAGTGCATCGTTGTGTATAACGCAAATAAGCCCTCTTTATCAAGAGGACAAAACATGTTCGAACTTCAAGCGGCAACTTGAAAAGTCGAACTTATCTTTATACCAACGAATGTAATCTAACACAAAGTGAGGTTATTAATCATGGCAAAAGACGTATTGTGTGAAGTGAATTCCTGTGTTCACTGGGCTGAAGAGAACAAATGTAATGCTGATTCGATTTATATCGTGAGCCACAGTTCCCAAGAAGCAAGCAAGTCTGCTGAAACAGACTGCAAAACCTTTGAAGTAAAATAAAAACTTTACCATTGTTTTAAGTTAAAGGAGCCCTGGCCGGTTCCTTTTTCTTTTTGTATTGTAACAAGAATGATAATTATTATCAAGCCCTTTTTGCCAAGTTCGTTATTCCTCTGTCAGGATGCACATAATGGCTGCTGCCCACGTAAACTACGAGAGCAGTCAATCTGCCCATGAACGATTAGATCCAAGAGGTGAATAACGATGCCTGTTAAAAGTGGCAAGCAGTACATTGAACGAATCAATGCCCAGACTGTCCCCTGCTGGTATAAGGGAGAACTCGTTACGGGTAAAAGATCCGAGCACCTTGCTTTCAAAGGGCTTATGGAGACACAAGCGCAGCTCTACGACATGCAGTCAGATCCGCTGCTTGCAGGCAAGATGACGTACGAATCCCCCGCGGACGGCAAACCTGTGGGACTATCATTCCTGCCGCCCACCACAGTGGATGATCTGCGGAAACGCCGTGAAGCGATGAGTGTCTGGTCAAACGCTCATCACGGGTTTCTGGGTCGGTCACCCGATTATATGAACACGGCCATCATGTCATTCTATACTGCAGCGGATCTCCTTAACGAGTTATCTCCGCAGTACGCTGAAAATCTGAGGAACTACTATGCCTTCTGTCGTGACAATGATATTACCCTCTCTCATGCCTTCATACAGCCACACGCCAGCAAAATATCCGGGCAAATAGACGCTACCGAGGATGCAATCGCAGCCAAGGTGGTTGAGCACACCGAAGATGGCCTTATTATCACTGGGGCATTCATGATGGCTACACAGGGAGCAACTTGTGACGAAATTTTTGTATACCCGTCCCCCTCGCCTGCCCCATTTGACGACGAGAATCCATTCGCCTTTGCGTTTGCCGTACCTAATGATCTGCCAGGCATCACCCTCGTATGCCGGGATACCTATGCATCTGAATCACGCTTTAATTTTCCGCTCAGCTCCAGATACGAGGAAATGGATAACATCGTCATTTTTGATCATGTCTTAGTTCCTCATGATCGGATTTTCTTTGCCGGAAACGAAGAAATGTCCTCGCGTCTATTTAGCGGAAGCAACTTCCACATTCACGCGGGACATCAAGTGTTATGCCGATATATTGCCAAGACCGAATTCATTCTGGGAACACTTCAGTTGCTCACCGATACACTTGACATTGCCTCTGAAGCACACGTCGTTGAAAAGACAGCACGTGTATTAGCCGGACTTGAGTCTCTTAAGGGCTTGGCCATCGCAGCTGAAGCTGGTGCCATTCCTGATGGTAGAGGTTTTATACTTCCTGCACCACAGCCACTGATGGCTGCCAATATTCTATATCCGAAGCTGTATCCCGAGATGATTGAAATTATCCAGTTAATGGCTTCAAGCGGGATGATTATGGTGCCTCAGGAGGAAGAATTCAAAACGGATGCAGCAGCGCATTTGGACATTTACCTGAGAGGGACGGATATGACAGCACACCAGCGCACTTCCCTTTTCCGTTTGATCTGGGAGCTCGGTGCAGGTTCATTCGGCGGCAGACAGACCCAATTCGAACGTTTTTTCTTCGGGAACAGTATTACCGTATCCAACCGTTTGTACTCAACCTATTCTGGCGTAGACACCTATCGTCAGCTCGTTAACAATTTCCTGGCAGACACGCATCATTAATTTCTGTTCGCCTAAGAGGCAACGTTTCAAACCAGATGGTCATAGACTGTCATCAGTTCAGAGGCTGGTCTGCTAATATCCACATCTCTTAATGCAGGCTGGTCTCCGTAACCGATGTGAAAGACTCCTAATACCTGCTCTTCACTGGTTAAGCCCATCAGATTCATAAATACGGGGTGCTGCTGATAATCATTCATTTTCCAAACCGCATGCAGTCCCTGTTCTGCTGCCAGCATGGTGAATCGCCTGCTCCAGGCTTTTGCAGGCAGCATATGATCCTCTTGACTGCCCGTTGGTGCAACGACAATCAGATGCGCAGGGATGGCTTCTGTATATTGATATGCAGCCCAGTCACCATATCGGTCTGCCAAGTGAGGAGGATAGCTCTGTCTGACCGCTTCCAGATAGAGCTGGCGGCCTTCTCCAGCAAAAAGCATAAATCGCCAGGGTTTAGAACTCATCACGTACAAGGAAGGATCTGCCTCATCCAGCAAACGTCCAATCACCGACTGTGGTACTGGAAGTGGGCTGAATTCGCAGCTTCCTGCACGCTTCTTGCCACTCCCCAATTGATTCACACCGGTTAACATTGTTTCGCTCCTCCTTTATCTTCACTATCTCAGACACTCTTCATGCAGATTTACATGAGCCAGTTCTTCTTGGGCTCCACTTCACTTCTTCTTCGGTCCACTTCCTCATGTATCCGGGCTTTGTCACGGGAGGTGAAATGTTCCGTTTCCGAATTTTCCGTTTGCGGGATACTGTCACGTACAAGCCTGATGTAATCCATTGAACGAACCAGGGATTGACGTCCCGGAATGAATCGAATTTTACGACCTTCGAGCAAACAGTAAATTTCAATCATGCCAGGCAGCTTCCCGAAGGCTTCCCAGCAAAACACACTGGCCATATGCTGAAAAGCTTCAACTACGTTTGGATCGTGGACCACCATGAATTTCTGAAGCAGCAGAGTGTCCCACCCTTCCGGTTGCCAAGCTGTCTGAAAAATCATCGACAAGTGCATGGAAAGTGCAGGAATTTCGGTTTTCCACTGTTCAAACAGGATCATGGGATGTTTCAAATCATCGTTCATGGCGATCGCCAATGATAGTTCATCAATGACTTTATTTTTCACATCCCAGTAATGAAGGATGGATTCGAAACCTGCTGCCTTTTTCGGCCACCACTTTTCCAGCAGATATTGTACCGGAACCTCCTTGCGCACTTCCGGGTCCATACTATAAAAGGCATTAACTGCATGACTTACCGCATACTGAACGCGGTGTCTCCATTGCAGCGGGGAACGCTCTGCAGCCTCCGATTCTGGGCGAATGAATCGATGCGGGCTGCGAAGCATCTCCTCCAATTTGTAATCCTCAAGCAGTCGCTCCGAATGGTACGATCCTCTCGGCTGAACGGATGCCTGAACATTAGGTTTCATCATAATTTCTAGGACACCTGTAATCCGGCAGCAGCGAAGCGTTTACCGAATTCACGGCATGTATCCTTCTCCTGCTCCATCGGACTGTACTCAATCTTCAGCACCTCTGGAGATACCTCCGCCCCGCGTTCCTGCAGCTTCGCAGCTGCAAGATCCACCGCTCCGCAAAATTGCTCATAAGATGTGTCACCGCTGCCGAAGACTGCTGCTCTTTTGCCACTCAAGTCCAGTTCATCCAGCTCTTCGTAAAAATCAAGGAATTCATCGGGCAGTTCCCCGTCTCCCCATGTGTATAATCCAATCAGGAAAGCATCATATTCAAGCACATCTGCTGCATTGCAATCCACTACATCCTTGAGGACTGCCTCATGCCCTCCCTGTGTAATTCCCTCTACAATCAGTTCTGCAATTTCTTCCGTATTTCCAGTCATGCTCGCATAAGCCACCAACAATTTAGCCATCTATTTTTCCCTCACTTTAATTTAGTCATCTAGATCATGCAGTTCATAAAGGACATCTGAATTATCAAAATCATATGTGATAATGATTATCATTGTCAAATTAAATTTTCATCTTTTCTTCATTTTTAGGATATGGTTACACAGCAAAATCAAAACAACAAAAGCCCCGTCTGCCCACCCCAACTGGCGTACAGGCCCTTTTTTGTTGTACAATAGTATCCAAATGACTTTTGAAGGATGGATAAACGACTATGTACGTAGCATCGAACTGGAAGGACTATGAAGTAATCGATACAGGAGGCGGCGAGAAACTGGAGCGTTGGGGCGATGTCATCTTGCGCAGACCCGATCCCCAAATTATTTGGCCTCTCGAAAAAGAAACCAATGAATGGCGCCAGGTGCATGGTCACTATCACCGCAGCTCTTCCGGTGGCGGCAGCTGGGATATGAAGAAGCCAATTCCGGAACGCTGGACCATTGGATACGAAAACCTTAAGTTTCACATTAAACCAACCAGCTTCAAGCATACAGGCCTGTTCCCTGAACAAGCTGCCAACTGGAGCTGGATGATGGATAAAATCTCGAATGCAGGACGGCCCATCTCCGTACTCAACCTGTTTGCCTACACGGGCGGTGCGACGGTTGCTGCAGCTTATGCCGGCGCTTCGGTAGTTCACGTGGATGCAGCCAAAGGCATGGTGCAGTGGGCCAAAGAGAACGTTCAACTCTCCGGTCTTGCAGACCGCCCTGTTCGTTTTATTACGGACGATGTATTCAAATTCGTACAGCGTGAGCAGCGCCGTGGTAACCGTTACGATGCGATTATTATGGATCCTCCGTCCTACGGCCGGGGACCTAATGGAGAGACGTGGAAGCTGGAAGAGAATCTGTACCCCTTCCTGAAATCTTGCATGAGTGTTTTGTCGGATAACCCACTATTCATGCTGGTTAATTCCTACACTACTGGCATCTCATCCACAGTTCTGCGCAACATGCTGACGATGACGATGTCAGCTCAATACGGAGGCAGCATTACTGCAGGTGAGATCGGTCTGCCGATTACACGCAGTGGTTTGGACCTGCCTTGCGGCATTCTGGGCCGCTGGGAGTCATGATGTCTGATCATGTACAGCCACCTGGTGATATTCCTGTACTATACGAGGATAATCACCTGTTAGGCATTACGAAACCTGTTAATGTACCTACCCAGGAGGACGCATCGGGAGATCCCGATCTGCTTACGCTCCTGAAGCAGGATTTGAAGGAACGGTACAATAAACCCGGCAATGTATATCTCGGTCTGGTTCACAGGCTGGATCGCCCCGTTGGAGGTGCAATGATTTTCGCCAAAACCTCCAAGGCAGCTTCCAGATTGTCTGAAACGGTCCGTGGACGACATTTCCGCAAAATATACGCGGCCGTTGTTCATGGTAAACTACCTGCGCAGCAGGGTACGTTGAGGCATACTTTGCTGAAAGATGCGCGAACCAACACAGTAACAGCTGTACCGAAAGGTACACCCGGCGGTAAAGACGCTGTTCTGGATTACCGGGTTATCGGTCAAACGGATCGATACAGTCTCGTACACATCGAACTTCACACCGGAAGATCGCACCAGATTCGAGTTCAAATGAAAGAATCTGGCTGTCCCTTGTTTGGAGATCAGAAGTACGGTGCAGGTGTGAACAAGCCCGGCCAGCAGATCGCTCTCTGGTCTGCCATCGCAGCTTTTCCTCACCCGGTAACCAAGGAAGAGATCACATTAAGATCGCTGCCTCCCCGCGAGTTTCCATGGGCGGAATGGCCATCTGGCGTGTATGAGGATGCGTTTAAAGAATAATGGACAAACCGTGTATCCGAATCTATATTCTGGGTACACGGTTTTTTTAACAATGTATCTCGATCGAAACGACAAGTATCATGACCATTCACTACAAGACAAAGATCTGTTAGAGAACAGAGCCAATACTCCTAGGATGGAGAAAGGAAGTTTGCATTCAAATGACACCGTTCACTAAACAAGTCGTGGCCATTATTGCATCTATACCGGAAGGCAAAGTCATGACCTATGGCCAGATAGCTGCTCTTGCGGGCAGCCCCCGTGCTGCAAGGCAGGTTGTGCGCATTCTTCACTCCATGAGCCGCAAGGAGCGACTTCCCTGGCATCGTGTCGTTAACGCCAAAGGAGAGATTGCCATTCCAGACGAACATGCTCGCATGATGCAGGAGACCGAGCTCGTCAGCGAGGGTGTTGAATTTCAGCTGAATGGGACCATTAACCTCCAGCAGTTTGGATATGATCCTGGACCGGTATTTCTTGACGATTCATCGGACGGATAACACCAGGAATAATTCTTTTTCGCTATCTCTAATACAAAAAGAGCCTCAGCAGTTTGAACTGCTGAGGCTCTCTCTCATTCAATCGCTTTGTATACAAGCGTAACTCGTATGAATATTAAAAGATGATACCAATAATATATTTAAGCTGTTGCATTCGCTTTTTGATGCTGTTCCACCGGTGTTGGTTCAATTGCCGGCTTCGTCTTACGGATAAAGAACGCCAGAAGCATTGCGGCAACGGTCATCCAAGTAGCCACCGTAAATGCGTAGTTTACCCCGTAGATGGTTGCATCTGCCGTAGCACCGAGCATAGCAGCTTGATCCTCAGGATTAATCTGTCCCAAGGCAAGTGTATCTGCCAGGTGGGATTTCAATTTACTGCTCATGATCGTAACCAGAATGGCTGTACCAATCGCACCAGCAACCGTACGAAGTGTGTTGGACATTGCTGTACCGTGTGCGTTCAAACGCTGTGGCAGTTGGTTCAAGCCGGCAGTCTGAATTGGCATCATCAACATCGACATACCGAACATCCGTGCAGTATAGATAAACATCATGTAGCCATATGTTGTATCAATGGACAGGCGGCTGAGCCCCCATGTCGTAATTGCAGTAATCGCAAGACCTGCAACGGACAGCCAGCGAGCGCCAACTTTGTCAAAGATACGGCCAGTGATTGGAGACATAATCCCCATCAGAATCGCACCAGGCATCATGAGCAAACCTGATTCAATTGGTGAGAAGCCGCGAATATTTTGCAGGAAAATCGGAAGCAAAATCATGCCGGCAAACATCGCCATTGTCACAAGCATATTAATAATTGTAGTTAATGTGTACATGTTGTATTTGAAAATACGGAACTCCAGCAATGGATGATCGGTTGTCAGTTGACGAACAACGAACAGGATCAACGATATGGCACCTACGACCAGGCAGCTGATAACCACTGCACTTCCCCATCCATCTGTACCAGCATCACTGAAACCGTACAACAAGCTACCAAATCCAAGTGTGGACAAAACAACGCCTGGATAATCGAGTTTCGGTTTGGATTGACGGGTTACATTTTTGACAAATGCAATACCGATTGCTGTTGCAATCACGGAGAATGGCAAGATGATATAGAACAGCAGTCTCCAGGAATAATGTTCTACCACATAACCGGAAAGCGTAGGTCCAATGGCCGGAGCAAGGATCATGGCGATCCCCATTGTCCCCATGGCCTGACCGCGTTTCTCAATCGGGAAAATGGTCAGGAACACGACAGTCATCAGAGGCATCAGAATACCTGCGCCTGCCGCTTGAATCACACGACCAACCATCAGAACGGAGAAATTCGGACTGATTCCGCAGACCAACGTTCCTAATGTAAATAACGTCATTGCCGTAATAAAGATCTGACGTGTTGAAAATCTGGCAATCAGATATGCCGTGACCGGAATTAGCACGCCATTGACGAGCATGTATCCCGTTGTCAGCCATTGGGCTGTATTCGCCCCGATACCGAGATCTTCCATGATTTTAGGAAGAGCCACGTTCATCAGGGTTTGGTTCAAGAAGGCTACAAATGCACCAATTAGCAGCGCGGCTACAATCGGTCCCTTCTTAATATTGTCCATCGCAGAGGATGGAGCTGCAGCGGTAGTACTCATGGGTTGTTCATCTCTCTTCCTTCTAACTTTTCAATCATTTGAGTATGAATTCTTAGCAGATGCTCAAGATCTTCTTTTGGAATATCCAATATGGGAGATACTCTTTCCATCCACAACTGGTGGGTTTCCTGCTGTGCCTTATCTCCTTTATCCGTAATTTGCAGCATAACGGAACGGCGATCAGAATGGGAACGTGTCCGGATTATGTATTCACCCTTGACCAGACGTTCAACCACAGCACTCATGGAACTGCTGCCCATATGGCACAGCTCAGCCACCTCGTTGATGCCAATGGAAGGACGCTCCTTCAAAATGGATAACACCATAAATTGAATCGAAGTTAACTCAATCTGCTTGTTTTCATTCCAGAATGCCCGAAACAGCATTTGATTCACTTGCCGGAACGAATTGATAATGTAGAATACTTCATACGTATCAATCATTAATTCACCCTTTTTACTTTTGGAATATAATATTTCGCACACGAAATATCAGGGGAACAATTATTTATTATAACAAAAATAATAACATAGTCAACTCTTTACATATAAATTTTCTGAAATCTTTCTGAGTCCTATACAGCAGACAAGTCAATTCCCTCCAGCCAAAATAAATACCATAGCACTCCTGCTTAGGATCCACAGGCTTGCTATGGTATAGCATTAACTTTAAATCATATCATCATGAATTATCCCCTATCCACCATTGTTCATTAGGATGTGGAGGACAACGCATGTTCCTTTGTTTTGGGTGCTGTCATCTTACCCAGCAGATATACAAGCAGCTGTTGGTTGTGCATTGAAATATTGCTGAGTACGGAATTCATGAAATCATTTCGAATAGCAACGCCACGTTCTGTCTCCATGCGTCCCTTGTCAGATAAGGATACCCACACGATTCTTCGATCGTTGTCATCGCGATCTCGACGAATCAAATTGTTTTTTTCCATACGGTCAAGCAGCATCGTTACTGCCGCAGGTGTTGTAGCCAAAAAAGGAATCAGATCGGATGGCTTCATTTTCTGATGATCCTCAAGAACCTCCAATACAGCCAGCTGTGCCTCTGTTAAAGAGGGGGCCAGTTCCTGATCCATATGCAGCTTATAGTCCTTGGTGAGCCTTGACCAGCACTTGGCAAAATCGGAATTATACATCTTGAATCGCTCCTCTCTGCAACCCGGTTTTTCACTTCACTAGCTTAACTTTTCGCGCTAAAAACCCGCATTCCTGCTGCCTTTTTTCAATTTCCCAGCGATCGACCGTAATCGACGAAGGTTGTTAAACTTCGCATGGACAGCCTCTTTTAATCCGAGTTTGAACAACAAAAAAAGACTCTTTGCACGACAGAGTTAACTGCTGTGCAAAAAGTCTTTTTACTCATTTTACGATGTTGATGCTGGCTGATTTTCATCGAAATTCATGAGAAGTTCCACGATTTCATCCTGTTT
This sequence comes from Paenibacillus xylanilyticus, assembly GCF_009664365.1. Taxonomy (NCBI): domain Bacteria; kingdom Bacillati; phylum Bacillota; class Bacilli; order Caryophanales; family Paenibacillaceae; genus Paenibacillus; species Paenibacillus xylanilyticus. The sequence goes on from NZ_CP044310.1 coordinate 4,124,188, forward strand.
ATCCACATGAACCAGCAGCTTGCCAATATGTTTGCGTTCCGTAATCGGTACTGCTTCAGAAGAAATCGGATACGCCTGCCCTTCTTTGGTCATTACCGTTACGTTTCGTTGTTCCCTGCAATAGAAGGCACCGGCTATGCGGCTTCCGTTCGGTTTTACCCGTTTACCTTCTTTGAATTCGAATGTGGCAATACCTTTGCCTCCTCGACTTTGTAATGCATAGTCCAGCAGCAGCGAACGTTTACCATAGCCCAAGTCGGACAGCACGGCAATCTCGCCCTCATCTCCTTCCACCCATAAGGCAGAAACGACTTCATCCGTATCTTTTAACTGAATACCACGAACCCCTCCGGATACCCGTCCCATTGGATTGACCTCATCCTCACGGAAACGGATCGCCATCGCTTCCTTGGTGATAAGCATAATATCCTTGCCGCCTGTGCTCAGATGTACCGATAAAACCTCATCGTCCTTACCCACTTTGCAAGCAGCTACAGCTCCGGAACGTTTGGTGACGTACTCTTTCAGCTCGGTACGCTTCACCTGTCCCTTACGTGTAACGAAGACAAGACTGTGACCTTCTTCTTCGAAGGACTTGACTGCGAGCACACTCGCGATACGATCATCTTTCGCTAACGGAATGACATTGACAATGGCTGTCCCGGGGTCTTTCCACTTGAATTCCGGCACCTGGTGAACAGGCAGCAAAAAGTACTGGCCTTTTTGCGTGAACACGAGCAGGTTTTCAAGCGTATTGACTTCAAGCACCTGTGAAATATAGTCGCCTTCCTTTACACCGCTTCCGTTACGTTCGCCGCCTGAACGAGTAAAGGACTGCATTCCCGTACGTTTTACATAGCCCTCTTTGGATAATGTAACAAACACATCTTCCGCGTTGACGAGGACTTCCAGATTAACCTTAAGCTCTTCCACCTCACCCTGAATGGCTGAACGACGGTCGATCCCGTATTTCTCCCGGATTTCCATCAATTCTTTGCGGATGACACCAATTAGCTTGCGGTCGCTATCCAGAATGGAGCGTAATTGGGCAATCTTTTTCATCAGATCGTCAAGCTCTTTCTGAAGGGATGTGATCTCCAGATTGGTCAAACGGTACAGCTGCAGCGTCAAGATGGAATCCGCCTGGCGCTCCGAGAATCCGAACATCCACATCAGATTATTTTGCGCGTCCTGACGATTTTTGGATGCCTTGATTGCTGCAATGACTTCGTCAAGAATATTCAGCGCTTTGACAAGACCCTCCAGTACGTGTGCACGGTCTTCCGCTTTCTCCAGCTCATACTTCGTCCGGAACGTCACAACCTCACGCTGATGGGCGATATAGGCTTCCAGGATGGATTTCAATCCAAGCTGTTGAGGTGCCTTGTTCACGATGGCAACCATGTTGAAATTGTAGGTTACCTGAAGATCGGTTTTTTTCAGTAAATAAGCCAGGATACCTTGCGCATCCGCTTCTTTTTTCAATTCAACCACGATACGCAGACCGTCACGTCCACTCTCATCGCGAACTTCGGCAATACCTTCTACTTTTTTCTCAAGTCGGATATTCTCCATGGCTGTAACAAGTCTGGATTTTACCACCTGGTATGGAATCTCGGTAATGACAATCTGCTGCTTGCCACCGCGCATATTCTCGATATCCGTTTTGGAGCGAATGTAAATTCTTCCTTTGCCTGTCCGATAAGCATCCAGAATACCTTCGCCACCCATAATTAAGCCGCCTGTAGGGAAATCCGGACCTTTCATGAACATCATGATCTCGTCCAGCTCAATCGATGGTTTTTCCATGACCGCGATGCAGGCATCTATGACTTCACGCAGATTATGCGTTGGTATCTCGGTTGCGAAGCCGGATGAAATACCACTTACGCCATTGACCAGAAGGTTGGGATAACGAGATGGCAGCACAACCGGCTCTTTGGCTGTATTATCGAAATTGTCCTTAAACAGAACGGTCCGTTTCTCGATATCTCGCAGCATCTCCATCGCGATCGGTGACAATCGGGCCTCTGTATACCGCATCGCTGCAGCCGGGTCATCATCCTGGGATCCCCAGTTACCATGACCGTCGACGAGCACATGGCCCATTTTCCAAGGTTGTGCCATCCGTACCATACCATCATAGATGGAGGAGTCACCATGGGGATGGTAGTTACCCATCACATCACCGACGGTTTTTGCGGATTTGCGATAAGGCTTCTCAGGCGTATTTCCGGAATCGTACATGGCGTATAGAATACGACGCTGCACGGGTTTTAACCCATCCCGAACATCGGGAATGGCCCGATCCTGAATAATATATTTGGAGTAGCGACCGAACCGGTCACCAACGACCTCTTCGAGAAAGGCCGGCAAAAATTGTTCTGATAGACTCATTCCAAGCACCTTCTATTCTTCGTACTCTGTAAAGTCGACGTTCTCTACAATCCAGCGCTTACGCGGATCGACCTTATCACCCATAAGTGTTGACACACGTCGCTCCGCTTTGGCAGCATCTACAATCTCCACCTTGAGCAGCGTCCGTGTCTCCGGATTCATCGTCGTTTCCCACAGCTGATCCGGATTCATCTCACCCAGACCTTTATACCGTTGAAGTTCGACGTTGTTTCCAAACTCCTTCATGTAATTCGCCAGCTCATCATCTGTCCAAGCGTAGCGAACACTTGCCATTTTGCCGGACTTGCGGGTGAGCTTATACAATGGCGGCTGTGCAATAAATACTTTACCTTGATCAATCAGAGGTTTCATATAACGGTAAAAGAAAGTCAGCAGCAGCACCTGGATATGTGCACCGTCAGTGTCCGCATCGGTCATGATTATGATTTTGGAATAATTGCTGTCTTCAACGGCAAATTCAGTCCCAATACCCGCTCCGATCGCAGCCGTAATTGCACGATATTCCTCGTTTTTGAGGATATCAGCCAGCTTTGATTTTTCCGGATTGAGCGGTTTCCCCTTCAGAGGCAGTATCGCTTGAATCTTCGAATCGCGTCCCTGTTTGGCCGAGCCTCCTGCGGAATCCCCTTCAACAATAAACAGCTCGTTCCGGGTAAAATCCTTGGATTGTGCCGGAGTCAGCTTACCATTCAGGTTGGAACTTTCACTGCGCTTTTTGCCTGTACGCATCTCGTCACGGGCCTTGCGTGCAGCTTCTCTTGCCTTGGAGGCCTGAACCGCTTTGCGAATCAAAGTCTGAGCCACCTGCGGGTTTTCTTCCAAGAACCGCTGCATGTTCTCCGAAACGACCGAATCGACCGCACTTCGAGCGGAAGCGCTGCCGAGTTGATCTTTCGTTTGTCCAACGAATTCGACTTCGGACATTTTTACGCTGATGACAGCCATCATGCCTTCGCGAAGATCATTACCCTCAAGGTTTTTATCTTTTTCCTTAATCATGTTGGTGCGTCTTGCATAATCGTTCATCACACGGGTATACGCCGTCTTGAATCCGGTCTCATGTGTACCGCCGCCCCTGGTCGGGATCGAGTTAACAAACGAAGCCAGCGTTTCGGTGTACCCTGCGTTGTACTGGATCGCCACTTCAACCTCGATGTCATCCTTCTCCGCATAGAAGTGAATAACATCATGCAGCACATCTTTATTTTCGTTCAAATACGCAACAAACTGGCTTGCTCCGCCTTCATACATGTACTCATCCTGATTGCCTGAACGTTCGTCTTTCAGAACAATTTTCAGGCCCGAGTTCAGAAAAGCAATTTCCTGAAGCCGTTCTGCCAGTGTATCATAATTCAATTGAATGCCATTTTGGAAGACACGTATATCGGGTTTAAACGTTACTTTCGTCCCTGTCCGGTTGGTATTCCCGAGTACTTCGAGTCCCGTTACCGGCTCTCCGACATGTTCGACACCCTTTTTGTCCTGCCAATATTCAAAACGTTGACGATGAATCTTGCCATCACGGAAGATTTCGACTTCAAGCCACTCCGACAAAGCGTTCGTTACCGAAGCACCTACGCCGTGCAGTCCGCCTGATTTCTTATATCCTGATCCACCGAACTTTCCGCCTGCGTGCAAAATCGTAAACACGACCTGGGGAGTAGGAATCCCTGTTTTATGTATACCTGTCGGAATTCCCCTTCCGTTATCCTGAACCGTAATAGAACCGTCCTTATGCAGCGTGATATCGATTTTGGAGCAGAATTTGGCGAGATGCTCGTCGACAGCGTTGTCCACAATTTCCCATACCAAATGATGCAGACCTGAAGTGCTGGTGCTGCCGATGTACATCCCGGGCCGTTTCCGAACCGCTACCAGTCCTTCAAGTACTTGAATGTCGTCCGCGTCGTAGCCTGAAGACCCCTGTCCTCCGCCTGTCGAACCTGCCGACATATCGATTTGCTCGACCATTCATGCTCCCCCTTCTTAACTTGCAACTGAAAAAATGCCTAAAATGCAAACAGATGTTTTCTTATCCTTGTCCATTTTAATTCAAGATATCCCGTTTCGTAAAGACAAGGAATGACACAATGAGTGAGGCAATGCCCCAAACACTAAGCACAATAAGGGAAAAACCCAAATTCATTCCTTCAATCGGTGGCAATCCGCCGGACAAATAATCCGGAAGTTCCAGATTAACCATGAACAGGTATTTGGCTGACTGCCAAGAGGCAGCCATATTCGTGAGAATGGTTCCTGCGATAAGTGCAGCCATCATTATAACAATACTTGCTGCCGTGCTGCGAACCAGTACGGAAACCATAAAAGCCAGAATGGCCACAATGACGCTCACAAACCATATCAATCCTGCCTGCATGAGAAGATACAGCCATTGATCCACAGCGTGTACGGCAGACAGATCCACATCGGTACCCACAACCTTGAATCCGGTAAAGATCGGCATGCCGAAACCTTTATAACCGAATACTGCACCTGATATAACGTAACAGATAATATACGCAGATACGACGATTATAGACACAAACATAATTAGGGTGACCAGTTTGCTGAGCAGTACTTTCCAGCGTTTGACCGGCCGAGTCAGCAGCATCTTGATGGTACCCGTTGTGCGCTCACCCGACACCAGATCCGAGGCAATGGCCATAATAAGCAGCGGGATAAACAAACCAACCGCATTATTCATGAATTCCCGGGTAAACGTTACACCATTGGGCTCCTTCGGGTTCACGTCATTTTCCAGATAGTATTGCATCTGCTGGATATAAACCGTACGGTACTTTTTGTATTCCTCAGGCACCCGGTCACTGCCCAGTGAATTTTGATTATCCGTGATTGCCTGCTGAAGTTCAAGTCTCCAGTCGCCACCAAACTTGTCGCGGTTATTTTCCGCAGATTTCATCTGGGCATACGTAAACATCGGAACCAGTACCGCAAGTACAATAAATATAATATAAAGACGTTTCTTCTTCACCATCTTAATCGTTTCATTTCGGATGAGCGGCATGATATTACTCAATGGATTCACCTTCAGTCATCTTTAAGAATAATTGTTCCAGTGTTGGCTGAACACGCTGTACACCTTCAACCTGAATTCCTGCCTGAACCATCTGATTCACAAGACCTGCGATGCGTTCCTCGTGCATTTCAGCCACAACCGCATTGGATCCAAGCCCTGCGATAATGGTATCATCCATCACCTCGGCTGGGCGATCCACTAACGCAATACCTGCGTCAAGCAGCATTTTCCTGCCCTCCTCCAGAGGTGAAACATGCCATATGGCGAATTTGGAGTGATCTTCAATTAATTCATCTACACCGCCAACGGCAAGAACGCGACCTGCACTTATAATCGCGACCCTGTCACACAAAAGCTGAATTTCACTCAGCAGGTGACTGCTGACAAATACAGCCATCCCTTCGCTTGCAAGTTGTTTGATAAACACCCGAAGCTCCTTAATCCCTTTGGGATCAAGTCCGTTGGTAGGTTCATCCAGAATCAACAGACGTGGGCGTCCAAGCAGGGCCTGGGCGATCCCCAACCGTTGGCGCATGCCTAACGAATAGGTTCTCACTTTATCATGAATTCGTTGATCCAGACGGACAATATCCACCACTTCCTGAATACGGGCATGATCCACACCAGGCTGCATCCGGGCAAAGTGCTCCAGATTCTCCCAACCTGTCAGGTAAGTATACACCTCCGGATTTTCCACGATGGAACCGACGTATTGCAGAGCACGCTCTGGGTCACGATTCACATCATAACCACAGACTTTAATATTGCCTTCTGTCGGTTTGATCAGATCAACGAGCATGCGAATGGTTGTTGTTTTTCCCGCTCCGTTCGGTCCCAGAAAACCAAAAATTTCTCCAGGCTTCACTTCAAAAGTGACATCTTTGATAATCCATTTACGTCCTATTTTTTTCTTAAGATGCTGCACAGACAGTACATAATCGCTCTGCGGCTCTGCCATTAGTTCGTGCTCCCTTCTGCCGTTGTTTCAGCCTGATATTCCTGAGCGATCCGAACCGCAATCTCCTCGTATCCTGCACCATTCGGGTGGAAGTGATCGGAAGAGAGATATTCGCCCAGGTGATTTTCAAACAGATCAAAGGTGGGTACAAGTGTCATCTTATCCTCTTGGTTCAAAATTTGGAGCGCAGCATCATTCCATGCAGCTACAACCGCGTTGCCGGGTACCTCCAGCTCCTTGACGTCCCCAAACGGGTTATAAAGACCTATGTACGCAATCTGTGCTTCCGGATTGATCTCTTTAACTTTCTTCAAAATTTCCTGGAGACGCTTGGACGTTTCCGGCAATACAGCAGCCAGCTTTTCGGCACTCGGCGGGTCCTCACCCTGCAATACCTGACCACCCTGAAAGAGATCGTTAGCTCCAATGGACAATAAAATAAAGTTGGATTGCTGGAGTACGTAACGTACACCTTGCTCATCCAGTTTACTTAGTAATGCATCCGTTCTCAGGCCATTGACTCCCAGGTTGTTCAGTACCTGAACATCATGTCCCTGTTCCTTTAAAATATTGCCTGCACGCCTTACAAAGCCCAGTCCTTCATCATCTCCCGTGCCTCTAGCCAGAGAATCACCAATAACGGCTATTCGAATTTTACCATCATCAACTGGAGCTGCGGGTTTGCTGGCCTCATCGGCTGGTGTTTTCGTCGACTGCCCCGTGCCTAAAGCTGAATCCCCCTCAGGATAAATGACGTCTTTTATGGCATAACCAAAACCGAATAATAGCAAAAGCGTTGCCAAAATGGACACCGTACTGATTGTTCTCCAGATCCATGGCGCTGAATCAAGGGTTTTTCTTTTCATTCATCACATCTCCGCTCATGTACACCTGGTTGGGTGCTTATAGTTTAAAATGGTTTGACTTTAAGATGACGCTTTTTCTAAATAACATAAATGTTCTGTCGTTAATTTGCAAATTTTGCCGCTCTTTCTTTTTAAAAGTTTTATAAATGGAAAAAGGCTATGCCTCACACAGATTTCGCTGTGCTGACATAACCTTTTTCCGAATTAAATCTGAACGTTATTCATTCAAATGACTTATTTGCCGATAAATTCTTGAGCCCAGTAACCGTTGTAGTATCCAACACCGATTTGAGTAAAGTTTTTGCTCAGGATATTCGCCCGGTGTCCTTCACTGTTCATCCATGCAGTAACTACTTCTTGAGGCGTTTTTTGACCTTTGGCTATGTTCTCACCAGCGTAGCTGTATGTTACTCCAAATTGTTTCATCATATCAAAAGGAGAACCATACGTTGGTGATTGGTGATCAAAATAGTTGTTGTTGCTCATGTCTTTTGCTTTGGCAAGCGCGACTTTATCCAGAAGTGCATCGGATGCCAGTGCGCTTAGACCTGCTTTGGCACGCTCAGCGTTCACCAATTTTACAACCTGTGCTGCAAAATCGGATTGAGTTGACTCATTACCACTGTTGCTTGAGTTATTACCAGTTTTACCTGTGTTGTTCGCATTACCAGAGTTGCTGCTGTTCTCAGGCTTTTTCGTTGGCGTAGCCGCTGGTTTCTCTTCTTGCGTTGGTTGAGACGGTTTTGTTGTTTCTGGCTTCGTTGTTTCAGGCTGTGCTGCTGGTTTTTGAACAACCTGACCATTCGATACCGTAATTCCGTTATCCTTCATCCACTTTTCAAGCAATGTTTTCAGGCTAGTTGCATCCGTAAGTTTAATTGTAGCTTTATATGTGGACACCTCTGCCGCGGAAGCAGAAGCAGGGAGCATAATTCCTACGGCCAGTACAGCTGTCAGACTTCCAGCGACGACGGTTTTCAACAAGTTCTTTTTCAAATTCATTCATCTCCTCGAAAATTAATTAGTTACAACTTTGTAATTAATACTCTAGCAGTATACCAATTCATACGAGTGATGTGAACCTATAAATTATGGAAAAGTTACTTTTTTGTAATCTTTAATAGCGTTTCAAAAGCATTAAATCGGTTTAATTGTTTAAGTCATGCTATAAGACATGAGCCTATATCCGTAAGTGCAGTAGTAGTTGAATTATAGTTATGAAATGATAAGCTCATTGCCTGTATCAATGGTATAAAGCTTAACTGCTTTATCCATGTGAACCGCCTACTACACTATCATATATGAAAACCAACCCTTAGGGGGCGTCCTTATTTAACCAAAAAAAAGACATCCGGAATGTTGGTCCGAATGTCTCGAGTTACCTGTACATCAACAATCTGGTTGAGGAATAGGTACCTTGTTTTGAAGAATCTTTTCTATAGAAGGACTTTACTGAAACGATATCCTCTCTTCTGAAAGCCAATGTGCTCATAGAAAGAATACGTTGATGAAGCAACTTCACGATTCGCACCGGTGACAAACAATTGTTTCCCACCTTGCTGTCTGCCCCAGTCCTCAGCACGAGCCATCAGACGACGGCCAATTCCGCCTCCACGGTACTCTTGCCCTACAATCAAGGACGTAATTTGGGCGGCAGGTTCTGGATAGGCATGACTTTGCACACATTGCAAGCCGATCATACCAATAATTTGTTCATCCACTTCGGCAACAAGCATGCACGCGTTTGGATTACTCTCCAAACCTTCAATGCGCTCTTTCATAACATTGGCTGTTGTCGGATAGCTGACCTCTCGCATCAGTCCCGTTACCGCTTCAGCATCTCGCAGTTCACACTCTCGGATCGTCAGTACAGGGGCCTGGGCATTATTGGACATGATTTACCTCCACTTTCAGCATATTTGCGGCTTGAACCGCTGTTTTTCGAGCTTCTTCCACATCGTGGCTTGCACTAAGCGCCACAGCCATCCGGCGTCCCACTTTGACCTCAGGTTTGCCAAACACACGAACCTGCGTACGTGGAAGAGCCAGTGCTTCTTCAATCCCGCCTATAGTAAAGTCGGATGTTTCATGATTGGCTTTCAGCGTAGCTGAAGCTCCAGGTGTAAGCAGATGTACATCTGTCACAGGGAAACCCAGAATTGCACGCACATGCAGCGCAAACTCGGAGCTATCTTGCGTTACCATGGTAACCATACCTGTGTCATGCGGACGAGGGGATACCTCGCTGAACACAACTCCGTCCGAAGTCAAGAAGAGTTCGACACCGAACAGCCCATAACCACCTAGCTCATCGGTCACAGACTTGGCAATATGACAAGCTTGCTCCCATTGCTGCGGAGTCATTGCATGCGGCTGCCAAGATTCGACATAATCTCCATCCTTCTGAATGTGACCAATCGGAGGACAAAATACAGTTCCTGATACAGATCTTACGGTGAGCAGCGTTATTTCACTGTCAAATTTCACAAAGCTCTCCACGATGACACGTACAGATTTGCCGCGCGCTCCAGACAGAGCGATATTCCAGCAATTCTCCACGTCATCCGGCGTGCGGCATACACTCTGCCCTTTACCGGAAGAACTCATCAATGGTTTGATCACACAAGGTGTACCCAGTTCACGAACGGCTTCTTGAAGCTCTTCCAAGTTGTTCGCAAATAGATAGGCTGCTGTCGGAAGTTTCAATTGTTCTGCCGCCAACCGCCGGATGCCTTCGCGGTCCATGGTTAAACGGGCAGCACGTGCCGTCGGCACAACACAAAATCCCTCTTCTTCAAGCTCCAACAACGCTTCTGTCGCAATCGCTTCGATCTCTGGTACGATGTAATGAGGTTTTTCCTTGCGAATCAATTGTTTCAAAGCTTCGGCATCTAACATGTCGATGCAGTAAGACCGGTGTGCTACCTGCATGGCAGGTGCATTGTCATAACGATCAACAGCAATCGTTTCAACTCCCAGTCGATGGGCCTCAATAACGACCTCTTTTCCCAATTCTCCGCTACCCAGCAGTAGCATTTTTTTGGCTTGAGCCGTAAAAGGAGCACCCCACATGTTCTTTCCAATCCTCCCAAAGAGAAATCTTCTATATCTGTCTCTCTATTTTCGGGGTTTTGGTTAAAGATTGCAAGGGTGCTCCCTATTTTTCTTGTGAATTTTACAAGATTTTTTGTGTTTTTTCGATCAATTTTTACAAAAATCTGTATTGAGCTTCTATTAATCCATTATAAACTCCTTGTTTCTGGATAAGTTGCTCATGGTTTCCTTCTTCCTTGATTTCACCGTGATCGAGCACAATAATGTTATCTGCATTCCGGATCGTCGAGAGTCGGTGAGCGACCATGAAAGAGGTTCTGCCTTTAAGCAGCACTTTCAATGCTTCCTGAATTTTGAGCTCTGTCTCGGTATCAATACTTGCTGTTGCTTCATCCAGAATAAGAATCCGTGGATCCGCGAGCAAGGCACGGGCGAAGGACAGCAGCTGCCGTTGTCCCATGGACAGCACGTTTCCTCTTTCTTCAACCTCCGTATCATATCCACCAGGCAGCTTCATAATAAACTCGTGGGCATTGACCGCCTTCGCAGCCTCCTCCACTTCTTCATTGGTTGCGTCCAGTCTGCCAAATCGAATATTGTCTCGAATCGTTCCGGAGAAGATAAAGGTATCCTGCAAGACAATGCTTACCTGACTACGCAGACTCTCAACCGTAATATCCTGTATATCATGGCCGTCAATCGTCAGTCTTCCTCCGGAAATATCATAGAAGCGGCTGATCAGGTTGATAATTGTACTTTTTCCCGAGCCGGTGTGACCAACCAGTGCAATGGACTCACCTGCTGCGGCCTTAAAGCTGATTCCTTTAAGCGCCTGTCTACCTTTCTCGTATTCAAAAACGACATTGTCAAATACGATATCGCCTTTAATAGAAGGAATCGGCTTCGCACCCGGTTTGTTCGCAATGCTTGGTTCCTCATCCATGAATTCGAAAATGCGTTCGGAGGAAGCCATGGCTACCAGCAATTGATTGTACATCTGGCCCAGACGGTTGATCGGATCCCAGAAGTTACCGACATAGTTGGCGAAGGCTACAAGCAAACCAACCGTTAACTGACCATCTTGAATCAAGTACGCACCAAACCAGAACAGGATCAATGTACCGAAACCGCCGGTAATTTCAATGAGCGGTCCAAAGCCCTGGTTCATGGCTGATGCTTTGTCCCATGATTTTTTGCTGGACATGTTCATGTTGTCAAAGTACTTCATGTTTTCTTTTTCCTGTGTATACGCCTGAGTAACGCGGATCCCCTGAATGGATTCATTCAAGTGGGAGTTGATGCGGGAGTTCTTCATGCGTACATCCTGCCAGGCACGGCGGATCAATACCCGCAGCTTGGTGGAAATAATAAACATGATCGGTACTGTAATAATAACCGCAAGGCCGAGTTTCCAGTTGATGAGCATCAAGATGACGATAATTCCCAACAACTGCACGCAGTCGATCATGACGTTGACCGCACCATTGGTGAACAAATCCTGCAATGAGTTGATATCATTCGTGACACGAACGAGTACGGACCCAGCAGGTCTTTTGTCAAAAAAGTTAAAGGACAGTTTCTGAATATGCTTGAACAGATCCGAGCGAAGGTCATAAATAACCCGCTGTCCTATAATGTTGGTTAATTTGATCCGGTACGTGTTGGCCGCCCATTGAATGAGATAGAGCAGGAGTACCGAACCCCCAATAATATATAACAGGGTCATGCTTGGCAGTCCGCTCTCCGGTGCTATGGCTCTGTCAATTGCCAGACTGATCAAGAAAGGAACCGATAATTTCGTAATCGTCCCCAAAATCATCATCAATATGATCAGCGGCAGAAGCTGCCTTGCGTAAGGTTTCATATAACCGAACAAACGTCCAAATTCTTTCCAGTTAAACGGTTTCTCAATGATCTCATCGTCCTGATAGACGAATCGTTCATTTAAATTCTTTTCTGAGGTCCCTTTGACCTCGCGCCTGTCTGCTACCGTTTCGGCACTCATGAGTTCACCTGCTCCCCAGCCTCCCGCTTGCCGCGGGCGATGTAGTCTGCGTATTGAATTTTGTAAACATCCTGATATGGTCCAGGTTCTTCAATAAGACGTTTGTGTGTACCGCGCTGAACGACACGCCCTTCATCCAGTACCAGTATCTCATCTGCATGTCGCAGTGAGGAAATCCGGTGTGCAATGATAAAGGTTGTTCTTCCTCGCATAACTTCCTGGAAACCGGACTGGATCTCATGCTCGGTCTCCATATCGACTGCACTGGTCGCATCATCAAGTACCAGAATTTTCGGATTTTTGAGCAATGCTCTAGCGATCGCAATCCGCTGTTTCTGACCCCCGGACAGACCCATGCCACGTTCACCAACAACCGTGTCATATCCGTCCGGAAACTCCATAATGAAATCATGTGCTTTGGCCAGCTTCGCTGCCCGAATAATATCATCCATACTTACGTTTTTGAGACCATACGAGATATTGTTGCGTATGCTGGAAGAGAACAGGAACGTTTCCTGAAAAACAGAAGCGATCTGGCTGCGCAAGCTGCGTATCCCCATGTCCTTAATATTTTTACCATCCAGCTTGATGGTTCCCGAATTGACGTTATACGCACGCATCAAGAGCTGAATAATGGTGGACTTACCGGAACCTGTGCCTCCCAGGAAACCGATAACCGTACCCGGAGGTGCATCAAAGTTGATATCGGTTACGGCCGGCATTTTATTGCCATACGCAAAGGTTACGGAATCAAACGTTACATGTCCCTTAACCTGATCAGCTTCAACAATGATTGGATCTTCTGTCTCCTGCACGTCCACCGGTGTATTCAACAGTTCCAGCACCCGTTCGCCAGAAGCTTTGGATTGTGTATAGTTGTTGATATGGAATCCAAGGTTCCACATAGGTCCGATTATGTACCAAATCAAACTGAAAAAGGCAACGAGTTGACCAAGGGACAACGTTTGATTGATAACCATTCTTCCTCCGATGACCAGTAGGAGTACAACGCTTACAGAAGCAAGAATTTCCATGATGGGAAAATAGCGACTCCACAACGTTGCAGCATGAATCTGATTCGTTTTGTAACGCTCGTTGCGTGTGGAAAACTTCTCCACTTCGTAAGGCTCACGTGCAAAGGATTTTACGGTACGCACTCCAGTGATATTTTCCTGTACGGCTGTCGTCAATGAACTGAGCGCCAGTCGCATCTCCTGGAATGCAGGGTGGATCTGGGATTCAAATCTTAGCGCAACAAAGGCAAGCAGAGGAATACATATGAGTGTCAGCAAGGTAAGCTGCCAACTCATCGTCATCATCATAATTGCGCCGAATACGACCATTAAAACCATGTTCAGAATCTGTGCAAAGCCAAATCCGATAAAGTTGCGGATGGCTTCCAGGTCTCCCGTGAGGCGGGACATCAGATCACCCGTCTTGGCCGTATCATAATACCGGAAGGATAAAAACTGAAGCTTTTCGTAACATGCGTTACGCAGTCGGTACGCCAGGAAGTTACCAAGGCGTCCTCCATAGAATCCGTGTAAAAACTGCATTCCTGCTTTCAAAATCACAACACCTAACACGGTTAAAGCAAGTATGGGAACGTCTTCAAAATTGCGCGGAATAATGACATCATCAATCAGTACCCTGAGCAAATTCGGATACACCAGCCCGAGCGCAGTCGCTATGGCGAGGAACAAGATTGATACAAATAAATACGTGCGCTTTTCCCAAAAAAAGGTTTGCAGTTGCCTGAGAACATCCATGTTTCTCCTCCTCTTGTCTCGTTCAAAAACGGTATGAACATTTATGAAGTTTATCACCGTCCCCCATTCGCGGCAAAGCGAATAACTGACCATATTCAGGCTACTTTCTCCTTAATGCGTCATTAACAGGAATAAAAGACCACCTATCAATCAAATGTTTGAATATTCTCTTTGTTTCAGGTTGTTCGGACAAAAAAAGGCTCCCTGGTTGACCTGGTCGGTCAGGAGCCTTTTTGCAGATACATATGCATACACTCTACGTGTATACTTATTCGTGTACGAATTGCTGCACTTGTGCTGAAAGACTGTGCCATTCCTCGGCTGGAACGCCACTTGTCAGTGTCTCATTCAATGCGGCAACAGCTTCTTTCAGTCGATCTTCCAACTGGCTGGCTTGATGCTGCAATGACTGATGCAGTTGGGCATCATAGAACTGGACCAGTTTTTCCTGTGCTGCCGGAAGAACGCCAGCCACCATTTGTTTGATGACCGGATCGAGCGCTTCCTGAAGTCGTTGTCTCCCTTCACCTTCAAAGAATTGCTTCGGGTTGCGGAAGTAACTGAGATACGCTTTCCATCCTGACGGTTCCTCCAGCCGAATCTCCTCGAGCACAGGTGTACTCCAGTTCTCATTAAAAGCAAGCGAAAGATCCATTCCGCCTGATCGCTCTTTAAGTTCCTGAACGCAATCATCGATCTGCCTCATTAACCAGCTCTTCCCTGCCTGCTCCAGTCGGAGTGTCGTCGCAAGCAATTCCTGTTCCAGCTCTACAGCGATCATACGCAGCAGTTCACGTCCGCATGCTGCAAATGCCCCTTTTAGATTACCTCGGTCTTCCCGAAGAACGGAAGGATGGAACGCTTCTGCCATGAAGAGACCCAGTCGGTAACCCAGCCGCTGTCTGACATGAAAGAGCAGTTCAGCCGTCTCCTGAGCAAGCTCTTCTCTCATGGAGCGCTCGGCAAGGGTTCGGATTCGAACGAGTGACTGATCCATGACGGCATGCAGTTCCTGTCTCCGCTGCTGCAGCACTTCTTCGCCCTGAACGGCATCGTGCGCACGCTGATCTAATCGCTGGATAACCCTCGACAGTTCTTCGGCAGCACCTCCTACGGCAAGGTCAGCAAGTTCTGTTCCAGCGAACCGATTAAACTCTTCCTCAAAACGAATGAAACCCGATTGCTCCAGCATATCCGCATCTCCCGTGCTTTTGCCTTCCATGGCAAGCAGGCTGGAAACCGGAAATAACCGCGGGGCCCGAATCCCATTGGTTCGAAGCTGAGTACTGACATGCTCCAGTACCTGTTCAAGTTCTTCTTCGGATGATGACAAATCACTGGCATTCACCACAAAGAACATCTGGTCCATGGCCGAGCTGTCTTTTACCCGTCCCAGTTGGTTGAGAAACTGTCGATCCCCCTGGGAGAAAGCATGGTTGTAGTAGGTTACAAAGATAAGCGCATCTGCATTCTTCATATAATTGAATGTAACACCCGTATGACGGGCATTCACCGAATCGGCCCCAGGTGTATCGACCAGCACAATGCCTTGTTCGGTAACGTCACAACTGTAGTACAGATCAATGCTGTCGACAAAGCAGGATTTCCGTTCATTGGCCACAAAATTTCGGTATCCGTTAAGGTCTACCTGCACATCTTGACCAAGCTGATCCATCGTGTCATCCCAGCCTGCAGCAGCCGCCTGCAGGAAGCTGTAGTGCGGCCGTCCTGCGGGATGCACATCTTGTGGCGATAAGGATTGGACCCGTTTCTGCCAATCCGCTCCCGGTTCGCCCAATCCAAGCAAACGGAAGGAATAGGCCAGATCTTCCTGAAATGCGGCCAGGGTCTTCATGCGGACCCGGGCTGTTCCATGCTCCGCGCCTCCAGCCGGAGCCATGATCCGGTTAATCGCCGCTGTCGTTGGATGCGGCGATACAGGGAGTACAGCTTCGCCCAGCAGCGCGTTGGCGAAGGAGGATTTGCCGGCGCTGAAGGCTCCGAACAGCGCCAGGGTAAACGTGCCGCCCGCAAGCGAAGCCGCGCGTGCACGCAGATCCCGTACCGCCGACCCCATGGCGGGGTACGGCTCTACCAGCGCAGCTGCGGCTTCCAGCCGTGCCGCAGCTGCGTCGAGGCGCCGGCGGCGCTGTGCGCCAGCCGCCGGCTGCCTGTGCGCCGCAGCTTTGCGCGGCGGCGCTTCCGTCTGTGGCTGCGCAGTCACAGACGCGGATGTGCCCGTGTCAGAGCCGTGAGCTTCGCTCGGCTCTTGCGCGGGCACATGCGGGCCCTGCACCTCCGGCAACAGCCCGGAGGGGAGAGGGCCCGCAGGAGGCAGCAGGCTGCGCAGCCCTGCTGCCTCGGCGGCGGCGGTGCGCTGCAGCGCTGTATAGCGCGCCGCCGCCGCGGATTGCGCCAGCACCGCTGCGCGGCTGGCGTCCAGCGCCTGAAGCGCGGCTTCGCCCTGCGCGCCCAGCGCTTCAAGCATCCGGTCGGCCAGCATCATGGCCGACCTGCGGTAGCGGGCCTCAATTTCGCCCCGCACCTCCTTGCTGAATTGAAGCACATACTCCGGAGACACCTCTGCGCCAGCGCTCCGTTTCATCTCCAATAGTGCTTCATCCAAAACAGGCAGTTCGATATTCAATGCCTGTTCCCAATCCGGGCTCCACAGCTGATGAGCTTCTCCCAGCTTCCGAAGCATCGTGCGAATATGCACTTCCACTTGACCCGAAGTTTGATCCTGCAGCATTTTAACGAGCTCAGCAGCACGGCGCTGCTTTTCCTGTTCGGTCTTCCCACCTGAGAAAAGCAATCCTACCCGAAAACCAGGTTTCCGGCTCTCAAGATAGGCTGCAGCCGAAGTTCGGATATCTGCAGGAGTGAGGTTGGCATTCGATAAAAGGGACTCCAGCTCCCCCCGGAACTTCTCACGCTCCCGTGAGGGCTTTGCACGAAGTTCGTCTTCTTCAGCCTTTAACTTATCCAGCTCTCGTTCAAGTCGTTCAATTCCTTCCTGTCCTCCGATTTCCTCCAGCAGAGCTGCCTCTTCGTCCTCTCGCTGTTCAGCCTGTCTGATTAAGTGCTGCTCGGTAATATGGCTCGCCGAACTTGCAAGGCTATGACGAATGAGTGCTTCCTTCTCATTCAACATGTGTTGAATCAAATCAGGGAGCACATGCCATTGATTATAACGATGATCCTTATCACGAAGCGAAGTGAACAAGAGCCCATCATATCTGACTTCCCACGCGTCAAAAATCGCCTCTACACCTTTCACATACTCGTCAAACGCCAGCTCCCGTTCCCTATGCTTATCAATCTGATTCACGATGAGAAACAGCGGCTTCCCCCAATCGGAAAGGCTTTTGGCAAAAGACAAATTGCTCTCAGACTGAACATGGTTATAATCCATCACATAAAAGACCACATCAGCAAGGTGAAGCGCCGAATGTGTTGCCAAGCCATGTCCCCGGTCAGTCGAGTCCACACCTGGTGTATCCAGCAGCACAGCATCATCTGCCAGCAAAGGGATGTCATCCCACACTTCAATGGAGCGATATGCACCGCCATTTTTGCAGTACTCTTCCAGTTGTTCAGGAGAGACCTCAAGCGGATCTGCGAGGACTTCCTGATTGTCAGCGCTTTCGTTAGCTGCCGTATAAATCAGCGCTCGCGGCGCGCCATTGCGAATGGACACCACATTGGCACTTGTCGGAACAGGGCTTGATGGCAGCACCCGTTTACCACATAAACTATTGATCAAACTTGATTTTCCTGCAGAGAAGTGTCCACAAAACGCGATCGTCAATTGCTTCATCTCTGCTTTGCTCATCAGATCTGTTAACGCATGTACAGAAGTATGGTCCTCTGTCTGCTCCATTGCCTTGCGCAGCGAAAGCAGTGGTTCAGCCAATTCTACTGGGTAATCTGTTCTGGTCATGTCTGGCCTTCCCCCTGGCTCCTCTTAATTGTACCTGTCATGTCTTTATCTCATAATACATGTATTTTAACATTAGACGAACCGAATTTGAACGGTTTCGTTCATTTGAAGCTAAGTGTTGCAGAAAGAAAACATCATTTTTGCTAAAAAAAATAAAACCGATCTGTCGGTTTTATCTGAATTATGGTTCTATTGATTACACAATGATGTTCACTGTGCGTAGCTATGTATGCTGCATTCAATGCTCGCATGAACTTATGTGATAAGCTCAACGCCAGCATTGATGCAGCATGTCTTGCATATACCAGGAGAATTAGGAAACAGCATTCTCCAGGGAAGGCAGCAGAATTTCGAATACTTGGCCATGCTGCAAAATTGTGATGTCTCTTCCTTTGTCTCTCATAACCACAACTTCCGGTTTGGTAGACATACGCTCCAAATAGTGCTCAGGCACGTCGCCAGAGTGGCTTACTGTGATGCCTTCGACTTCTTTCTCTTCGTTTTCAGCCATTTCCTGTTCTACGATTTGCTCAAAAATATCGGAGAAGGCCTCAAAATTGTCAGTGTACACGGAAATGCATTTCATCATTACTCATCCTCTTCTGGTCATTAATTTATTTTTCGTTTTGGGCTTGTAGCACGTTCCTTATCTTTCCTGATTTGGGACGTTTTCATACGCTTTTTCCCTTCCCGGCATACGTCCAGCAATGGACAAATATGACAAGCGGGATTTTGCGCCTTGCAATGGTAGCGTCCAAAGAAAATAATCCGGTGGTGAGTTAAAGTCCACTCATCCCGGGGTACGCGCTTCATCAGTTTTTTCTCGACTTCAAGTACGGAGTCGTCCCAGCCTGCCAGTCCAAGCCGTTTGGATACACGTTCAACATGCGTATCCACCGCAATGGCTGGTACACCAAATGCATTGGAAACAACCACATTCGCGGTCTTCCGCCCTACACCTGGCAGCGTAACAAGCTGATCATGTTCCTGCGGTACATCACCGCCATACTGCTCTATTAAAATACGGCACATGTTCTGAATATGCTTGGCCTTGTTCCGGTACAAGCCAATACGCCGGATGTCCTGTTCCAACTCTTCGAGCGGAACCGCCAGATAGTCGGCAGGACTGGTGTACTTTTGGAACAAGTCTGCGGTCACCTTGTTTACCGTTTCATCGGTACACTGGGCAGACAACAGGACAGCTACAGTCAATTCAAACGCATTGCTGTGATTTAATTCGCAATGTGCATCAGGGAACATCGCTTCCATCGTATCGAGTATGTGCCTAACCGTCGCTGCATTCATGAAGAGCTACCTCCCACAAAATCACCACACGGTGTGGAGACTTACTTTCCAAGCTTATTTCGAGTGCTCTGATGGGACGCCAAAAAGCTTGCAAAAAAAACGTCCTGATGGGGGAAAGATCCCGCATCAAGACGGTCATTCTTTTGATCCTCGAAAAAAACGATTACTGTTTTTGGATCTCCATGACTACGTTATTCAGGAGATACAATACAATATTATCATTATCTTTGAGAGATTGCACGCTTAAAGTGTTGTCACCCTGGTGAACAAATACGCCTGTACCAAGTGCAAAACGGTAATTTGTATCTGAAGTGGACTCACGTTTAACCAGGATTTGGTTACCAACGCCATCATAAGACCAGAACTGCTTACTCATAATGGTCATCACTCTGAAACGAGTGGAATTATCCGTATCCTTGGTCATCTCAACACGGTCACCCACGGTAAGGCTGTTTAACGTCGTTAATGTAGAGCCGGACTTGATTACTTTAACAGCACCGCTAACAGGTACGGTTTCGCTCTGTCCATTAAACAACTTCAGCGTTACCGAAGTCGCATCAACAGAAGTCACTTCTGCCAAAGTCCGTTTCACGACCTGAACCGCTTTATGAGTCGTTCCTTCGAAAGTCACGTTAATCAGATTGCCGGCAGTCAGTTGTGAAGCTGTAATACTTTGTCCACCTTCACCTGTCAAAACAGCCTGATCCACGTAAAACTGGCTTGTCAGTGCGTCCGATTTTACACGAACACGACCATTGGTCTCTACAGATACGACTTCAAATTGTGCCACGGTGTTCAATGATACTTTTTGAACGTAATCCTGATTGGAACCAAGCGTAACGGTTACTTTATCACCAATCTTCAGGTCACTCAGACTTGCTCCAGACTTGTTGTAGATCTCTACTGCCGGAACCGTAGAATAAGGGACCGTGATTGTTTGATTCCCAGACAATACGCTGATGGTTTTTTTATTTGTATCTAAGCCGCTAAACGTACCTTCATATTTGTAAATGACTTTTACGGACAACGCTCTGGTTCCGACATACGTCAGATCGAGTTTGCGCCCTTCGTTCAATAGCGATTCCAATCCTGCAAGCGTAGGCTTGGTTGTATTGTAGTCCAGCTTCGTTTTGTCATCCAGCGTAAATACAAATGGCTTTTTGTTACTATCCAGTACAGTCAACACTTTGGTTTTACTGTTGTAAGAAACTACTGAAGCACCGTTCATCGGTTCCATCTGACGTCCAATAACCTGAATTCGTGTTACACGATCTTCACCATTTAGCGTCAGCTCAACCTGGTCACCATTCGTTGCATCTGTAATCAGATCTGACAATGATGCGTCCTGGATTCCGCTGATCACTACCTCCGGATTTTCAGCCAGCAGTTTCGCCTCAAGCGAGCCACCTTCACGTTTAAACGTCAATGTTGACTGATTGCCACCAATCTCCACCAGCGTGCCACGTACAGACTGCTCAACACCCTGAGACAATTCAATGCTTTGCAGAACACTGTCCTTTACTGTGTATTTCACTGTACTGCCTGCTTTAAGCTCTGCTAGAGACAGAATTCGATCCTGATAACGAATGATCAGGTTATCACCATACGTAAACTGCTCTGTGGTTCCGGCTGCATTCGTGAACTTGATCGTTTTCCCGGTTGTGCTCACTTCCGCAATCACACCACTGTCACTTTTGTTGACAATACCGGACTTCACGCGGATGGCAACCGTCTTTTTGTCAGCGGAGAAGGTCTCGCGCTGTACTTCAATAATGCTGTCAGCTGTAATATCAGCAAGCTTGATAGCATTTCCGTTCTGGTCGATAAATGCCGTTGCTTCATCATACCCGTAAGTTTCATAGTTCTCGCCAACAAAGATCCCAATTTTATTGCCTGACAACGAACGCGCAAATGTACCTTCGACGCTCTCCACCTGCGGCGTCGCATCGATGACTTCCACATAAGCTGCATTTCCAGCAGATCCAACTACCTGTACTTTGGTATAGAGCTGAACATTCGGTTCTGCCGCACGCGTCTCACTATCTTTTGTAAAATATGGAGTGCTGCTGTTCACCGTAAAGTTTGTTACTTTACCATTAACCAGCAGGCTGATCTGACCATCTTTTAATCCAGTTACATAACCCGTGTACGTATTCGGATAAGCTGTATCTGTTAACGCTTCTCCTCTGCTGAAGAAAGTCGCTAATTGGGCACGGGTTACCGAACCGGTTGGATTAAACTTGTTGCCTTCTACACCTTTGGCAAGCTCCAGGCTCACTGCGAGATTGACGTAACCTTTGCCATCTGTGGAGATGCTTGCATCATCGGCGAAGCCAGTGGACTGACTGTTCTGAGCCTTCGCTTCAGCCTCTTTGTCCAATGAACGAATCAGCAGCTTGGTAATCCACTCACGCGATGCAGGCTTTTGTCCCCATGTTGTTTTAGATACGTCTGCTGTAGCTTCTTCCGTTTTATCAATCAGTCCCAGTTGAAGTGCCAAAGCCACATATGGCTTGAAGTAATTCCCCACTTCCATATTTGTCGGTAATGCCGCAGCCGTGCTGTCGTTTAACTGGCCTTCCTGGTTCATAAAACGGATCGCCATGGTTACAGCTTCCTGTTGTGTTACCGCATCTCCAGGACGGAACAGACCATTGTTACCGAGAAGGATACCTTGGTTTGCCAGCTTATAGACATGCTTCTCAGCCCAGTATCCAACCTTGATATCACTGAACAAACCTGCAGGTGCAGTCGTATTGCTTACAGCCGCAGTCTGGCTCTGCTCCGCTTCTGTTGATTCCGCTGCCATGGCAGCTCCGCCAGCGCTAAGGGCCATCATGCCTGCAAGCACGGCTGATACTACTTTTTTAGAGTGTGATGGATTGTTATATTTAAAAGTCACCTATGATTTCCCCTCTCATGTAAAACGGTCGATATCCATTGGAAAACGGTAAAACAACATGCTGCAGCGAAACTATTCGGATCTTGTCATTGGATGCTCAAGATCGACATGGCCCATCAAGCTCTCAGATTGCTGCCCGTCCACCAGCAAATCAAGCGATTTGACTTCATCAAACTGGAAGAATGTTTTCTTCAAGGCATCAATTGCATAGGCTTCTCCACCTGCACCAAGACGTGCAGTATCAGGCATATGAATATCCAATGTAAGTGCACCTGCATCAAATTTTACGGACTTCAATTCAATATCTTTGGCCCACAGTGGAACAAGTTTGTCATCAGACGTTTGTTGTAGAGCCGCAAATGCTTCCTTGTATTTATCATCATCTGCTGCGTAGGAGATATTTGCTGTGGCTTCATGCAGATCCAGCTCTTCCGGATCGGTATAAAACACCTTGATCGTTTTTTGCTCTGTACTCTGTGAAGTACTGCTCGAATCCGTAGAAGTTCCTCCCGAAGAAGTTGTTCCTTCCGAACCTGAGCTTGAAGGTGTTGAATCCGGTGTAGATGTCGTACCTTCTGTTTCCACAGTTACAGGATCAGTAATTTCTGTATCATTTGTCTCATTCTCATTCGTTTGATCCTCAGGGACACTAACTTCCGTACCTGCCCCTTGAGTCTGACTTGGAGCAGGAGCTGCTGTTGGCTTGCTTCCGCATCCGGCAGCAACTGCCATAACCGTTACCAGCAGTGCTGCAATCCATATCTTTTTGTTCATTCTAACTCCGCCTCCTGATCATAAGGGAAACCCTTATTTAATTCCCAGATACTCCTTGATTCCTGCAACAATACCCTTGGCAACACTGTTTTGGAAACTTTCAGTGAACAGAGCTGCTTCATCACTCTTATTGCTCAGGAAACCGCCCTCCAGCAGAACAGCTGGCATTGTCGTTTCACGGGTAACATGGAGGCTTGCCGTTTTCACGCCACGATCCTTTAATCCCGAAGATTGCAGAAGATATTTGTGCATGATGGTAGCCAATTCCTTACTGGTGGATCGAGTATAGAAGGTTTCTACACCGTTCGCAGCAGCAGGACCACTATTGGCATGAATCGAGATGAAAATATCCGCGTTTACCTTTTCGGCAATTTTCACACGTTCACTCAAAGCCAGAAAAGTATCATCGCTGCGGGTTAACACAACGTCAATTTTAGACTCTTTTTTCAGCAGTGCTTCCACTTTCAAAGCCATTGCCAAGTTGAAATCCTTTTCCCGTTTACCGGTAACACCAATTGCTCCAGGATCATGATCCCCGTGTCCTGCATCAATGACGACAACTTTCTTGCCATTATCTCCAACTGGAGGAGTAGGTGTCGAGCCTTGCTTGTTCAGATCAACCATAATCAAACCTGAATCGTTTTGAACGTCATAACCTTTGGCACTCGAAAGGTCAATGACAAAACGAACAGTAGAAGGGCTGTTGCTGTATAACGAATACCGAATCTTGGAAACATCGGGATAACCGCTGACTACAAGCTGTCCATTCTGGTTGCTGTCAAGAGCTTGTCCCTCACTGAAAGAATCAGCAAATGCTGTATTAGGTAAGTCGATAACAATCCGATTCGGTCCTGTCATCGTGAAGACGTTCGGCTTCGTTTCTCCGCTGGTTGCAATAAAGAAGCGGTTGTCACTGAAGCTGATGCCGTTCACCAGTACAAGACCTTCCTCATTTGTACTCCCGCCATTATTGCCGGAGTTCGGAGGAGTTGTAGTCCCGTTTCCGGAACCTGAATTCTGGGTAACTAATGTTACCGTCTTCGTTGTGTTGTTCCAACCCACCTTAAGACCCATTTGTTCACCGATAAATCGGAGTGGCACAAGAGTCGTACCATTTTTTACGAGTGGCGGGGCATCCAGGTTCACGTTACTGCCGTTCACCGTTGCCGTCTTCTGTCCTACAATCATCTGCATGGCAGTGTTGTCTTTGCTTATCGTCACGGTGCTTGTACTTTGCTTCCATTCCACACCGTACCCCAGACTCTCGGAAATAACCCGAATCGGCACCATCACTTTGCTATTGATGATTTCCGCTTTGGCATCCGATGGCTGCACAATTTCTTTCCCGTCTAGGATAATTTTCGTATCCACAGCTGCATGACTATAGCCCGGGAAAACGAGCCCAAAGACAAATAACAGTACCAAAAAACCGAACTTCTTCATCCTTCACCCCTACCATTCTCATATTTTTTCGCCGCATGTTGTGACTTACAGCTCCGACTGACCACGTGGGCATTACCAGACACCTATTAGACGCCTTGTACTCTCAAAAGTTGCGAATATATTCCAACATAACAGAAAAAAAACGTTGTCAAATCAAGCTTTTTCTACATTTTAATGTCTTTTTATTTCCTTTTTTATCAATTAAACATCTGGAAACAACGAGCTTTCCTAAACTGCGTATTTACGAATAATCGGACTTAAAGCCCTAAAAATCCTATAATTCCATCTACAATTGCTTCTGCACAGCGGTCTTGATAATCTTCTGTGAGCATGAGTGCTTCATCTGTTGGATTACTCATAAAACCTAGCTCAAGCAGAACGGCTGGCATGGACGTCTCACGAGTGACATGCAAGCTGACCATTTTCACACCACGATCCTTAAGGCCTGCAACTGGCATGATATGTGTATGAAGCACATCGGCCAGCGTTTTGCTCTCTATCCGACTATAGAGCGTTTCTATTCCGTTCGGATCAGGAGTCATAAATTTGTTCCCGTGAATGGATATGAAAAGATCCGCCTGATTAAGTTCTGCCATCTCGACTCTCTGCTGTAAGGAAAGTTCAGTATCATCCTGACGTGTGATCACCGTTTGAATATCTTCATGCTTCTGCAGCAGTGCTTGTACTTTCAAACCCACTGCAAGATTAAAGTCCTTCTCGTACTCTCCGGAAATACTTACTGCTCCCGACTGCCTCCCGCCGTGCCCGGGATCAATAATCACGATTTTCTTGCCGTCATCTGTTGGTAAGGCGGGTTGACTGGCAGACTCCCCATTACTTGCTGTCAGATCAACGAGCAGCACATCGTTATCTCCAAGCGACCACTTAGCCGTAGCGGATTGTTTCAGATCAAACACAATTCGAACCGTGGATGGTGAATGGCTGAACATGGCGTATCGTACCTTGGATACCACAGTGGAATCTGTAACGACAATGCTGCCACTGCCATCCGAAGTGGAATCCTGTCCTTGGATGAAAGACTCAGAGAACGTGGTTTCAGGCATATCCACAATAATCCGATCCGGTGCACCGAGAGTGGACAGCTTCGGCTTGACTTCTCCACTTGTCGTTATCATCAATCGATTACTGCTGAAACTGATACTCTGAAGCTCGGCTTTCAAGCTGGGAGAAGGAGTGGTGGCAGCCTCATCCTCTTCATCTTGTTCTGCCACTGGCGGTGCGCTGCGTAGGCTGACTGTCTTGGTTCCATTGTCCCATCCTACTTCAAGCCCCATGCCTTCTCCGACGAAGCGCAAGGGGACCAGCGTCGTTCCTTGTTTGACCAAAGGTGGGGAATCCAATTCTACAGGCC
Source organism: Paenibacillus xylanilyticus (assembly GCF_009664365.1). Lineage (NCBI taxonomy): Bacteria > Bacillati > Bacillota > Bacilli > Caryophanales > Paenibacillaceae > Paenibacillus > Paenibacillus xylanilyticus. The sequence continues at coordinate 4,150,034 of NZ_CP044310.1, forward strand.
TTCCATTAACTGTTGCTGTATCTTTACCGGCCGTCATTGCAATACTGCGGCTCCCTTTTTGAACCAGAACAGACTTGGTTTCCTTTTCCCACTTCACCTGATAACCGAGGTTCTCTGAAACAATGCGGATTGGGACCATCACGGCATTTCCGACATTTTCTGCTGGTGCACTGGATCGCTGATCAAGGGTTACTCCATCAAGAACAATTGAGGACACGACACCTGCTTGGGCTGCGATTGGAAATAAACACATGAACAGAAAGATAACGACTGCAGCCGACCATTTCTTCATAGATCATCCACCATTCTGTTGTGTTCTGTACCTACGTATTGTCCTCTATGTAACCTTCCATAATATACTAATCAGTTTATCAGATAATGGCTTTTTATCCGGTTACAACGTTGTCATATTTAGTCGGAACCACGATGAAAAAAGAAATCAAATTGGAGAAATATCTTCTTTTTAGTCAACAGGAATTGAATATCTTGTCAAAAATATCATCTATTGATGCTATTATATTTTATGAGAACCATAAGAAGATCCTCATACATAACCAACTGTTCAATCTACTTTGTATTGTAAAGAAAGAATGAAAGTCATTTTATTCATAGGAGGGAAACCGGTGATCACTTTGTATAAACAGGCATCCAATGGCAAGCTGCTCTACGCAGCAGGATTAATCAGCACTGAATAATAGAAAAAGCTTCTGTCTCAGATCGGAACAACGTTCCTACGGAGAAGCAGAAGCCTTTTTTATTCGATATGTCAGAGATTATCCAAACAATTTTGCGGCATGACGCTGCTCATACGCTGTAATCTCATCATCATGTTGCAATGTCAGACCGATATCGTCCAGACCTTGCAGCAAGAATTGACGACGGTGCTCATCCAGATCAAAATCGATATGCAGTCCGTGTGCATCAGTAATCGTTTTGTTTTCCAGATTAACATTCAGTTCATAGCCTTCATGAGCAGCTGTGCGCTGGAACAGATCTTCTACTTGCTCTTCAGACAATTTAATTGGCAGGATGCCGTTTTTGAAACAGTTGTTATAGAAGATATCTGCAAAAGATGGTGCGATGACACACCGGAATCCATAGTCCATGATTGCCCAAGGTGCATGCTCACGGGATGAGCCGCAGCCGAAGTTTGCACGGGAAATCAGAATGGATGCTCCTTCATAACGGGATTTGTTCATTTCGAAGGAAGGATTGTTATTCCCCTCTTCATCGAAACGCCATTCGTAGAACAAAAATTGTCCAAATCCGGTACGTTCAATGCGCTTCAAAAATTGTTTTGGAATGATCGCGTCTGTATCTACATTGACCCGGTCTACCGGTGCCACGATGCCTTGCAGTGTTTTAAATTCTTCCATGTGATCCGTTCTCCCTTCTGTCCGTTACCTGTTAGATAACTGCTTCCGTTTTGAAATTCCAGTCACGTACATCAACGAAGTGACCTTTAACTGCTGCCGCTGCAGCCATTGCCGGAGATACCAGGTGGGTACGTCCTCCGCGTCCTTGACGTCCTTCAAAGTTACGGTTGGATGTTGATGCACAACGTTGTCCTGGTTTCAATACATCCGGGTTCATCGCAAGACACATGCTGCATCCTGCATCACGCCATTCAAATCCTGCTTCTGTGAAGATTTTGTCCAAACCTTCTTTTTCGGCTTGAATTTTAACACGGCCTGAGCCAGGAACTACGATTGCCGTAACATTGCTGGACACGGTATGGCCTTTGGCAACCTTGGCTGCCGCACGCAAATCCTCAATCCGTCCATTCGTACAAGAACCGATAAATACATAGTCTACAGGAATTTCAGAAATCGGTGTTCCAGGTGTAAGACCCATATATTCAAGCGCCTTTTCAGCTGCTTTGCGTTCATTTTCAGTTGGCAGTTCTGCCGGAACAGGCACTTTGGATGAGATATCCGTTCCCATACCCGGGCTGGTGCCCCAAGTTACTTGCGGAATCAGGGACTCCACATCGATCTCTACAACACGATCAAACTCGGCACCCTCGTCTGTAACAAGCTCTTTCCAAGCTGCAACAGCTTCATCAAACTTCGCACCAGCAGGAACATATTCACGTCCACGCAGATACTCAAATGTCGTTTCATCCGGAGCGATCATACCTGCTCTTGCTCCACCTTCGATAGACATGTTGCATACGGTCATACGCTCTTCCATGCTGAGTTCACGGATCGATTCGCCCGTATACTCAATAACATAACCTGTTGCAAAGTCTGTGCCATATTTGGCAATCACTGCGAGGATCATGTCTTTTGCTGTTACGCCCGGATTACGCTTCCCGACGAAGCGAACCTCCATGGTTTTTGCTTTTGCTTGCTGCAAACATTGTGTAGCCATGACATGCTCTACTTCACTTGTTCCAATTCCGAATGCCAGTGCACCAAATGCACCGTGTGTAGACGTATGGCTGTCACCGCAAACAATGGTTTTACCCGGGTGAGTCAGACCAAGTTCTGGTCCCATAACGTGTACAACACCTTGGTCAATCGTATCCAGATCATACAGTTTTACGCCAAAGTCGCGGCAGTTTTGAGAAAGTGTATCAATTTGTTGTTTGGAGATTGGATCGGTAATATTGTAACGATCCTTGGTAGGAACGTTGTGATCCATTGTCGCAAACGTTAATTCCGGGCGACGTACCTTGCGTCCTGACAAACGCAGGCCTTCAAATGCTTGTGGAGAAGTTACCTCGTGTACAAGGTGAAGATCGATATACAGAATGCTCGGTTTTCCTTCTTCCTGATGAATTACGTGGTTTTCCCAAATTTTCTCAAACATCGTTTTTTTACTCATCATTTTCACCTCATCATAAGTTCGGTCCTTGGAAGAGCCTCTGTTTTTGTCTAAACGGTGAAGCTCTTGAATGACATAAATATATCACCCTGTCCTTCATTGTTCCAAGATATAATATCTATAGATGTAATAGGTTTGACCTATAATGAGTTAAACGACAATAAACCACTGTATCCACAGCGACTCTTAATTGATAACAATTATCATTATCATGTACTGCTTATACTACGTTGCTTCACCACGAGTGTCAATGCTTTTTATCTATATTCATTACAGAAAAATGATTTATTTATCCATGATGATATAATGGTGGCATAACGAAAGGAATGACAAGTGCTTATGGAATTCAGACAACTTCAATATACGCTGCAGATTGCTGCAGAACGAAATTTCTCCCGGGCGGCAGAGAAACTTCATATTGCTCAGCCTTCGCTCAGTCAGCAATTGTCTAAACTTGAAAAAGAGCTTGGCGTTTTGCTCTTTCAGCGTAATACCAGCACGGTAGAGTTGACCCATGCTGGGGTCACCTTTGTGGAGCAAGCCCAAAAAATTGTAGATGCTGTGGAGTTGCTCAGACAGGAAATGTCAGATATCTCCCAGCTGCGCAAAGGCAAAGTCGTTGTGGGCAGCATGCCGATTACCGGTTCCCACCTTCTGCCGCATGTACTCCCCGCTTACCAGCAAGCCTATCCGGATATCGAGGTTACATTGCTTGAAGACGCCGGTCTAACGCTGGAGAAGCTGACAGCCAGCGGCAAAGCTGATCTCAGCCTGCTCTCCTTGCCCTTGCAGGAACCAAGCCTGTCATACGTTGCCATCGGCGAAGAGCGAATCGATCTGGCCGTACCTCCTCAGCACCCCCTTGCCGTCAGAGGCAATCCGGATCATCCGATTCCTGTGCATATGGAGGAGCTTCGGGACGAGTCGTTTGTTGTATTGAAAAAAGGACAAGGCTTCCGCAAGCTGACCTTTGATCTGTGCCAGCAGGCAGGATTCGATCCGAGTGTCGTATTTGAGAGCAATAACATTGAAACCGTACAATCCCTTGTAGCAACAGGCATGGGCATCACCCTTGTTCCACGCTTTATAGCCAGGGCACCACGCAGTGAGTTTGTGCCTGTCTATGTACCACTTGCTGAACCTGTCCCAAGTCGTACTCTTGTGGTCGCTTACCGTCAGGGACGTGTACTGTCCAAAGCAGCAGAAGCTTTTATTGAGACATTTAAACAGACGGTTGCCAAGCTTTCCGAAGGAGACTATGAGAATCCTGCCTCTGTAAATTAGTCATTTCAAAGGTTACAAAATAAACAAAGGCTTGACCCAAATGGGTCAAGCCTTTGTTCTATACTCTTCTCCCGCATAAGCAGGATCAAGTTCTTGCATGAAATCGCAGTACATCGTTACATCACAATGTTGCTGATATCATGATCTAAAGTTAACGTAGAAACGTACATAAGAGATATTCATGACTTGTTGGTTATTTTCGCAAATTACGTTCACTCGTCAGCCTGTTCTGTTGATTGACCAGTCGGCCTTCGTCCTGAACGGTTTGTTCAGGCGGTGATAGCCCTCCTGCTCCATTCTCTAAGAATGGCCTCAAGTGATCTTCCCTTGTGTTTTCCTGTTCCAGTCTCCTGAGCGTATCTTTCACATGGTTGTCCATTGATTGATCATCCTCCTTGGTGACGGGATAGTTATCATTACCCGCCTCCTGGAAGAATAAACACTTTACTGGAATTATTTTTTTTATTATTTTGCACCAAAATAAATACCAGGTCTGCGGTCTTCAAAAACAGGGATGCGTCCCCGCACTTCATCAACAAGGGAAGGACGAATGAGTCCGGTCACGATCTCTTCCCCTTCTCCTCCCTCAGACACGATTTCCCCCCAAGGATCAATAATAAGAGAGTGTCCAAAAAATTCGGTATCTCCCCCTTTACCGACCCGGTTGCACGCAATGACATACATCTGATTTTCAATCGCTCGTGCTGTCAGCAGTGTGCGCCAGTGGTGCAAACGTGGATTCGGCCATTCTGCAGGGACAATCAATGCTCTGGCACCGTTCAATGCAAGCGTACGGGCTAGTTCTGGAAAACGGATATCATAACAGATGGACGCCCCTGCGGTCAGACCGTTCTCCAGTTCGAAAATTTCAGGATCTGCTCCAGGCTGCAAATATTTCTCCTCATCCATCAGGCGGAATAAATGCAATTTATCATAACGTGAAACCTGCTTACCTTCCCTGTTGTAGGCATACATGGTATTAAAAATTTGTCCATTTCGCTTCTCTGCTATGGATCCACCGACAATTGAAATCTGATGCTTCTCGGCAAATGCCGATAACCACTCCCGTGATTTTTGCCCTTCCGGGTCAGCGAGCTCATGGATTTGCTCCAAAGCGTAACCTGTATTCCACATTTCCGGCAGTACGGCCAGCCCCAGATCCGGATATTGTTCAACTGCTTGCTCAAGCAGAGTCTGCATATGTTGATGATTGGCTTCAGGATTACCAAGCTGAATGTCACCCTGAATCAGGGCAACACGCATTTCCCCCAATGGTTGTTTTGTCATGACGTGCACTCCTCCGAACTGTAATACTTGTTATCATAGCTTGATCCGCGCGAAGCCTGCAACAACGTTTTTATCAACGTTTTTATCAACCTTATTTATGACTTCAATCGCTGCTAGTTAACGATTATAGAGGATGGGTCAGTTCGTTTCAGCAATTCAGGGAACTGGCTCTGCAATCGGCTGTACGATAAGGCGTCTCCCATATTCCACACCTGCTCATCCAACGTGTACACTTTTCCTTTTTTTACAGCGGGCAGCTCCTTCCACTCATCACTTTCAAACAGCTTCTCCGTTGCTGCCCTGGCCGCATCGCTCTCTGGCAGCATGACAAAAATATGGTCCCCCGCATACTGGCTTATCGACTCTGTTGAAATCTCCTTGTAGGCCCTCCCGGCAGCTAGAGCTTCCTGCACTTTGCTTACAGGCGTAAACCCCTGAGGGTGATACAAAAACGGAGCCAGTCCGATATTGCCCATGACAAACAAGCGGGCACCTCGATGATGCACAAGTACCGAAGCCGTTTCGCCAAGCTGAATCCATGGTTTTATGCTGCTCCACATCTCCTCGGTTCTCCTGTGATACGATCCTATCCATGTCTCTGCATCCAGCTCCATGCCAAACCAGCTTCCCACTTTGCGAATGCGTTCTTCCAGGCTCGCATGGGAATTGTATATCAAAGTAGGGGCAATACGGGAAAGCCGCTGGTATAACTGTTCATTTGTGCTATCCAGCAAAATCAGATCCGGCTGCTTCTGCACGGTCCATTCCAAATCAATGGAAGGTAACACATCATAAGCTTTGCCATCAAGCACGGGAAGCCCTAACGCAAGTAAGTCCCCTGCCGAATCTCCATAGTATAGAATCCGCTCAGGGTGTCCAGGAATGATTACTTCATGTCCAGCCCAATCTTGAACAAGCGTATGTCGTTGAAGGGATCGATCATATTGCCGGGGAGCCAGTCCGGTGTGCTGCCTGAAGCGTCTGCTGAAATAGTACTCATCCCGGAAACCTACACGACCAGCAATATCGCGCAGAGGTTCATCGGAAAGAGACAGCCATTCCTTCGCCTGTTCAATGCGTACATGGTTCAGGTATTCAAGAGGCTTACGGCCTGTAATTTGCCTAAACAAAGCTGTAAATTGAGCTGGTCGAAGATTCGCTAGCCTCGCTAATTTTTGTACACTTATATCCTGAGCGTAATGCTCGTCCACGTATTGAATGGTGCTCTGTACCCTGACATCCGGGCTTTGTTCTGTTTTGGGCAGTGTATAGCGGGACAGCACTAGTTCCATCAATTTTTGAAAATGTACATTTAACCGGCTATATTCCGCATCCGTTTGATAGAGGGCAGCCGATTCCAACAAATCCAGCATGCCGAATAACGTGCCGGGTGAAAAGTCGTTCATCCTGTCCCTTTCTTCAAATAAAGAACGTGTGTAAAGTTCCGGATCCCCTGTTACCATGTGCACAGCATCGAAATGAAGCACCATATATCTCAGCTCACCAGAACGGTTATGCTCCAACTGATAATTCTCTCCTGGTGCCATGGGGTATATCTTGCCGGAGATAAATGGATGTAACTCAGATCCGATATATATGCGGCCTTCACCCTGTTCACAGAACAGCAGCGTATGCCGTTCACAGCTGACTTCAAGCATAACCTTTTCAGAAGTCTCGATATGACGCCTGATATGAACATAACGGAACAGGAATGCGGAGAAAAATAAGGGATTACCGTTTGCGATCATTTGCTGCACTACCGTTTCACCTCATATTTACTGTAAATGAGAATGGTTATCATTAATCTATTCTGATTATACGCCGCAAAGCCTCATTATTCCAGCATATATACAAAAGACACTGATTCACGATCAGAAACATTAATAAGAGCCCTCAACGATACGCTGAAGGCCCTGCTCAGGATATGAAATGGTCTTTTAATGAATCATCTGTCTCGGCAATTCCTGCAAAAGCCACTCTCTTGATGTAGCATCGCTCGATGCTTTGACGATATCAAATCGATAAACCTTGCCCTCCTTGACTGCAGGCAGGTTATTCCACACCACGCTATTCATCAATTCTTCCGTTGATTGCTGTGCCCCTTGATCTACTGCATTCAAAATAAATATGCGGTCTCCAGCGAACTCTGCCATTTTTTCCTGTGATATTTCAACAAATCCTACTTCTTCATCCAGTACCTTTTGGATTTCAGGGGTGGGCTTCATACCACCAGGTCCGTAGAGCAGCTGGGGCAATCCTGCACCCGCCATCACGAACAATCGATTACCTGGATACATGGTAAATACCGATGCGGTTTCGTCTTCCTTCAGCCCCTTTGCACGCAGCTGACTCCACATATCCTCTGTTGCCTTGGCATGAGCGGCAAGCCAGTCCTCAGCCTCCTGTTTTTTGCCGAGCAAATCTCCCAGGAATCGCATCCGTTCTTCGAGTGGCCAGAAGGAGTTGAACGTCACCGTTGGAGCAACTTTCGAAATCTGCTCGTATTGGGTTTCATCATCATTCGAGAATATGATCAGGTCCGGATTGAGTGATAGCGACTTTTCAACACTGATTGGGAAACCAACATCTTCTGCATTTGCCACCTGATCATCGTATACCGTACCTTCATTTTTAAGAATACCTACAGGAACTACCCCGAGAACCAAAAGATCCCCAGTAACCTCGCCGTGGTATATGACACGCTGCGGATGGGTTGGAACTTCCACTTCGTGCCCGGTCCAGTCTTTAAATTTTTTCGTTTCACTCGTGTTGTCTGCCTCCGCCACCTCTTCTTGCCCGGTATTCTCTGCTGCTGCCTGCGAGTCATTGGATGTTGCCGCAGCAGTTGTCTCTCCGTCACCTGAACCGTTAGTGGACGAATTGCCGCAAGCAAGCAGCAGTGCGGATAACGCTGCAATCATGAATGTCGTGCTCATCACACGAAAGCCATTTTGTTTCATTTTTTCTTTCCCCCTAGTTAAATAAGCGATCTCTCAATGATATTGATTATCATTATCGTATACGATCATAAGATAAAGCATATTCTTCGACAATGGACAAACACGAATCTGATCCATTCGATTTTGTACAAAAACCCGTTTACACGGTAGATAAAAAAGACTTCAAATCACTTATCCCCTCTATACAGCTCGGGATTAGCGTGATAAATTAATGAATACTATTCCCACTTTTATGAACCGGAGTGATGAAATTAATGAGTAATTTACAGCAAAATTCGGGTCGTTCCGCCTTTGATATACCTACCTCAGACGTCATGACACAGCTGCCAACACAATTTTTTGCAACACTAGTGCAAAATGTGAACCGTGAAATTGCAAGTGGTCACGACGTGATTAATCTTGGTCAGGGGAACCCGGACACTCCTACACCACCGCATATCGTAAAAACATTGCAGGAGTCTGCCGAAAATCCGCTTTATCATAAATATTCACCTTTTAGTGGACATGCCTTCCTGAAGGAAGCCATCGCCAAACGTTATAAAGAAGATTACAACGTTGACCTGGATCCGGAGACTGAAGTTGCGATTTTGTTCGGTGGGAAAACGGGGCTTGTACAGCTGCCGCAAGTGCTGCTTAATCCCGGGGACGTATGTCTCGTTCCTGATCCAGGTTATCCGGATTACTGGTCCGGGGTGGCCCTTGCCAAAGCGCAAATGTCCTTTATGCCTCTTTTGGAGTCGAATGCATTCCTTCCTGATTATGAGGCCATCTCGGATGAAATTCGCAATAAGGCCAAGCTGATGTATTTAAACTATCCCAACAATCCAACATCCGCGACTGCCCCGCTGTCATTCTATGAAGATACCGTGGAATTCGCGATACGGAACAAGATTGTCGTTGCCAGCGACTTCGCATATGGTGCGATTGGGTTTGACGGACATCGTCCGGTCAGTTTCCTGCAAGCGCCTGGCGCCAAGGAAGTCGGAATTGAATTCTATACATTATCCAAAACCTACAATATGGCAGGCTGGCGGGTAGGCTTCGCCCTGGGTAATGCGGAGATTATCTCCAAAATCAATCTGCTCCAGGATCACATTTACGTTAGCCTATTTGGCGGCATTCAGGCAGCGGCAGCTGCAGCCCTGACCTCCTCCCAACAATGTGTTACCGATCTGGTTGCGCGGTATGAATCCCGCCGTAATGCATTATATGAAGCACTTTCCTCCATCGGATGGCAGGCTTCGAAGCCCGGGGGGTCTTTCTTCAGCTGGCTGCCTGTTCCTTCCGGATTTACCTCAGCCGAATTTGCAGATTTACTGCTTCGGGAAGCCAAAGTCGCTGTTGCACCGGGTATCGGGTTTGGCACACATGGAGAAGGCTACGTCCGCGCAGGCTTGCTGAGTGACGAGAAGCGATTGGAGGAAGCTGCCAGAAGGATTGGCAAGCTGAACTTGTTTAAGTAATTAAAGGCCGCATACCCCTTTGCATCTGCCAAGTTTCCATGGTATGTTATTAACAAATATCGAACGAAACGTGATGACGGGACCAGTACGAGAGAACAAGCCGCGCCCAGAGAGTAAATTCCACCGGGCTGCAAGAATTTACCGCGGCTTCTCTCCGAAACCTACCCCTGAGCGGCCTGTTTATGCAGGACAGTGCCTTCTGTTACAGGGCGAGAGCCGGATGATGCATTCATCAATAAAGGTGGTACCGCGGAAGTAACAAACTTTCGTCCTTTTTACAACAAAGGACGGGAGTTTTTTTTGTACCTGGATAACAGTCCATTCGTATCTCATTCATTATGTTTAAGGAAGTGAAAGCATGTCTTCACGAATAGTAGTCAAGATTGGGAGCAGTTCGCTTACCACTGAGGAAGGCGGCCTTGACCGCAGTTCCATATCATTTTACGCCAGTGAGATCGCTTCGCTCTATGAACAGGGCCATGAAGTTCTCCTGGTCACTTCCGGAGCCGTTGCTGCCGGATTCCGTGAAATTGGTTACCCTCAGCGTCCCAAAATGCTGTATGAGAAGCAAGCGGCTGCCGCAGTAGGTCAGGCATTGTTGATGCAGGCATATCAACAGGCTTTTGCAGCGCACCGCGTTACTACAGCACAAATTTTGCTAACCAGAACCGATTTTCACAGTCGGAAACGGATGGGAAATGCAGGCATGACCGTGGAAGAGCTGCTCAGACAACGCGTCATTCCCATTTTCAACGAGAATGATACGGTTTCAGTAGACGAGTTGAAATTCGGAGATAACGATCTGCTCTCTGCGCTCGTTGCCAATTTGGTAAAAGCCCAGCATCTTGTTATTCTCACGGATACCAACGGACTCTATACGGCAGACCCCCGCAAGGATCCAAGTGCTGTTCGTTATGATCGAATCCCTGAAATTACAGAAGAAATCTATGCGTATGCCGGTGGTTCAGGTTCATCGGTCGGTACAGGTGGCATGCGGTCCAAAGTCGATGCAGCCAAAGTGGCAACACGCGGAGGCGTCCCTGTCTTTGTGGGCAGCGTCAAGGAACCCGGCGACTTGCAAAACGCGGTGGAGGGCTGCGGCAAGGGGACCTATTTCGAAACTCGTCTGGCCGCACTCTCGCGCAAGAAACAATGGTTAGGCTTCATGTCAACTCCTCTCGGTACAGTTGTCGTGGATGCTGGTGCCGAAGAAGCTCTTGTTCACGGCGGTCATAGTTTGCTGCCTGTAGGCGTCAAACGTGTGCTTGGCACATTCCACGCAGGTGACGTTGTCGAGGTCATGGGTATGGACGAAACACTACTTGGCCGAGGCATTGTCAATTATGATGATGATCAGCTTCGCCTTATCGCAGGTTTGCCAAGTGGAGAAGTCATGAAAACCCTGAATGCCATCCACCGGCTTGAGGTCATCCATCGAGACGAATGGATTACGTTAAAATAACAAGTAATGGGTTGTATATGTTAGAGACATGGAGTTGCATAAATGAAGGAGGAATTTCAGATGAGTGAAGTAAGACAAAAAGCCAACAAAGCTCAATCGTCTGTTCCACAGTTGAACCGTTTGAGTACAGACCAGAAAAATAAAGCCTTGCTTGCCATGGCGGATGCGCTTATTACGGAATCGGAATCCATTATTACCGCCAATGCAGAAGATCTCGAACGTGGCAGAGACCAAGGGACGCCAGAATCCATGCTTGATCGTCTCGCTTTGAACAACGAGCGTATCGCGGGAATTGCAGAGGGATTGCGTCAGATTGTTGAACTCCCAGATCCTGTTGGTGAAGTACTGGAATCATTCACGCGTCCAGATGGACTCCACATTGAAAAATTAAGGGTGCCGATTGGCCTGATTGGCATTATCTATGAGGCCCGTCCTAACGTTACGGTTGATGCAGCAGGGCTATGCCTCAAGACCGGCAATGCCGTTCTGCTGCGCGGGGGTTCTTCTGCCCTCTCTTCCAATCGTCGTATTGTAGAAGTACTCCATCAGGCACTAGCCAAAACAGACCTGCCGCCGGATGCGCTGCAGCTCGTGGAAGACGCTAACCGCTCTTCCGTCGATGAAATGCTCAAGTTGAATGGACTACTGGACGTCATTATTCCAAGAGGCGGTGCTTCACTGATTCGCAACGTGGTGGCCAATGCAACGGTACCCGTTATCGAAACAGGCGCAGGCATTTGCCATACGTATGTGGATGAAACGGCGGATCCCGTCATGGCAGCAGAAATTGCGATCAACGCAAAAGCACAGCGCCCATCCGTATGTAATTCCATGGAAACCCTGCTGCTTCATGCTGCTTATGCAGAACAGCATTTGCCTGCCTTGGCCGAACAATTCCGTGAGGCAAACGTTGTGTTGAAGGGTTGTGACACGACTCGTCGTCTGGTCCCTACTGCACTTCCCGTTACAGAAGAAGACTACGGTACAGAGTATAATGACTATATTTTGAATATACGAGTTGTGCAGGGTCTGGAAGAAGCCATGGAGCATATTGCAGCTTATGGTACCAAACATTCCGAATGCATCGTTACCCGTGATACAGCTAATGCCGAACGCTTTTTGCATGATGTGGATGCTGCCGCAGTTTATCACAATGCTTCCACACGCTTCACGGACGGATTCGAGTTCGGTTATGGAGCCGAAATAGGAATTAGCACACAGAAGCTGCATGCTCGTGGTCCAATGGGACTGCCTGCCCTTACTTCTACCAAATACCGCGTTACCGGCAATGGACAAATTCGGCAATAATATCGCAGCTACAGCCATATAGGAGGAACGATAACCATGAGTCAAGAACAACAGACGTTATTACAACAAAAGATTACTTTCCACGGAGCAGGTGCCATGGCAGAAGCCATTGTGCGCGGACTGATCTCCCGCCTCGTTGTACGCCCGCAGGATATTACGATGCTGAACCGGAGCAACCAGAAACGTCAGGAAGAGCTGAGTACTCGTTATGCCGTTCGTACAGGAACAGCCTCCCAATCATCAGAAGTGCTCTCCGCTTCTCCCGTTATTGTACTTGCCATGAAACCAAAAGACGCTGCGGCAGCTCTTCGTGAGCTTGGTCCCCTCCTGTCACCGGACCAGCTTATCGTCTCTGTCATCGCCGGATTATCCATCCGCACGATGCAGACCCTGCTCGGCCGCAAACAACCGATCGCTCGATCCATGCCGAATACATCCAGTACGATTGGACTTGGTGCAACAGGACTTGCCTTCTCCGCCGAAATTACCGATGAGCAGCGCAGTACGGTCATGACGATGTTTGAAGCGGTAGGCATTGTCACCATTGTTCCGGAAGAGAAACTGGAAGTGCTCACGGGTATTTCCGGAAGCGGCCCGGCTTATGTATACTATTTGATGGAAGCCATGATTGCGGCGGGGATCCGCGGCGGGCTGTCCAGCCAGCAATCCCGCGACCTGACTGTTCAGACTGTACTTGGTGCGGCGAGAATGGTTCAGCAAACGGGAGCGGAGCCCATGAAGCTTCGCAGTGATGTGACCTCACCTGGAGGCGCCACACAGGCAGCACTCAAAACACTGGATGAGGGCGATTTCTTCGAAAATGTGATTGCAGCCGTCAACCGCTGCGCAGAGCGCTCACGGGAGATGGGAGCTGCTTTGGAAGGAGATTTAAAATGAACAACATGTGTACTGCCACATATCGTCTGCATGATGATCGTGCAGATTTTCGCAAAAAGGCTGAATCCATTGCGGTCGGCATGACTGTTGGCAGTTGGACTGAATTGCCGCAAGCCAAGCGTGAAGCCATGCAGAAACATCTTGGCGAAGTGATAAGCGTAGAGGTACATGAACATGAGGGCATGGCTCCAGGAGAACGATATGCAGATATTACAATCGGATATCCGGATGTAAACTTCAGCCGCGATATTCCGGCTCTACTCGTCACCGTCTTCGGCAAAATTTCGATGGATGGCCGGATCAAGCTGACAAGACTGGGCTTCTCGGACGGATTCCTGAGTGCATTCCCTGGTCCGAAATTTGGACTGAATGGGGTTCGTGACCTGCTTGGTGTTCATGATCGTCCTTTGTTAATGAGCATCTTCAAATCGGTCATTGGTCTGGATGCAGATGAGCTGCGCGAACAGTTTATTCGTCAGGCTCTTGGCGGAGTTGATCTGATCAAGGATGACGAAATTCTGTTTGAAAATAAGCTGACACCTATTGAGAAAAGAGTCGAGGTTTGCATGAAGGCTGCGGAGCAGGCCCGCCAGGAGACTGGCAAGAAATTGCTGTATGCGGCCAACCTGACCGGCCCAACTTCGCGCTTGAAGAAGCAGGCTGAACGAGCGATTGATGCGGGTGCCAATGCCCTGTTGTTTAACGTTTTGTCGTACGGATATGACGTTCTGCACGAGCTTACAAGTGATCCGGACATTAATGTGCCAATCATGGCGCATCCCGCCCTTGCTGGCGCACTGTACCCTTCACCGCATTACGGAATATCCGCTTCGGTGCTGCTGGGTCAACTGATGCGTCTTGCCGGAGCGGATCTCGTTCTCTTCCCTTCGCCTTACGGATCGGTGACTATGCCAAAAGAAGAAAATATGGCCATTACGGAGCAGCTGCTCTCCAAAGAGCTCCCGGTCAGAACCAGCATGCCGGTTCCATCCGCTGGGATTCATCCAGGTCTTGTGCCCTTAATTCTCCGTGATTTTGGCACGGATGTTATCGTGAATGCCGGTGGAGGTATCCACGGACATCCAATGGGTACTGAGGCAGGTGGGCGTGCATTCTTGCAAGCTATTGAGGCGGCACAGCGTGGAATTCCGCTCGCAGAGTATGCATCTGAGCACCCCGAGTTGAAAAGTGCCCTGGACCTGTGGGGTGGAGAACGATGAGAAGTGACAAGAAAACGGTCATATTCTGTGATTTTGATGGCACGATTACCCTTTCGGACAATATTGTCGCGATCATGAAGCACTTTAAGCCTGAAGGTTTTGAGGCGATCATGAAAGATACGGTGGATCAAAACATTACCCTGCGTGAAGGGGTCGGAGCCATGTTTGCTCTGCTGCCTGCATCGCAAAAGGATGAAATTGTTGAATTTGTGCTTGGACAAGCGGGCATCCGCGAGGGATTTGGCGAGTTTCTGGAATATGTTCGGAACGAAGGCATTGAATTCAATGTGACCAGTGGCGGGATGGACTTTTTTATCGAACCACTGCTTGCTCCCTTTAACATTCCACAAGATCACGTCTATTGTAACGGTGCAGACTTTACAGGTGATTTCATTCGCATTGAATGGCCTAATCCATGTCAGCCCCCTTGTGAGAACGGCTGTGGTATGTGCAAAACGACGGTAATCCGCACATTCCCGGAAGAACAATATAATCGCATTCTGATCGGAGACAGTCTAACCGATTTTGAAGGTGCCAAAATTGCCGATCTGGTGTACTCCCGTTCCATCCTGACGGACAAGTGCATAGAACTTGGTGTAGACCATGTGCCCTTTGCTACCTTTTACGATATTATGGAAGACATGAAACAGAAGCAAACACAAGGAGTGCTGTAAAAATGGGGTTTGAGAAGATTACATTGGAACACAAACGTCAGGTGCTGGAGGAACTTGCTGATATTAAAGCCCTCTTTGCCAGCCGCAACTGGTTCCCTGGAACAAGCGGCAACCTGTCGATGCGTGTGGGAGAGTTTGATCCCGAGCAATTTTATTTTGCCGTTACGGCTTCAGGCAAGGATAAATCGCTTCGCACGCCGGAAGATTTCCTGTTTGTGGACAAGCATGGTAAAGCAATCGAAACAACAACCCTGAAACCAAGTGCAGAAACGCTGATTCATTGTGAAATCTATCGTTTGACTGGCTGCGGGGCTGTATTCCATGTACACACTGTATTTAACAACCTGATCAGCGAGTTCTTTGGCGGAGAAGGTCATGTGCCGATCCAAGGCATCGAACTGATCAAAGCTTTTAACATTTGGGAAGAAAATGCCGAGATTCGTGTGCCGGTACTGCCTAACTTTGCTGATATTCCATCCATTGCTGAACTGGTTCCAGGTATGCTTGACTCAAAAGTGCCGGGAATTTTACTGCGCAATCATGGTATTTATGCCTGGGGCAAAGATGCATTTGAAGCCAAAAGGCATCTGGAAGCATTCGAGTTTCTGTTCGAAGTGATGTATCGTCAGCTGCTGCTGAAAGGCATTTCGAAATAGCCATCATTTTCTCACTGTTATTCAGGAGCAAATCAAAAACACGCTATGAGCTGAACAATCAGTCATAGCGTGTTTTTTTTGGGTTTGGTGCTCCTGCTAGCACGGAATTAACCTTAACTTATAATCAATTATCCCGATCCTTGAACAGGAACAGATTAGCCGAATCGTCTTCTTTTCCGTTTAATCCGCTATGGTTCGCAATTGCACGCTGCTTGCCAAAGAGCAGCTTCAATCCGCCAAAAATAAGCAATAGCGAAACAATCACCGTGTTCACATAGGAACGGATTTCATACGTCATAAACAGATTTGGGAACATTTCGTTCAGTTGTGGAATGACAAGCCGGATTGCCAGATAATACACGCCAAGTGCTGCAATTCCGAAACCAATCAGACGCTGATGTCTAGCCCAATCCTTAAATATCGGTTGATCCGTCAGCGGCTCCCGGCCATATCGGCTTGAACACTGCAGCCCATCAAAGAAGCTGTAGAACCAAACCAATGGAATCATGAACAGAAAGACCGATAAATGCAGCAGGTCCAAAATATAAATGCTGCCGAGGAACAGGAACATTAATTGCATTCCTCGCTTCTGAAGGCCCAAATACAAATGACCTGCCCCTGGAAAAGCTGACAAAAGGGTAGCTAACACCTTGCTCCGACGTCCTGATGCTCTGCCCATTTCCAATTCTTCGAACAACGTCCGGTCCTGCAATACTTCCCCTGCCTGCTTTCGATGTGCATGCTGGACAGCGTCAAACATGCAGTAAACCCAAATAACAGGCAGTATAAGCAGAAACATCAGAAAGGTCTCTTCATTGGTAATGGATGCAACAAAGACCATCATCGCGAAGGAACCAAAGAATGCGATCAGAAACGATAGTCCCCGATGCAGCAGCCCCAGATGAAGATGCCCCAGACCAGGGATGAACGACAGTAATATGGTAAAGAAGCGTTCACCTTCACTGCCTTTGCGATACATAGGTTGGCCGTATGTACCCTCAGGAATACCATAGCCATGGGCAGAATGCTGATGCATCTCTTCCCCATCCATTGGCTCCATAACGCCATTTGGATTCGGATAGCCCTGTTCGTACGGACCTCCTGCATATTGACCATATTGAGCCTCGTAGCCCCTGTAATGAGCATTGCGTGCAGAAGGGGTACGCAGCAGAACAATGATGATGTCCAGCATGTTGATGCACCAGAAGAAAAAGGCAGCGAGTGCTCCGAAAATCATGAGATCATTTTCATTTGTAACCACCATCAACATGAAGGCACCAATCAAAGAGCCAAACACAAGTAACGGGTAAATCATCGCCTTAGCGGTTCGACCCCAATAGAGAAAACCAAGACCCGGGATCACATTTAATAAAAATGCAAATATTTTGTTGCGATCTGATTGCACAGTCGTCATCCTTTCTTTTCAGGCAATGCGTATGATTTATGGTTTAGGCTTGAAGTTATCCAGCCAATTGGTGGCGGCTTCCGTCCATTTTTGTGTAAAAGATCCCCGCTGCTCGCCGTCATTGAACTTGTGATAGGGCGCTACCTTATCAAATACTCCGGAGGAGAGAAAGATCAGCGTCAGGCAAGCCGCTACAGCATAATGAAACACCTTGTGCTCCAGCCAGCGTCTGCTTCGTCCTGATCGTGATTTGCGCTTGCTTCCTGACGGGTTCAGATCCGTAATACGCTCCATGATGGAATCGGCAAAGTGGGCCGGGTTCTCCAGTTGTGGCCATGCTTGATGAATCCCCATCGCTTCCAGGTAGTTATCCATGGCTTCCGGATCTTCAATGATAGCCTTTTCCATGGTAACAGCCTGGTCACCGGTAACTCGTCCTTCGATATAGTCCGTCCAGTCCTGTACACTGTACATCTCGTTTTTACTCACGCCACTCATCCTCCTTCCAATGACTTCTGATCCACTGCCGGGCACGGTACAAACGGGATTCCACGGTTTTGACAGCCACCTGGGCATCATGTGCGATCTGCTCATAATTTTTTTCGCTTAAGTAATACGCAGTAATAATGTCCCTATGCTGGGCAGGCAGTTGATTGATTCGTTCACGCAAGGTTTCCTTGCGCTCTTCCCGAACGAGCCGGGCCAAAATATCTTCCTCGCTTCCAGGCAGATTGATTATTCGTTCTTCTCCACCCAGATCTTCACTGCTTCGCCGGCCCAGCTTGCGTTTTGCATCAATGGCTTTGTGAAAGGCAATTCGGGTAAGCCACGTTTTGAAGCCTTCGGAACGGTACTCGGGGAGAGATTTATACATCTGAATGAACGCCTCCTGAGCTGCATCCTGCGCCTCCTGATCGTTCCTGAGTACGGAATATGCCACATGATATACATGCTGGCTGTACTTATCGATCAACAAGCGAAATTTGGATGCATCTCCTTGACGGATTTGTTCGATTAAGCGCGCTTCGTCAATGACTCTCCCCTCCTCTCCACTACAATAGACGACAACGTTCTGGGCTGCCCCTGCATATTTATTTAAATTTTTTAAAAATTCTTATCATAACTGTGCCTGAATAGATGATGAGTTCATCAATCACTTCATTGTAAACATCCTTATTTCCTTCCAGCATCAAAAAACAGGCTCAGAATGTTTCTGGCCTGTTCCTTGATTTTCCTTTGCACTCAGACTAGCGCCCACCGCTGCGAAAACGCTGCGTGTATGCCTTCGCGTCCTGAACATTCTTCACCCGGTTGCGGCTCCACTCCAGCAAGATGCGGTCAATATAGCGGAAATGTACTTTACCGGCAAATACCGCTTCCTTCAGGGCCATCAATATCAGTTCTTCCTGATAACGGTCCTGATCCAGCCAGCTGGAGATTGTTTCGCATTCCATCGGTGAAAGCGGACGACCAAATTCTTTCTCGAAGATGGAAAACATATTACGTTCTTCCTCTTCTATTTGAACACTGTTCGAATTAAGACGTGCTGTCATGCTCATTTGCTGCTGCCTTGCGGCTGCTGCATCTTCAGCAACACATGTTGCGAGTTTGGCATACAATCCATGCAGATCGTAACGCTCATACTGAATATCCCGCTCTTCGTCCCGATGCTCATCAATGGATATATATCCATCCCGCATTAACCGCTGGAGCATTCTGGCGATGCCTTCGGGGGCAAGTCCCATTCGTCCCGCGAGCTCTTCCAGGGTAGGAAACTCATTGAATTCTGCCTGACGGTAGCCGAGCAATTGAATCAGCAGAAGCACTTCGGCATCTGATAATCCGAGTTGGTGATAAAAACGCAACAAAGCATACGGGAGCTGTGCTGTCCCAGACGTTAACCCGTAAGCTACGCCACTGAGCCACGCTTTGGAGCCGGTTTCTTCCATAGTCTCGCGATTAATCATTAAGGGTACAGACGGTAGAGCATACGCGGGAATGCAATTGTCTCACGTACATGATCCAACCCGCAGATCCATGCTACTGTCCGCTCCAATCCCAGACCGAATCCGGAGTGAGGTACCGATCCGTATTTACGCAGATCCAGGTACCATTGATACGCCTCGTCAGACAGCTTGTGCTCTTCAAAGCGCTGCTGCATCAACTCGGGATCATCGATACGTTGGGATCCGCCAATGATTTCACCGTAACCCTCAGGTGCGATCATGTCCGCGCAGAGAACCACTTCTGGGCGATTCGGGTCCGGTTTCATGTAAAATGCCTTAATGCCAGCCGGGTAATGCGTAATGAATACAGGCGTATTATACTTCTCCGCAATCGCTGTCTCGTGAGGAGCACCGAAATCTTCTCCCCAAGGAATATCGAAGCCTTGTCCATTCAAGAACTCAATCGCCTCATCATACGTAATACGCGGGAATGGAGCTACGATTCCTTCTAGTTTGGATACGTCACGTCCGATGGATTCCAGTTCGGCACGGCAGTTTTTCACGACAGATTGAACCACGTGTGCAATAAATTTCTCTTGTACTCGCAAGCTTTCTTCGTGATCCACAAACGCCATTTCCGGCTCAATCATCCAGAACTCGATCAGATGGCGGCGAGTTTTGGATTTCTCGGCACGGAATGTTGGTCCGAAGGAATATACTTTACCCAGCGCCATTGCCGCAGCTTCCATGTACAATTGACCACTTTGAGTAAGATAAGCATCCTCATCAAAGTATTTGATGTGGAACAGGTTAGTGGTTCCCTCAGCGGATGAAGGTGTCAGAATCGGAGGGTCAACCTGAGTGAATCCGTTACCATCAAAAAACTGCTGAACAGCACGAATAATCTCTGCACGAATCACCATCACAGCACGCTGCTTCGTAGAACGCAGCCATAGATGACGATGATCCATCAAGAAATCCACACCATGCTCTTTCGGTGTAATCGGATAGTTTTCAGTCAAATGAATGATCTCCACGCCCGTAACCGTCATTTCATATCCGGATGCGCTGCGCGGTTCTTCACGAATAATTCCCGTTACATACAAGGAACTTTCTTGCGTGAGGCTTTTGGCATCATTCCATACCTCTTCGCTAACTTCACTCTTTACGACAACCCCTTGAATATATCCGGTTCCATCGCGCAGCTGCAAAAATTGAATTTTACCGCTGGAACGTTTGTTATTAATCCAGGCACCGATCTTCACGGTTTCGCCCACATGCTCATTCACATTACGAATTACACAATCCGTACTCATGCCCATATCTCCCCTTGGTTCCTAAATTTGAAAATGCAGCGGGCAGGCCTCAGCCTGTCCCCTGCACTTCCTTGACATGCTATATTCACTTTACAATTAGATTACTTAGAATTCAATACGATTCGGTGTGTATCACGTGCAATCACCAATTCTTCATTGGTAGGTACAACGAGAACCTCAACCTTGGAGTTTGCTGTTGTGATTCGGCGTGGTTCGCCGGAACGGATGGCATTAAGAGCTTCATCCACTTCCACACCCAGGTAAGTCAGCTGTTCGCATACTTTTTGACGAAGAACGACGGAGTTCTCGCCCACACCTGCTGTAAATACAATCACATCCACACCGTTCATTGCTGCTGCATACGAACCGATGTATTTACGCAAACGATATTCGTACATTTCGAATGCAAGGGTGGAGTTCGCATCACCGTTCTCCATTCCTTCCGTAATCTCACGCATGTCACTGCTGATGCCCGAGATGGCAAGCAGTCCGCTATGTTTGTTCAACATGGAGTTCACTTCGCTTACGCTCAGTTCTTCCTTGTTCATTACGTAAGGCACGATCGCCGGGTCAAGGTCACCACTGCGCGTTCCCATCATCAGACCTTCAAGCGGAGTCATACCCATGGATGTATCTACGGATACGCCACCTTTTACTGCCGTTACGCTACCACCATTACCAACGTGGCAAGTGATGATTTTGAGATCTTCTACTGGACGGCCTACATACTCAGCTGCAGTCTTGCTTACGTAGTCATGGGAAGTACCATGGGCACCGTAACGACGCACTTTGTATTTTTTGTACAGTACACGCGGAATCGCGTAAAGATATGCTTTCTCAGGCATCGTCTGATGGAATGCTGTATCAAATACCATGACCTGAGGTACACCTGGCATATTAAGCTCAGCCGCACGAATACCCATCATTGCTGCTGGGTTGTGAAGTGGTGCCAAATCGAACAAGCGGCGAATTTCAGCCTTCGCTGCATCGTCAACGAGTGCGGATTCCTTAAAGGCTTCCCCGCCGTGAACGACACGGTGTCCAACAGCCTGAATCTCATCGACTGAACCAAGCACGCCATTTTCTTTATCTGTCAAAATATCGATAACTTTACGAATTGCCGTAGTATGCTCCAAAATTTCACTGACTTCAGTAACATCCTCACGGCCAGTCGGTTTGTGCGTAAGAATGGAGGAATCCATCCCGATCCGTTCAACCAGTCCTTTAGCGAGTACGGACTCATCTGTCATGTCATACAATTGATATTTAAGCGAGGAGCTCCCCGCGTTGATTACGAGTATTTTCACAGCCGGTCACCATCCTTGTCGTACTTGAAGAATCCTTCGCCCGTCTTAACACCAAGATGTCCTGCACGTACCATTTTCTTCAATACAGTAGAAGGACGATATTTGAGCTCTCCGAATTCACGGAACATTCTTTCTAGTGCAGCTTCAACGGAGTCCAATCCGAAACGGTCAGCCATTTCAAGCGGGCCATGCTGGAAGTTGTATCCGATACGCATTGCATCATCAATATCTTCAGCAGAAGCAACGCCTTCTTGAAGAACATGAAGAGCTTCATTGATCAGCAAGCAGATCAGTCTGGACGTAACGAATCCAGGGGATTCATAGATCATTACACCTTTTTTGTCTACAACCTCTTCCACAAATCTTCTTGTTTCATCGAAAGTGGAATCCGATGTTTTCAAACCACGAATAATTTCTACAAGGTCAACCCGGGAAACCGGGTGAATAAAGTGCATACCAATAACACGCTCTGGGTATTTGGTCGAGCTTGCAAGCTCGGTCAAACTCAGCGTGGATGTGTTACTTGCAAGAATAACGTTGCTTGGACAAACCTGATCCAATTGGCTAAATACCGCCTTTTTGGCTTCCAGGTCTTCCGAGATCGTTTCGATAACCATATCGCATGATCCCAGTTCTGCCAGATGAGCTACTTTGGTAATACGGGATAAAATCAATTTTTTCTCGGCTTTGGTAATAGCCCATTTCTCTAATTGCTTATCGAGGTTTGTTTCAATCATGTCATATGCATGGTTAAGCTTCTCCGCTGTGTGCTCCACCAGAAGCACATCAAGTCCTTTGGCTGCAAGCATTTGGGAAATGCCTTGTCCCATGGTGCCGCCGCCGACAACTCCTATTTTTTTAAAAAACATGGTTCTGCTCCATCCTTTCGGTTCTCTATTTCTCTATTGTACCCTGTTCGCCGAAAATTACAAATTTCGACCCAACATATAATAATATCTTAGCACGAGTGAAAAGTAAAAAAAAATAACCGGCATAAATAAATTATGCCGGTAAAAGGGCGCTGTCACGAAATTGACAACGAAATTGCTCCCCAGACAAAACTTCTTCTCTCATCAGCGTATCTAATGAATTGTCGAAAATTGTCCGTTGTTCTTCGAGCAGACGTTTGGTCTGATCCATCAGATCCTGCAGAATCATTTTATTTTCGCGCATGAGCTCTTCTGTTGTAACCATATCCATGTTTACAATACCAAGCGAGGTCAAACCGGAAGCCATCATGGTCTGTACAACATTGGTCGCCTGTTCAAAGTCATTGCGTGAACCGGTACTGCGACCGCCATAGTACATTTCTTCGGCTGCTGCACCGCCAAGTGCAATCATGATCTGTTCTTCCAGAAAGCGCTTGGTGTATAGGAATTGCTCCTGCTGCGGATTGTGACGTACATAACCGAGTGCCTGTCCACGCGGGCTGAGAGCAACCTGGCTTACGCTGCCAGGACGTACAAGCTCTGCCATGATGGCATGTCCCAATTCGTGAATGGCTACACGTTTTTTCTCTTCAACACTGGATTCACGATCTGTCTTCTCACCCATCATGACTTTATCAATCGCCAGAGACAAGTGACGCTGTTCAATATTGAGCAGTCCATCTCTCATGGCGTAGATTGCTGCTTCATTCATTACACTTTCCAGCTGTGCACCTGAGAAGCCGTAGGATTCCTCTGCTGTTTTCTCCAGGCTTACACCCTCCATAAGAGGTTTATTTACCGCGTGGAGCTCTAGAATATGTTTTCTGCCTTTCTTGTCAGGCAGGTCCACCTGAATATGACGGTCAAAACGTCCCGGACGAGTTAAGGCGCTGTCCAGCATTTCTTTACGGTTTGTTGCTGCAATAACTAGAATGCGAGGTGTATCGGATGTATAAATTCCGTCCATTTCCGTCAACAGCTGATTGAGCGTCTGGTCATACTCACGCTGCTGCCCGCCTTCACGCTTACCACCAATAACATCAATCTCATCGATAAAGATAATGGCGTTCTCTTTGTTCTCTTTGGCTGCACGTGTTCTGGCATCACGAAACAAATCACGGATTCTTCCTGCACCTACGCCGACGTACATTTCTACAAACTCACTGCCTGAAGCGGCAACGAATACGGAATCGGTATAATGCGCAGCTGCTTTAGCCATCAGGGTTTTCCCTGTTCCCGGAGGGCCTGTAAGCAGGATCCCCTTCAATGGGCGAATCCCGAACTTCTGAATTTCTTCATGCTTGATGAGAAAATCTAGAGCTTCCCGGAGCTCCTGCTTGGCACTATCCTGGCCGCCAATTTCTTCAAACGTCAGCTTGGTAGGTCCTTTTTTCTTACGCTTACGTTCCTGCCCCGCTCCGACCGTAATGCCACCACGCATCTGCATCATAAGCAGCAATCCGCCCACAACCGCAGCTGCGATCAGAATCGGAAAGATATTCACACCAATAAAAGCGAGAAAGATAATCAACACGGGGACAAAACCAATGGCAACTTCCTTCGTCCATTTAGGCATTAGGCCACACTCCTATCTGGCCGGGTACACGCGGCAGAATAATAAACTTGCTGGCATCTCCGTCTCTAAGACTTACATATACGTTATTGTCATCCATGGCTGTATTCACTTGAATACCATTGGTTGCCATCTTGGATAATGTTGGTGTAATTTCGGTGTACTGCTTGTTCTCCATCGCCTGAGCAACGGTAAACATCGCATCGCCCCACCAGTTCTCCAGGGCTTCATTCGAATGATCAACGACATCAAGTTTCAATGAGCGCGAGCCGATCAGGGTCTGTCCTTCTTTCTGAATATATTGAACCAATCTGCCCAAATCTACATTTGGCTGCAAATCAAGTTTCAATTGTACATCATTGCGGTTAATAGTTAACTGAACATCATTAACCCCTTCATACTGGGTTACCATTTTTTCAATCGGATTCTGCATGGCCACCTGACGATACACAAACCAACCTCCAAACAACACAACGGCTGAAATGACGGCAGTTAAAGCAATAGGCAATACTTTTAGCTTCAAGTGAGTTTCCCCTCCCAAATTTTGGCCCATCCTATGGTTTATAGGCATATTATGAATTGTGTACGAATGACCTGTGATTTGCCCAACAGGTTTTATTCCTGTTTGATGTAACCTTGAATACATATTTGAGTATATCACATCGTATATACAATTTCGAAGGCGAAAATATGAATAAATTATTAATTTTAACTATTCAAATCCAGAATATTTTTCGAGATACGCCAAAAAACCGGATCAGGCGGGGTTCCGTCTGCCGGTTCTTTGAAGATTTTACCTAAAGAATCTCTGAATATATTTAACTGTTTGGAATCGTATAGACCAAATCAACCTGTTCTCCATTGCTGAAGCGATAGAATCGATAATAGTTGTGCGTATCATCATTGTAATAAACTTGCCATACATAGACACCATTGACGACTCCAGGCATAATTCGTTTGATCTCTCCGCCCGGTACTTCTGAGCTGAATCGATTGCGAACTTGTGCTTCCGATAACCCGTTCTGCAGCAATTCACTGTGCACAGCATTGCTTCCTGTGACCGGTTTATTGGTTGCATCAAACTTAACCCAGACGGCGATGTCCTGATTGTCTTTATTTTTGGCCATCATCGTCCAGTAAATGTTATCCTCGCCTTCTTTTTGACCCCAGACGTATTTTCGTAGATCCTCATAAGAAGTGATCCCGAGCTGCTCCTGCGCCGCCTGAATAGCTAGCGCTTCTTCGTTGCGCTGGTCCTGGGTAACATAGACGTAGAATCGCTGTAGTCCAAACAAAATCAAAACCAGGATAAGCAGCGAGATCCAGATCCATTTCTTTTTTCTTTTCAAAAGCCGAACTTCCTTTCCCCTATGACGCTGCTGCTATTCTGAAATTAACGGGCGAGCAGTCCGTCAAATGCAAGTTGAGACTCGCGCAGAATGCGCTCTTCATCCATAGTAAGACATTCACCATGTTTCACCAGCTGTTGGCCGTCAACCCATACATGCTCCACATCCTTGGCCGAAGCCGAGTAAATGGTATGTGAGATCAGATCCGTATGCGGATAGAAGTGTGCTTGTTCAATATTTAGCGCAATGAAATCAGCCTTCATGCCTACTTGAAGTGCTCCCGTATTGTTCAGGAAGATGGATTTGGCACCATACCCCGTTCCAAGCAGCAGTGCCTCTCCCGCTGGAACCGCTGTTGGGTCACCGGATACGCCCTTATGAATCAAAGCAGCCAGTCTCATCTCTTCAAACATATCCAGGTTGTTGTTGCTTGCAGGCCCGTCTGTTCCCAGAGATACGGTTACTCCAGCTTTCAGCAGATCCGGAACACGCGCAACACCCGAAGCAAGCTTCAGGTTGCTTCCCGGATTGTGAGAGACCGCTACATCATGGCGTGCCAGAATTTCAATCTCCTCATCATTCAAATGTACGGCGTGAGCTACGAGAGAAGGACGAGAGAAGAAACCGAGCTTTTCCAGATGTGCCACCGGACGCAGGCCATAATCCGTTACATTCTGTTCGACTTCGCGAAGGGTTTCCGACATATGGGTATGCAGCGGCAGATCCAGATCATGTGCAACCTGTACCAGCTTCTCTATGTAATCCGGAGGGCAAGTATACGGAGCATGCGGTGAGATGATCGTCGTAATTCGACCACCAGCCTGTCCGTTCCACTCACGTGCAAACGAAGCAGATTCCTGCAGTTTGCGCATTTGCTCTTCTTCGGAACACAGACCAATGACACCACGTGCCAATGCGGCACGAATACCGGATTGTTCAACCACTTTTGCCACCTGGTCCATATGATCATACATATCCAGGAATGCCGTCGTTCCGCCTTTCAGCATTTCTAATACAGAAAGGGATGTGCCCCAATACACGTCCTCAGACGTCATTTTCGCCTCCATAGGCCACATTTTCTCCTGAAGCCATACTTGCAGGGCCAGATCGTCCCCGTGACCTCTCAGAAGCGACATGGCTGCGTGACCATGCGTATTGATCAGACCCGGCAAAAAGACCAGTCCTTTGCCATCAACCTTTGGCAGGCTCTCATCTCCATCCGGCAGTGTCTCACCAATATGCACAATCTTGTCGTCTTCAACGACCATATACCCTTGAACCACAGTCCATTCCGTACCACTGTTTACAGCAAATTTGCCGTTATGAATTACCCATCTATTTGTCGTCATCTTCCTCGTCGTCCTTTCCGTTCTCCAGATAATAAGCCAGGCTAAGCAGATCCGTTGTAAAATCAGCATGATGAATACGGACGTGCGGTGGTGTTTTCAAGATGGTTGGTGCAAAGTTCAGAATCGCTTCAATGCCGGATTCCACGAGCTGATCGGCTACGTTCTGAGCTTCGGTATCCGGAACGGTAATGATGCCAATACGAATATTATCTTTTTTGACCGAATCCGTTAGTTCATTCATGGGCTGAACCTTCAGGCTGTTAATCTGACTGCCGATCTTAGGACCGTATGCATCGAAAACAGCAACAATTTTCATGTTGTCTTTCAGATAGGCATTGTAGTTGGACAATGCATGTCCCAAGTTACCAGCCCCGACCAGAGCAACATTAATTTGCTGATCAATTTTCAAAATATGACGGATTTTCTCAATGAGATACGAGACGTCGTATCCAATGCCTTTGCGACCGAAGTCCCCAAAGTATGCAAGGTCTTTGCGAATCTGCGCAGGATTAAGATCCAGGCGTAGTCCCAGTTCCTGTGATGACACCGTGCCTACCTCACGTTGATGCAGTTCACTCAAATAACGTAAGTAAACAGGCAATCTGCGTACCACAGCTTCCGAAATTTTATCTGATTTCATTACATACTCCCCCTTACCAAGGCCACGATAGATAAATAAAAATGTAGCATCCCGCATAACCGTTTTCGTCTCCGAATGAAATTATGCAAGATGCCTTATGAAATATAAAGTTAAAAGTGCTACAAGAATGAATCACACTCTAATAAAGTTTACAGCGAGAAGCCCTTATTACGCAACGAAGTCATCCCTAATTCGCCGTAGTTTCATCCTGTGCTGGTGTTTCCAGCCATTCGCTAATCCGTGGAACCATCTGTTCAGTCAGCATATGTTCCATTTTGGGACCGGGTAATGAATATAGGAAATACTTTCCGTAATATGACTCAATTACCCTTGTATCGTAAACGATGACAATGCCCCGATCCTTGGCCGTACGTACAAGCCTGCCGAATCCCTGCTTGAAACGAATGACGGCCTGTGGAACAGACAGCTTCATAAACGGATTCTTTTTCTGTTCCTGCAGCAGTTCACTCTTCGCCTCGACAAGCGGATGATTCGGTGGCTGGAAGGGCAATCTCACAATGGCCAGACAGGTTAGCGCCTCGCCAGGGATATCTACCCCTTCCCAGAAACTGCTGGTGCCCAGCAGAACGGTTGCTTTTGCATCCTGGAACCTGCGTGTTAACTTGGAACGACTGCCACTATCCACGCCTTGACCGAGCAGCGAAATATCGTTACCCGACAGCGCTTCTTTTAATGGGTCGTAAACCTGGCGCAGCATTCGGTATGAAGTAAAGAGCACCATCATGCGGCCCCTTGTCGCAATAGCCGTTTCGGCCAGAGATCGTACAAGCATGTCGACAAAGTGTGCATCCCCCACACTGCCTTTTACGCTTGGGAAATCACGAGGGATGACCAGCAAAGCTTGATCCCTATAACGGAATGGCGACGGCAGCATGGACGTCAGCAAACGGTTATTATCGGCTGCTTCCTGCAAGCCAAGCTGTTCAATCATGAACTGAAATGACTTATCGACCGAGAGCGTAGCCGAAGTAAGGACAACGCTTTTCTTTTTATCGAAGAACATGTCCTTCAACTGTGCACTGACATCGACAGGAACGGCATACAGCTGCAGTGATTTGCTGCGGAATTGGCCGCTTGCCTCCATCCAGTATACGGTTTTGGCATCATCCATTCGCATGAAGAAACGAAGGTTTTCTTTGAGCGTCGCCAAATCCTTAAGCAGACCTGTAATGTCCGTGATCAAGCTATCCGATTGATAGTCGTCCTGGTCTTCTTTCACTTCAAGAAGCAGCTTGTCTCCCTTGCGGATCAAGTCCCCCAGTGTAACATAAATCTGGTTTTCATAATCCTGCAGCTCCTGCCACTTCGCCGGTTTCATTGAAGGCTTCAGTCTGAGGGAAAATTGCCCCGTTTCCCCCGGAGAAGCATCACTCCGCTCAGGCAGAAGGCTAAACAAGGCATCGCTCAAACGATCCCACATCTCTTTGACTTCAACAGCAAGCGGGAACATCTGGTCAATGACCGAGCCCCACTGCACCGAATTTTCATGCCCGGCCAGCTGTGTACGCAGCATGGGAAGCTGACCGTTCCGACTATCCTTAAACAATCGGGTCAGGGTATGAACCAACGTGAAGTATTTCATGTGAAGACCCAAGTGCTTACCCGCCACATCCTCGAGATGGTGAGCCTCATCAATAACAAGACTTTCGTAAGCAGGGAGCAGCTGATGAGCGGCTTTTACATCCGTAAACAATTTGGAATGATTCGTAATGACAATATCGGACAATCCTGCTTCATGCTTCGCCCGGTGGTAGAAGCACTTCCTGAACCACGGACAAGAACGTCCAAGGCACGATTCCGATTCGCTCTGTACTGTTTCCCAGAAGTCCCCACCGCGTGCACTGAGGTTAAGCTCCTCGTCATCTCCAGTCTCTGTCTGGGTGAGCCACACAATCATTTGAGCGGCTGTAAAATAATCTTCTTTTGGTGTAGCAAACTCACGCTTGTTGATCTTGTGCTCAAACTTCCGTAGACACAGGTAGTGTCCCCGACCTTTGAACACGGCGGCCTTAAACGGAAAAGGCACCACTTTGGTCAGCAGCGGAATATCCCTCTCCCGAAGCTGTTCCTGCAGGTTGATGGTATGCGTGCTAACCATTACTTTTCGTTCCTGCTTCACACTTTCATATATGGCGGGCAGCAAGTACCCGAGGGATTTCCCCGTACCCGTACCTGCTTCAATTAACAAATGCTTTTCCTCGTCCAGCGCTTGCCTTACACTGCTGAACATCTGTGTCTGTGCCTCGCGTTCTTCATAGTGATCCAGTGTATCCTGCAGATTGGCCCGTACCTGATCCATGTACTGCTCAAAACTTACACCTTCAAGTGGGTTAGCTTCCCGTTCATCGCGCGGAGCACCGATCTCGGTCCAGTCACTTACATTCAAGGCCAATTGGCGGTAATACGTATGTCCATCCAGATCCTGTATGGGCTCTGCTTCCTTCTCACTGCGCATGCCGTCGAAGAACCAGCCCAGATCACTGTCCTCAGGTGCAAACAGGTCGCTGAGACGCTGAATCGTAATCAATGGCAGTTGACGCAGTTCGTCCAGACACTTCAGGAGCACATAGGCCGTTGCCAGGGCGTCACTGTCTGCCTGATGAGGCCGGTCATGCTGGAATCCGAATTCGGAAGATACATACCCCAATTGATAAGAACCAAGTGAAGGAAATGAGATTTTGAGAAAATCAATGGTATCCAGAATACGTCCGGTGAACGGCAGGTAGCCGCATCGGTCAAGCGCATTCTGAAGGAAATGAAAATCAAAAGCCACGTTGTGTCCCACAAGGACAACATCGTCGAGCAGCGGAACCATCTCCATCATCATTTCTTCAAGTGAAGGAGCGTCCGCCACGTCTTCGTCAGTAATCCCGGTTAATCCCGTAATAAACGGAGGAATAGGCACACCAGGGTTTACATAAGAACTATATATTTGAGTTATGCTGTAGTCATGATCTATGATGGCAAGTCCGGCTTGTATAATCTCACCGTCGGACTGCGTGCCGGTTGTTTCGAAATCCAATACGGCAAATTTCATTGCAATGTACAAGTCCCTTCCATTCCAGTCTATGTTACAGCATAGCAAAAAAACGGGCATTTGAAAATTAACTGACAAAAAAGGCGGTGTTCCCTCCATGTTCTTAAAGGAGAAAACACCGTCTTGATGCCGCTGCACTGCACTTGAACTTTAAGTACGGTCAGCTTATTCCATATTGCAGTTGTCCGCTGTTCAGCCTGCAGGCTTCCATATTATACAACGGTTCGGTCAACGTCGGGTCATGCTGGAGTGCCTGAGCAAACAAGGAACATGCTCCTTTGGGATTCGCCATCTTGGCTTCAAGGCAGCCCAGGGCATTACAGGCTAACCCCTTCAGCCTCGGAGAACCATTCAGGTGCACGATGAGCCGCAGGTGACTTCCCGCTTCCGCGGTTTGGTTGAGGTTCATATGCGCAAGTCCCAGATAGTACCGAGTCAGTGCACTGTCCGGATATTCGGCAATAATTTGTGAAAATTGCATAATCGCCTGCGGATACATCTGTAACTTGAAGTATCCCTGACCACGACTAAAGGATTCCAAGTGGATCTCAGGCAGAGCCGTGACGGCTTCCTGTTCCGGTTGGAGTGCCACCGGCTGTTCCATATCCCTGAATTGACTCATCTTCTCCTCAAACATCAGCCACTCATCAATCATCCCGTCACTCATCCGCTTCAGCAAGTTCCACTTTTGCAGCAGTTCCTGTTTGTTCAGACCTTCAGCGGAAGGGTAGCGCTTGATAATTTCATCTAACATGTCGTTCATTTCGGCGAAAACATGCTGGAACATCGATGCATCCCCACCCTTGAAAAAATGGATTAGTGCGTGACCTGTACTCATTTTTTGCAAGGTGGACCGATTTCATTCCCCTTACCAGCGGATTACATAATTGTCGCGTGAACTTCCTGCTTCATGGTCTGCACAGGTTTGTTTTGACCGTCCACAAAGACCACCGTAGGTTTGTGTGTATTTGCTTCTTCCTGAGACATCATTGCATATGAAATGATAATAACCGTGTCTCCTGGCTGCACAAGCCGTGCAGCTGCACCATTCAGACAGATTACTCCGCTGCCGCGTGGTCCGGGAATGACATAGGTCTCGAGCCGCGCACCATTGTTGTTGTTTACAATTTGTACTTTTTCATTTTCCATCAGATCAGACGTTTCCATCAGATCTTCATCAATGGTAATGCTCCCCACATAATTCAGGTTGGCTTCCGTAACGGTGGCACGGTGAATTTTGGATTTCATCAATGTTCTAAACATGGGACAGTACCTCCGCTCTTTGCAATCTTGTATTATCAATCAGTCTCGTTTTGCCGAATTTCACAGCCAACGCAATCAGGATATCATCTCGTCCATGCACTTTTTCCTGATCAGCAAGCGGCACCAGACTTGGAAAAGCTTGAATCTCGGCATAATCAATAACAGCACGGGACGAACGCCCGATGTTCTCACGCAGAATACGCCGTATATCTGCAGCAGTCATGTCAGCACTTGTATCCACTGCTTCTTGAGCTGCACGCAGCGCCTTGGACAGGACCAGAGCTTCCTGGCGATCTTCAGCACTCAAATAGACATTACGTGAACTAAGTGCCAAGCCATCCTGCTCACGTACAATCGGACATGGAACAATCTCAACAGGCATGTTCAGATCATTGACCATTTGCTGGATGACTGCGACTTGCTGTGCGTCTTTCATTCCGAAAAATGCTCGCTGTGGCTGCACGATGTTAAACAACTTCGATACCACTGTTGTTACTCCGTCAAAGTGTCCTGGACGGGAAGCCCCGCACAGCCGGTCAGTCAAACTCGACACGGATACTGTTGTTTGTGTCTGCTGTGGATACATCTCTTCAACCGAGGGAATAAATACGATATCCACTCCCTGCGCACGGGCCGTCTCCACATCCCTGGCTTCATCCCGAGGGTAGCTGTCAAAGTCTTCATTTGGCCCAAACTGAATCGGATTTACAAAAATACTTAATACGACAATATCACTTTGCTGTTTGGCGGCATGCATCAGGCTTGCATGACCATCATGAAGATAACCCATCGTAGGCACCAAACCTACAATAGACTCTCTGGATTGTACAGCTTGACGCTTCAAACCAATTTCCTGTCTAAGCTCTGTGATGGTCCGAATCACTTTCATGAGTTGCTCTCCACCTTTTCTTTGCGATGTCCATACAGCTGCTCTACAACGCCGTCTGCAGCAGTAAATACATGCTCCTCCGCAGGGAAGGAACGGTCTTTGACTTCCTTGACATAAGCTCCAATACTATTACGAATCAGCGTACCCACATCGCCGTATGTTTTGACAAAGCGTTTCGGCATGTAAGGAGAGGCATACTGAACCACATCATGGAATACCAAAACCTGACCGTCACATCCACGTCCTGCGCCTATACCAATTGTGGGAATGGACAGTTCCTCCGAAATAGCTCTGGCCACTTCTTCGGTAACGAGTTCAAGCACAATACCGAAGGCTCCCGCAGCTTCGAGTGCCTTCGCTTCATCCATTAGTCTTCTGGCATCTGCTGCATCCTTACCCTGGATCCGATATCCCCCGATCTGATTCACCGATTGCGGTGTCAGTCCGATGTGTCCCAGAACCGGTACGCCGGCTTGCACTACAGCCTTAACGGTATCGGCGATCTCCACGCCGCCTTCCATTTTGACTGCATGCGCATGACCTTCCTGCATCAAACGACGAACACCCTTCAGTGTTTCATCCACGCTGCCGTGATAGGTCATGAACGGCATATCCGCTACGATGAATGTACTTCCTGCACCCCTCACAACGGAGCGGGTATGATATACCATATCGTCTATCGTCACAGGCAGGGTGGAATCATAACCCAGCACTACATTGCCGAGCGAATCCCCGACCAAAATCATGTCAATGCCTGCTTCTTCCGCAAGCAGAGCCGTGGGATAATCGTAAGCAGTAATCATGCTGAGCGGCACGCCATCCTGCTTGTATTTTTTCATTTTCACAATATTCAATGCTTGTTTGTTAGCCATTTTCTTTATGGCTCCTTTCTCCTTTTCAATTCAGAACGCAACAAAAAAACCTTTTAGTTTTCCACTAAAAAGTCCCGAAAAGTCAAAAAAGAGTCACTTGCGATCGTCCCTTCTGTCTCGGTCCTCTTCGGCTCAGAGCAGAATCCAACAACTCACTTAACACATTTTCCATTTTGCTATGCATCTGTTCATGATCAAGCCAATCAGGCATACTGTTGCCGGAGTGCAATTCGGTCTGCAATAGCCGATATCGCCTCACGAACACAGTATACCAAAGATCAGCCCAAACTTCACGTGTTATGTTCATTATTTTAGTGGAAATTCGACAATTTCCTTAATCGATCAAGGATATTTCTCCCGATACCACGGTTATGCGCTCGCCATCTCTCTTCTCTACAATCAAAGCCCCTGAAGGATCTAGTCCAATGGCTGTTCCTTCAATATCTCCCTGCGGGTTCGAAACCTTCACTTCCCGATGAATCGAGACGGATAGAGCTTCCCACAATGACGCGATTACACCGAAACCTTCCCTTTGATACAAAAGGTAAAGATGTTCCATCTCATTCAATATGGCAGCAGCCAACTTCGTTCGATCCACCTGCTGTCCGGTCTCGACTTTGATTGAAGTCGCTATGGACGTCAGATCCTCCGGATAATCCGTAAGATCAAAATTCACATCTACCCCAATACCTGCAATGCAGTATCGCAGTTCATGATCTTCTACTGCTGACTCAAGCAGGATGCCACACATTTTGCGACCGTTAATCAGAAGATCATTCGGCCATTTGATGCCCGCATCGGCCCCCGTATGGGCCCTTACTGCTCGGCAGACCGCTACCCCCGTCAGTAGTGTCAGCTGTGGCGTATTTCGAAGCGGCTGCTCGGGACGCAGCAGTATGCTCATCCAGATCCCTTTGCCAGGAGGTGAGAACCATTTACGCCCGAATCTTCCCCGTCCACCTGTTTGTTCCTCGGCAAGAACTACCGCACCTTCTGCCTGACCCTGCTCGGCCATTTGCTGAACATCGCCTTGCGTAGATAAGGTTGAACTTAGGATGAGTGCTTTACGGCCAAAGACAGACGTTTGCAGAGCCAGTTGAAGGCCTGCTGCATCAATACTGTCAGGTCTCGTAAGAAGGCGGTACCCTTTGCGGGAGACAGCCTCAAATTCGTATCCGAGATCGCGCAGCTTGTTCACATGTTTCCAGACTGCTGTTCTGCTAATGGACAGGTTCCGGCTGATCTCTTCCCCTGATACAAATCGTCCATCTGCATTCATGAGCATATGTAACAGTTCTTCATGCTTGGTCATCTGCAGCCACCCGTTTCACTTCAGCGGTCAGCGCTTCATGCTGATTCGCTATATTTCCAATCGCTGTTTCACGTAACAAATGCTTCATCAACCGGCCCAGCCAAGGCCCGCCCTTGCGCTCGAGTAGTCCTAGAACATTTTCTCCGGTAATATGGAGTTCCTTCAGCTCATGAACCGGCATGGATCGACTCCACTCCGCTGCGTTAGCAAGAATTGCTTGGTATGAAGCCTCTGCTGAAGCGGATAGGAGATGGCCAGCGGGGAGTATACGTTGAATCTTGAGCCAATCCGCAGCGGCTTGACGTCCGCACGTCAGTTCAGCACTAATCCACTCCGCTCGCAATAACATTTGATCCTTATAGTTCTGCACAACCGTCTTCATTAACTCATCAAACTGTAAAACCCCGGTAATGCGCAAACGATCATCGTTGGAAAACGTCCATTTGCGTAGTAAAGCGTCAGCTTCATCCTTCTTATATTGACCTGCAATCAGCAGGAGCGACCAGCGCAGTAAAGCATCATGTTCTTTCAGTTCCCCGATTCGGAGTAGTAGATTCCTATTGAATCGGCTGCCTTGCACCGGAGCCTTGATATATTCCAGTATTTTACTGTGCAGCAGCAAATCCAAACCTCGCAGCGGATGAGGACCAGCCATCATCTTCACCATTTCGGTACGGACACGCTCCATGGCAATATGCTGCAGCAAGTCTCTCTGCCTCATGAGACCCTTCCACGTGTTATAGGCAATGCTGAAGTCAAAAACCGAAGCAAACCGGACACACCGAAGTATGCGAAGCGCATCCTCGCCGAACCGCTCACTCGCTGCGCCCACACATCTGACTCGTTCTTCACGAATATCCACTTGTCCACCAAAAGGATCAACGATTGTCCCTCTTCTATCCATGGCCAAGGCATTCATCGTAAAATCGCGACGCTGCAAATCTTCTTTGATATCCTTGACGAACTGGACTTCAGACGGTCTTCGATTGTCTTTGTATTCCGATTCCGTACGGAAAGTTGTGACTTCGAAGTAATACCCCCCTGAACGTACAGTAACCGTCCCGTGCTGGAGTCCTGTCGGAATACAGTCTGCAAACAGTTCCATCACTTGTTCCGGAGATGCCGAGGTTGTTATATCCATATCATCTACACTGCGACCCAGCAGTTCATCCCGAACACAGCCACCAACCCAAAAAGCATCATAGCCCTCTTCATTCAACTTGAGCAGCACCTGTTCACTCTGCTCAGCCATCTCGAGATCAACCCTTGTCCATTGCACCAAACCAATCACCTCATTGCTTGCCTGTTGCTTGATCATTCTGTATCGCTGCTTCTATCGAATCAATAGAAGTTCAACCGCAAACGGGTTTTAGATTGGGAACTTCTCGTCCCAGTACGCGATAGTATATTTGTTCATATTCATGACGGATGGCATCATTGCAAAAATCATGATGTGCCCTATGAAGACAGGCTTCTCTGAAATCTGCTGCCAGTCGATCGTCGGTCAACAAGCGAATGGCGTTCTCAGCCATGGACTGTGTATCGCCGATCGGTGATAAATACCCGGTTTTCCCGTGTAATACGAGTTCAGGAATTCCTCCTGCCTGTGATCCAACGGTCGGCACACCGCAGGCCATCGCTTCCAGGGCCACAAGTCCGAAGCTCTCTTTCTCCGAAGGAAGCATAAGGATATCTGCCATGGAAATGACTTGTGCAATGTCATCCTGTTTACCCAGGAAATGAACTTTGTCATTCAGGCCCAATTCATTAATTTTCCATTGAATTTTAGGCAAATCCGGTCCCTCTCCAACAAACAGCAATTTGGCTGGAACCTGCTCCTGAACCTGACGGAAAACTTCAACAACGTCCTGTGTCCGCTTCACCGGGCGGAAGTTGGAGATATGCATCAATATTTTCTCGTTTGGAGCCGCAAAATCCCTGCGCAGACTTGCCGCATCCCGAGGATAATAAATTCGTTTATCAATAAAATTATATGTCAAATCAATGGGACGCTGAATGTCCAGAAGCTCAACCGTTTCTCGAATCAAATCCTGTGAAACCGCGGTTACCGCATCACTTTCGTTGATTGCAAGCCGAATGAGATCTTTCAGGGATTCATCCTGTGCCAGTACGGTAATGTCTGTACCATGCAGAGTCGTGACAACCTTTAGATCGTCGCCCACCATCTGTTTGGCCAGGAAAGCACATACTGCGTGCGGAACTGCATAATGCACATGCAGCAAATCAAGCTGCTGGGCTTTGGCCACTTGAGCCATCTTGGTTGCCAAGGACAGGTCGTATGGTGGATAGCGAAATACATAATAATCGTTCACTTCAACTTCATGGTAAAAAATATTTTTCTGAAAAGTACCCAGTCGGAACGGAATACTATTCGCAATAAAATGAACCTGGTGACCCTGTTCGGCAAGCAATTTGCCGAGCTCCGTTGCGACAACGCCAGACCCTCCGAGGGACGGATAACAGGTGATACCAATCTTTAGCTTTTGATCCATCCGGTGGACGCTCCTTTAATCTCCCGCGTGTGCGAGTTGATGTAATGCAACGGAAATTTTATTAATATTAGTCTAAGAGCTTGCACAGCAACGTATTACCTAGCTGCTGTGCCAAACTGCCCAACGACATAAGGTGTAATACTCGCAAACCCTTCTGCGAAAGAAATCAAACTCCGCTGACCCAGCAGGGAGTCCCGAGCTCTTACGCGTTCGATATACCCCTGATTCAACGGAGTAGACACCGTTCCTGCCCCTATTTCAAATTGGGAACGATAACTGAGCAGCGATTTTTCCTTTTGCTCATAGTGTTCCGTAATATCGACAATCAAATCCACCGGTCCCATATCGTTAATGAAGTAAAAATACAGCTCCTTCACTTGGGTGGCAGGCATGTCCGGCATATAATTACGCAGCTTGGCATTGAATACCGCTTCCTGCACAAGCTTGCTGCACATGACATGATCCGGATGACGATCTTCCCAATAGGGTGCAAATACAATTTTCGGGGCATGCCTGCGAATCTCGGCCGTCACTGCCTGTATATGCTCAGGGGTTATGTATAAACCACGATCTGGCAAGCCCAA
Source organism: Paenibacillus xylanilyticus (assembly GCF_009664365.1). Taxonomy (NCBI): domain Bacteria; kingdom Bacillati; phylum Bacillota; class Bacilli; order Caryophanales; family Paenibacillaceae; genus Paenibacillus; species Paenibacillus xylanilyticus. The sequence goes on from NZ_CP044310.1 coordinate 4,188,379, forward strand.
ATTGGTTCGACACGAAAGACCGAGGACGCGGGAGGCTTCCTCCGCTTCCTCGGCTCTGCGCTCTACAGTCCCGTTGGACGACATTTCTGCTTTTGTCAGATCACACACGCCCACCTTCATTCCAGCTGCAGTATGTTTGGCGATTGTTCCCGCCATTCCAATCTCTGCATCGTCTGCGTGTGCACCGAAAATCAGAATATCAAGACTCATTCGGAATCACCTGTTGTGACTCCAGCTTCTGGTTTATATTTATGCACAAGCTCTCTCCATGCAAAATCGCCGCGATCCAATGCCTTAACCAGAATTTCAGCCGTTGCAATGTTGGTTGCGAGCGGAATGCCCTGTACATCACACAAACGTAGCAATGCATTAATATCCGGTTCGTGTGGCTGAGCCATCAGCGGATCACGCAGGAAAATAATCAGATCCATCTCATTCTGCGCTACCAAAGCACCAATCTGCTGGTCTCCTCCAAGCGGACCTGATTCAAACCGGTGAATCTTCAAGGAAGTCCCTTCCATAATACGAAGTCCAGTGGTGCCTGTCGAATACAATTGGTGATCTGTAAACACCGGTTCATAAGCTGTAACAAAGTTTACCATCTCTTCTTTTTTGCGATCATGGGCAATAAATGCAATTTTCAACATGACAATCTCCTTTAGTCGATAAAGTGATCAAATCCATAGATGAGTCCTGTATATTCCATAACCTTCTGTACACCGATTTTTACACCGGGCATGTAACCTGCACGTTCGTATGAATCATGACGAATTTTGAGCGTTTGGCCAAAATCGCCAAATACCACTTCCTGCTGAGCAAATACGCCTGGTAAACGAACACTGTGAATCCGGAAGCCGTTATAATAGCCTCCGCGGGAGCCTTCAATGGTTTCCTCTTCATTAGGGTTGCCCTGACGGATTTCCTCACGGTTGGCTGCAATCAGCTCAGCCGTTTTAATTGCTGTTCCTGAAGGCGCATCCAGTTTTTGATCCCCATGGTACTCAATGATTTCAACGTTAGGCATATGTTTGGCCGCTTGTGCTGCGAATCTCATCATCAAAATGGCACCAATGGAGAAGTTCGGGGCAATCAGACCTCCGATCCCTTTGTCCTGACACTGCTTGTCCAGTTGTTCAATCTGCTCCGTCGTGAAGCCGGTAACTCCCATAACGGGTCTGACTCCATAACGGATCGCAAGTTCTGTATGAGCAAAAGCATATTGAGGTATTGTAAAATCAACCATGACCTGCGGTTTCGTCTCTGCAAAAGCCATTTCGATATCGTCGGTTACAAGCACTCCGCATTCCGGAAGACCGACCAGGGTTCCGGCATCAATACCTGCGCCGGAGCGGTTAACCGCGGCAGCAAGCTCCAGTTCCGGGTCTTGAAGAACCAGCTTCACCACTTCCCGGCCCATTCGGCCAGCCGCTCCGATTACGGCAACTCTTATTACTTCACTCATCTTGGCTGCATCTCCTCACTGTATGTTGGTTCAGTCACTAGAAAATTCATTTCGTCAGCTTTCGCTTCAGATGAAATGAATTTCTTATTGAATAGAATTCTTACGCTGCTTGATTTGTTGGTCCATTTGATGCAATTGTGCGTTCTGCGGATCCAGCGATATCGCATCACGAATAGCCTTGATTGCACGATCAAATTCATTCAAATCGCTATAGGCCAGTGCAAGCATCACATGCGCTTCGACAGACAGCGGATCAAGCTTAACCGCTTCATTCAGCAGAGCAGCAGCCGAAACATAACGTTCGTGTGAGCCGCTGCCTGCCTGTTCCAGCAGAGCCTTCGCCTGTGTACTTAGCTGTTTGGCTTCCAATGTCTGCAGATGCAGAACATATTCTTCAGTGCCACTGGACAGCTCAGCTGCCTTGCGGGCATGTTCCAGTGCCGGACCAAGGTGCTGGCTGCGGGCATGTGTAATGGAACAGCGGTAGTGAAGCTCCGCATGTTCCGGGTAAGCAAGAATAGCCGATTCAAACCAACGGATCGCTTGCTCAAAATCATTTTGCAAAATACAGCGGTAAGCCTGCTGCATATAATCTTCCGGCTTCATCATCCAAGCTGTCCCTCCCCAATCGGGTGATGGTACAGCATATGTAATCTACGCCTAATCGGTGTTTTTTGGAGTCCACCGATTTGCATCGCGTGTATTAAATTTATGCATGACTTTGTCGTGTGCCTGCGCCAGGTCAATCCCGAGCGAGTTGGCAAAACAAATCGTGATAAACAAAATATCCCCAAGCTCCAGCTCAATGGAATTGTCTGCTTCAGAAGCCTTCTTCGGCTTTTCACCGAACTCGTGATTGACTTCCCGAGCTAGCTCTCCCACCTCTTCCGACATACGCGCCAGCATGGCCAGCGGACTGAAGTAGCCTTCTTTGAACTGGGAAATGTAGAGGTCAACCTCGCGCTGCATTTCTGCGATGCTTTTCTCCATGAGAACGGATTCTCCTTTTGAAATTGTGTCGTATTTGTTCCTAATATATCAGTTATTTAGTTTGACTTCCACCATCCTAAGGCACAAATCATTTTTAAAGAATCAATAAATAGGTATACTAAGATGGCAAGTATTGCTTCATCATTAATTTACATATGGAGAGGGATCTAATGAGCACTGCCAAAACTTGGATTCAAATCAAACTGGTTCTCCCTATTCTGCTAGGTACTGCATTGTATGCTTTTGGACTGCTGTACTTCATTATCCCGAATCAACTAATGGAGGGCGGCGTCACCGGGGTTACCGTACTGCTCAATTATGCGTTTGGCCTCTCTCCGTCTCTAACGACCCTTGTTATCAACGTCCCGTTATTTCTGATCGGGCTCAAGATATTGGGCGGCAGGCAGATGGTCTATACAGGGGTGGGTATTGGTGCCCTTACGGCGTTTCTGTGGTTGTTTGAGAAAATGATTCACTCGGGATGGATTGAGCCTCTGCACACGGAGAATGATCTCCTGCTGGCAGCTCTGTATGCAGGTGTCACTCTCGGGGCTGGTTTGGGTATCGTATTCCGCTCAGGCGGTACGACAGGTGGTTCAGATATCATTGCACGGATTCTCAATCGAAAATATGGATGGAGCATGGGCCGAATTTTGCTCGGTATCGATTTTATTATTATCGGCATTTCACTAATCTACATTCCAAAAGAAAAAATACTCTATACGCTGGTTGCTGTCTTTATCGCTTCCAAGGTCATTGACTTCATTCAGGAAGGGGCTTATTCGGCTCGGGCATTCATGATTATTAGTGACCACGCTCCCGAAATTGCCGACCTGATTACCCGGGAAATGGACCGCGGTGTAACTCTGATTCCAGCCATTGGCGCCTACTCCAAACAAGCCAAACATGTTGCTTACTGCGTTATTTCACGTCAGGAATTCAGGCGACTGCAAACCATTGTCAGATCTGTTGATCCCCGTGCCTTTGTTATCATCAGCGATGTTCATGACGTCCATGGAGAAGGCTTCAAGGAATCCTAAAAACCAACTGAAATATATGCAAAAAAAACCTCTAATCCAAGGACAAGCCTGTTCGCTTCCTTGCGGTATAGAGGTTCTTTGGTTTGAAGTTGATGATCAGCGCCGGAATGGAAAGATGCCTTGCTGCTGTGCACGATATTTACGATACCCTGCGTACGTTAGTGCGGCCACAATCACAGATGTAATGAATAATCCTGCTGCTCTCCGGTTCGGCCCCTGAACAAATGGAACAAAGGCACTCTCATCCTTCTCGCGACCAAACAATTGATTCACCAATTCTTCGCCTTGGGATATCATGCTTTGCAGCTGTGTGATATCTGGCTGTTTAGCTCCAGTCAACCCTTTGGTATGGGATAACCAGGCGTCCAGCTGAGCAATCTCATAGGGTTCACGACGAATCATCGCTGCCGGTCGAATGGTTTCATAATGCTCCTCAAGCAAAGCATATCGGTTCGTGAGTACTGCAGCTTTCTCATGCTGACTCACAGCAGTGGATATGGCCTGAAGGTCATCTTTTACAATTTTATAATATTGGAGCCATAAGGGTTTGGCTGGATTTGCAAGACTGTCAGCAGCGAGCCTTAGTTTGGCAGAAGCCTGCTGAAGACCGGTATCATCACTTTTGACGCGAACGGCTGCTTGTTTTACTTCCACAATCGTTTCGGATAAGGCATGAATGCCTTCGACCGTCGTCTGACCCTCAAACGAAATATGCTCCAGCCGTTCGCTAATCCGCATAATACCGTTTCTGACTTCTTCGATATTATGATCCAAGGCATGCCTGTAGAGCGATGTCGCTTCCTGATTAAGCTGCTGAATGGAACTGTTGACAAGGGCTTGTTGATCCGCTTCCCCTTCATTCCCTCCACTTTGCGCAGATACACTGTATGACAAGTTCGTCCAAAACAACAGCGCCATGAACGATACTACCCATAATCCGGTTTTGTTCCAGAACATTCTCTTCATGGACATCCCCCCCATACCAATGTATGGCCGGGCACGGCCACTTAGAACAAGCTTGCAAAGTCAGGCTCGTTTCGCCTGTCTTAATGCCAGCCACGCGCACAGAATGCTAACCAGGGTAAGCCCGAAAGTGAAATTGCGCACGCCATCCAGATGCTGGTAGAGAGCGCTAGGCAGCCAAGGGAAAATATTATATGTATAGTCCATCGTATCATTCAATAACGTCCATAGACTGGCAATCAGCAGCGCTAACCATCTGAAACCAAAGAACCTGACATAAATCAACGCTTCAATGGCCATGGCACTGTGTGAGGCGATCAGCATCCAGTCCTGCCAATGCGGGGAACCACCCTGCATCCAACCCGCAAAAATAATGGAAACAGCCCAGACCCCATATTTCACCGATGTAACCACAGCGAGAGCTTGAATCACATGTCCGATTCGGTTGAGCACCACAGACTTAGGTTTATATAGAATCCATAGAAGACCAAGGGTAAAAAACAAACTCGCTGTGGGACTGTCCGGAACAAATACAACCTGCCATAGGGGCTGTTCCTCCAGTGTTAATTTCAGCTGATCTCCGTACCATATGTACCCATACACGGTACCCACTGCATTACACCAAAACAGAAGCCACAGAAAATACCGATTGGTCAGAAACTCCCGGCTCCAGAAAAACGATAAAGACACGTTCGCTGCCCCTTCCTTCTTATACTTTCTATTGTCTTTAAGAAACGTTAATTGGTTAAACACTCAAAAAAACCTGACCGCAACAACAGTCAGGTTTTTGGCTTAATTTGATTTTACTGTTCTGCCTTCTGTTTCGCAAGCCATTCCGCCAGGTGATTGATATCGTCGTCGGTCAGTCCTTGGGCGATGGCGTTGTCATACTGAGGCTGCATGCTGTTGTATCCTTCTTTGATAATCGTTAAGATCTCTTCCTGGCTGTGTTTGTCACCAACGCCGCGAAGGGATGGACCACCAGCACCCTTCATATCTGCAGCATGACACGCCACACAACCTGCCTTCTTAAACGTTTCCATTGCAGGATCATCCTTCTCAACGATGGCCACTTCTTGTTGTTGGCCCGGTGCATTGGACGTCGGCAGACCTTGTTCATGCTTCTCCAGAGCCTCTTCCTCACGCTGAATGTGTTCAGGCTTCTGGCCCGTCGCTTCAAGCTCGTGCTTGTAGTGTGTCCAAGCCACATTCGTGAGATAGAATACAGAAAGGATGGACAGAACCATGAGTGATGATGCAATTGGACGTTTGTAAAACCGTCGTTCCTTGCCTGTATCCAAGAACGGGGCAAGCAGTAACGCTCCAAAAGCCACCCCGCTGACACCCAGTACACCGAGCAGGACATAGTCGCCTGACGCATAAGGATATTTCAGATATTGATACAGAAATAGGAAATACCAGTCTGGCATCGGAATAACGGATGCACTTGGATTGGCCGGATAACCAAGCGGCGCAGGTTCAGAGATGGTCAGTACCAGGATACCCACCAGCACCACAACACCAACCATCCATTCTTTCAGCAGAAAGTTAGGTATAAATGCTTCTGATTTGCCTGGATACGCTGTATAGTCCGGTGGGGTAATGAAACCCGCCCCTTTTCGGACGCGTGAATCACCGACAAAAATGATCTTCTCCTGATCATCAGGCTTGTGTCCGTGAGCCATTGCGATTCCTCCCTTCTCAAGTTATAGTGGTCCCGAAATGCCCTGTCTGCGGATCATGATGAAGTGTCCGACCAGAAGCACCAGAAGCACAGCGGGAAGGAAGAAGACGTGCAGGGCAAAGAATCGTGTTAGCGTCTGTGCACCTACAATGGTTCCACCCTGAAGGAATTCTTTAATAATAGGTCCGAGCCATGGGACGGTATTGGCAATTTCCAGGGTAACTTTGGTTGCAAAGTAGGCTTTGTTATCCCATGGCAGCAGGTACCCGGTCAATCCAAGACCCAGCATGACGAAAAAGATCAACATGCCGACAACCCAGTTCATCTCACGGGGCGCTTTATAAGAGCCTGTAAAGAATACACGCATCGTATGTAAAAACATCATTACGATTACCAGACTGGCTCCCCAGTGGTGCATGCCGCGCACAATTTGGCCAAAAGCTACCTTGGTCTGCAGATACTCGACACTGGCATAAGCATTGATAATATCAGGTACGTAATACATCGTAAGAAACATTCCTGAGAGAATCTGAATTACGGTAATAAAGAACGTCAAGCCACCAAAGCAGTAGACGAATGCGGAAAAGTGGTGAGCCGGGTTTACGTGCTCTGGAACTTCATGATCCGCAACGTCCCTCCAGATTGGCGTGATATCGAGACGCTCGTCAATCCAGTCATAGACATTTTTAAACATCTGCGTTCACGCCTCCTATTTCACTCGGGTGTTCGGAACAATCTCGCCCAGGTATACCCAGCCCTGTTCCTCCTTGACCACATATTCATCCAGCGGTTTCGGGGCTACGGCAAGATTTTTTCCTTCCTTGTCATAGTGCGCGCCATGGCAGGGGCAATGATACTCATCAGGATAATTTTTGTCACTGTTCCAGCCGACTGTACAACCCAAATGTTTACAGATCGGTGAGAGCGCATAAATTTTACCCTGCTCATCCTTACGAATCCATGCCACAAGCGAAGCATTACTCAGGTACCAACCATCTTGCTGCTGCAGTTCAAATGTGAACTCTTGAGGTTCATTAGTAATTTTGCTGATCTCAGCTACTTTGACAGAAGTGCCTTCTCCCTTGTGCTGCAAAATTGGGTCCACCGCAAAACGGACCATGGGAAGAATCGCACCGGCGGCCATATAGGCTGTAGCTCCACCAAGCGTATACGTTAAAAACTGCCTGCGCGACATCTCCATCCGGCTTGGTGGTTTGTTCGAGGCTTCGTGCTGGTCATGCTCACTGCTCATACTGTCTCCACCCCCCTTTTCAACCAACTCTCTCATACGTTTTCATTATCAGAAATTCCACGACTTACTAGAACATACATAATCATATAGTAGCCCTAGAACACCGTCAAGAATTTGTCACACATTTTTAAGCTTCAATTGTAAGCGTTATTAAAAAAGTGTTGATAAATTGTCACATTTCCAGCCAGATGTTAATTTTTCCACATCTCGCGTACTTTTTCCCCGACATACCCTGCTATTTTCGCTTCATCCATTTCCTCAACCAGTTGAGAACGATTAAAAACCAGATCTGCAGATGAGATTTTATCTTTTTCCAAAAAACCATCTGATGTCATTATCACCACATATTTGAATCCTGAACGCTTCATTTGCTCGCATATGGTGTTTAATGCCATTGACATTTCCGGAAAAGCGAAATGGAACGCTGGATATGTCATGACCCTCCCTTTAAACGGGACTTCAATTAGATCCAGAAAATCTCTAAGCCTCTCTAGTGCTTCCGTGGCTTCAGCCGGCGAATGATTTCCCGTAAGACCGGTGAATGGAATAAGGCATGTATCCAGATAGAGTTGCAGTTCAGCCCAGCTGTCTTGAGTCATCTCACTGAATTTCAATTCCCTATTTCCCCTCTCTATCCATTTTATTCCCATATTATATATGAGCAAACGATGTAAATCTATAGAGTTATTCGTAAAATCTCTCCGTAAAAACACAAAAGGAAATGCGTAATCACGCATTTCCTTCTTATATGGTTTAATCATCAGTTAATCAGTTTATGGTTTTCAGTTCATCCGTCAGACTCCGGAAAGCTACTTCGTCTCCGGTAGCCAACGCCTTGTCGATTTCCATATACAGCTTCTCGCTACGCTGTTTACGAAGCGCTTCGTCCCACACCATCTCAGCAGCCAGCCCCAACATGACTTCATACGTAACTTTCATTTTATCCAATAGGATGCACCTCCAAAACGGATTTAAGAGCTCCTATATTCCTTACCTTTGGCAACATAACCAAGTGAAGTCCTCGACATCCGCTCAAGGTCGGCATCCGTCAATTCACGGATCACTTTGGCTGGTGTTCCCAGAGCCAGGGTATAGGGCGGAATTTTAGTATTTTCAGTTACAACAGAACCGGCCCCAATCAGTGTGTATTCACCAATTTCGGCTCCATTGAGAAGGATGGCTCCCATACCGATCAGTGAGCCTGTTCCAATGTGACAACCATGAATAATCGCGGCATGTCCCACTGAAACGTCATCTCCCAGAATCAAAGGTTGATTCGTATTTACATGTCCAACAGCATTGTCCTGAATGTTACAACGTTGTCCGATCCATATTGGCGCCAGATCTGCACGTAATACGGCATTGAACCAGACCGTAGAATCTGCACCTAACTTCAGGTCACCTATAAGTTTGGCCCCTTCAGCTACATACACCGAAGAATGAAGCTGTGGTTCTTGACCCTTGAATGGGATTATCATATCAGTATCACTCCTTAATTTGGGAGTGATTTTAGCAACTTGTCCCCTAAATGTCAAACACCAGAGGAGTCGTGTCACCTGACAGCGATCGGCAGGTTGCAGCGAGCCGCAAGCCCCATGCTGTCATTTGCACGGTACTCTCACCCTCCTGCTCTCCGATGCGAAGCATCCCCAGATGCAGCATCATTTTTACAACTCTCGTTTCATAGATCGTCTCCGGTGTGTCGTAATAAAACGGCTGGATTAACGGGCCAATTTGTCGGAACAGGGACTCTGCGGTGGACCACCCAGGCGCACATTCTCCTGTCCAATACACAATGGAGGACAAGTTTGGAATAGCACCTTTATAAAGTCTTAACCAAAACCGAAATAGCTGTATCATCTCGGCTGTATTCTCTGCACCCCGTTTTTCCTCGCCAGCTGCAGTCAATTTCAGCAGCCCCTGTTCTTCTTGAACAAGCCGATGATGGAATGCATAGTCATATAGCAATGCAAACCGGTCAGGGTAATCCTTGAAGGAACGACCGTAGCCAAACCTCCATCCCGCTTTTCCTACCAATGTTTCACTGACATGAAGATGGTCCATCACCTGCTGCTGAGAACGTCGGTACATCATGCCTTCTGCGTTCAAAGTAATTTCATGCTGCTGCACAAATTGCAGGAACAACTTCAGATCGTCTACCAGCAGATGGTATTCATCTCGGTACATCGGTGGTTCATTTGTCGTTGTAATACCTGCCTTCAGGTGAGCGGATAACACATCCCGGAACCTCATTTTCAGATCCTGGGGTACCTGGTACAGGTACTTCGTATGCTGAGTTGTCCCATTGAATAACCATCCGCTCTTGGTGAACCGAACGATAAGATCTCGCGGACTGGCGCCGGACTCGCTTTCTTTTTTGTCCATCGATTGACGGGCAATGGCGACAAGCTCCTCCATGCCAAAGTACTGCCGAGGATCAAATAGCAGGTTGTTCAGGAAACGCAGATGCGCCACATTAAGTTCGCTGACCTGTTGCTCAAAAAATCGTCTACTGCCCAACGTTGTGAGAATACTCTGGATGAGTTCATGTTTGGAATTAGGTTTGCACTCACACTGGTAATAGTCCGCTATTCGATTAAGCTGGCCGATATCGGCAAAAGTTAGCATATCCGCTAGATTCATGGGTCCATCGCCTCGCCGTTAACTACTATTAGGCTACTGATTCGGGGCCGGAGTAGTTTGGTTTTGTAAACATGTTTGACGGAATTCCCATGATCTAAACCTCATTTACCAAATCTTTTATCTTTTTATTCATCCTATGCCCGAACTTGTCTGCTCAGAAGAAAAATGAGAGGCACAGAATGATAGCAAACGACAGTTTCGCTGTTTCAAAACAAAAAAAACAACCTGAGTCCAATTACTCAGATTGTTTAGCCGCATCCAATGATAGATGTCGTGTGCAATTATATAACAAGGGACTCCAGTCATCCTGTTCTTTTTCCAGGATCGTAAGTGACAGGTTTCCAATTCGTTCCGTATAGCGGTCTTTGAACAAGGCAGACAACAGGTTTGCGAGAAAAGCGCCATGAGTTACAATCAAAACATTTTTGTCCTGATATGCAGCCCACAAATCTTCGAGAAACGCTAAAGCGCGAGTCTGTATATCCATAATCTGCTCCTGCCCCAGATCCAGCGTCTCCCAGTCCATTCCCCAGCGGGTGATTCGTTCTTCCGAGGTCAAACCCTCGATCTGACCGAAACCTCTTTCTTTCAAACGCGCATCCGGCTCAAGCATAGGCACGTCCAGCAATCCAGAGATAATCTCTCCTGTCTCCTGGGCCCGTGATAGACCACTGGTAATGATATAGTCCCATTGATAATCCTCTGTCAACAGACGGTGTCCCAGACGTTCTGCCTGCTGACGCCCTTCGGCATTCAAAGGTATGTCTGTCTGCCCTTGGATACGCCCTGCAGCGTTCCAATCGGTAAGACCATGACGAATAAGCCCAATTCGCATCTCATCCCTCTTTTCTATACGGCGAACGTCTGTTTAACTACGCACGCGCACCTTGTTTACGTTTGTTGGTCGTTCGATGCATCCGCCCCAGCGAAAACAAAGCCATGCCAATGGCAAGTAGTGACAAGGCCATCCAGTATCCCGGATACGTAGGTCCCATGCTTACGACAAAGGGTTCAATAATGCTTCCTCTGTCGGCCCCAGGCATGTCGTACTGATACATACCTGAAGCAGTCAGATCGCTTCCAGCAACGGCTGTTTCGAGAATCCCCGTAGAAACGACGCTTTGCTGTTCAGCTTCTGATACCCCAGACTTAAACATCGCCACGTATAAGAAACTGCATAAAAAAATGGCCAGAAACGCAGCAATCCACAACGTCATGTGTTTGCGGATCGCAGCAGAGAATCGATTCACTTTTGCCTCTTCAGGCAAAAGCCACGGGGACTCCGCATAAATGCGGTCCATTACGTTGCGATTGACTCTCTCTGCCTGCTGCTCTGTCACCGGTACCGGTATGCTGTGCAGCAGCACTTGGGCTTCTTCCCAAACTTCAAACTGCTGGGAGCACTCCTCACAACCATCCAGATGTGCATGAAAAGCAAGCCGCTGCGGATGATTTGCCGGCAAGTCCCAGATCAGTGCAAACAAGTCCTGGGCTTCATTGCAATTCATCTGTTCTTCATCCCTTCATATGGCTCGTACACCGGTTCGAAGAAATAAGGTTCCAATTGGGTTTTTACGCTTGATCTTGCTCTGAACAATAACGATTTTACAGAACTGACGCTCTGCCCAAGAATATTCGCAATCTCCTGGTAGTCTAGTTGATCATATTCACGGAGTATGATGGCAGAACGCTGCTTCTCCGGTAAGTTGTTAATGGCATCTCTAACCAGCATGACCCGCTCACTGCGCAGTACAGCATGCTCTGGAGCGTTCTCGGAAGGAGCAATAGGTACAACCCCGCTCTCTTCTAGAGGAACACTGCCACTGCGCTGTTTGCGCAGCTCACTCAGTACCGTATTTCTGGCAATGGTATATAACCACGTCGAGAATGAGGCATCCACCTCGCGGAATGAGTGTAAACTGCGGAACGCCTTATAGAAAGTCTCAGAACAGAGATCTTCCGCAAGCAGCTCCATATTGGAACTTTTCAACATATGATATACGAAAGCCAGTATTTTACGCTGATAACGACGCATCAGCTCGGAATATAACTCCAGTTTACCTTCCTTGATCTCTCGAATCAACTGGGAATCCGTCATTTGAGTGCGACCCCTCCTCGCCCATCCATGTGCTTCTCCCCGTTCGACTCTATCCATGTATTACCGAACAGGCACAAAAAAGTTGCGGTTCTCACCGCATAAAACAGCGTAAAGCCATATCAGGCCTCTACGCCAAATTCCCCTATGTAATGGCAATTTCCCCAACGTTTCTACATTAACAGTATTTATTGTACAACGGTCAGCAGCCTCCTGGCAAATTCTTTACGATTTACAAAAGCCCGACCTGTCATTCTTATGCGTCTTATTTCACGAGTATGACTACATAAGAATCTAATTGGCAAAATTGCACATTGCACACTCATTAGACGCAGAGAGATTCAAAAAGGTTTCAAAATTTTAATCTTTTTATTTCAGCTTCTTTTTTGGAGGATTTTATTTCCTGAATTTACGTAAGTTATAATTTGGTTTAACATTTTTTTATAAAGTGTTGACAAAATGAAAACGTATACATATAATAAAAGTACAGTATGGTTTCTCTCCACTCCTATCCAATAACTGTATTGCTCCACGTGAGCAATGGCCGCTTATGTAAGCGGTCTTTTTTTTGCCCTTCTTTAAGGACGTATCGTAACAACTGTTTATCAACACAAAAAAAGAGGGCTCTCGCCCTCTTTTTTTCACCCTCATACCCAGACCTGATATCCCAGGGAGTCCAATAAAGACTTCGCACGTTCCATATCCTCTTCCTGTCGGAATGACAAACGCATGATGCCTGGCACATCGACCCGGTTCTCAATAATCTCCAGGTTGCTCAAGTTGATATCATGTGTCCCGAGCTCTGTTGCAATCTTACCAATCATTCCTGGAGCATCCTGAACGTCTGTATACAGGTCAAACAGCGGCGAGATCATGCCTTTACGCCGTTCAGGCAATACGCTGCGGAATTCACGGGCCTGACGGAATGCATCTTCGATTCCTGGGCCATTCTCGTTCTCCAGCATATCCGTAAAAGCAGCCATCTGGCTGTTCCAGTCCTTCAATAGACCAAGGAGTACTTCACGATTGCTCAGCAGGATATCACGCCATACAATCGCATCACTGGAAGCAATACGTGTAATATCACGGAACCCGCCTGCCGCCAGCATTTTATACAGGGGATTCGATTCATTATATTCACGCACCTGATTCACGAGCGCTACCGCGATGACATGTGGCAAATGACTGATAGCTCCCACAATATCATCATGTAATAATGGCTCAACTCTGACGATCTGTGCCCGCGTATACGCCAGAAGCTCGGATAATCGGGCATATGCCTCTTCCGGAACATGTGCAGACGGAGTCAGCACATAGTACGCGTTCTCGAAAAGTACTGCCGAAGCCGCGTCAACACCTGCACGCTCAGATCCGGCCATCGGATGACCGCCAATGAAGTAGGCATCGGTCATGCGTACATGCTCAGCACAAGCCGCAATCGAAGCTTTGGTGCTGCCAACATCCGTGATGATGCATCCCTTTTTCAAGGGCAGCTTCGCCAATTGTTGAAAATATGATTCAAGCAAACCTACCGGAACGCACAAAAAAATAAAGTCGGCATCCTGCACCGCTTCTTCCAGAGAGAGTGTAGCGTCGTCCACTACACCACTCGCTATGTACTTTTCTTTCAATTCAGGTAGATGTGCATAGCCCATTACAGTTACTCCCGGCTTGCCTTTGAAGCAAAGCGCGAGAGAACCTCCAATGAGCCCCACACCAATCATTGCAATTTTTAATTTCATGAGACCTCACTCTTTCATCGCCGGTTTTAGTGGCTTGTTGTCGCCTTCTCAGCCAGCGTGTTCTCCAATGCCGTCACAAAAGCACGGTTCTGTTCTGGTTTGCCTACAGACACACGGATGTATGTTGGATAGACCTGGAATCCAGGGCGGACAATGATCCCTTGTTTGAGCAAGGATTGGAACGCATCCTTAGATGGCATATCCAAATCGACCAAGATGAAGTTTCCTTGCGACGCGAAGAACGGCAATCCAAGACGGGTAAACTCGTTTTGCAGGTAATCACGTTCAGATGCATTCTGCTTCGCACATTCCTGAACAAATGGTTGGTCCAAAAGTGCAGCCGTTGCTGCCACCTGGCCAAAGCGCGATGTGTTGAACGGTTCACGCACACGGTTAATCAGGTCGATGACCTCCGGACGTGCAATGCCATATCCAATTCGCAGTGAAGCAAGGCCATAGATTTTGGAGAATGTCCGTAAAATGACCAGGTTCGGATAACGATCCAGCATGGAAATGGTTTGTGGATAAGCCGCATCCGTTACAAACTCATAATAGGCCTCATCCACCACAACCATTACATGAGCCGGTACCCGATCCATAAATGCTACAAGTTCCTGTTCAGAGATAATAGTCCCTGTAGGGTTATTCGGATTACATACCCAGATGACTTTGGTTTTATCACTAATTTCCGCGAGCATGGAGGACAGGTCATGCGTCCCATCTTGAAGCGGAACTTCAATTGTCACTGCGCCCTCAATGTCTGCATTGCTTTTGTACACGGAGAACGTCTGATCCGCCATGATTGTCTCATCGCCTGGAAGGAAGAAGGCACGGGTAATTAATGCAATAATCTCGTCTGATCCGCAGCCAAAAATAATGTTGTTTCGTTCCACGCCCAAATGCTTTGCCAGCACGCCTGTCAGCTCAACGGCGCTGCCGTCAGGATACAGACTAACATGGGCCACCTCTTTCGTAATGGCTTCCAGTACGGCAGGAGAGCTGCCATATGGATTTTCGTTGGAGGCCAGCTTGATCACTTGCTCAAGCCCCAGTTCACGTTTCACTTCTTCAATCGGTTTGCCCGGTTGGTACACAGGCAGATTGACAATCTGGGATTTCGGTTTCAACCCGACCGCCTCCTGTAGTTAAGTTATAAGTTACATGCCGAAACATGCAGGGCAATAACACGTCGTTATCTCCCTATCCTTTTAATTGTGCCACAAAGTTGCGAATTTGCAACAGCCCTGCCTCACGGGTATCCGGATTCCCAAGAAGAGGAATGGCTTCTTCCACCTGGCGAACAATGGCACTCCCGACAACCACTCCGTCGCAGATGCGGGAAAAACGCTCTACTTGCTCATGGCTCGAAATGCCGAATCCTACGGCTACCGGAATATCTGTCAAACTTTTCACAGTCTCAATAAAACGCTCTACTCCGTCAAAGAAGGAGGCTCTTTCCCCCGTTACTCCTAGCGAAGATACGCAGTAGATAAAGCCTCTCGCTCCATTAACGATACGCTCAATCCGCGCGTTGGACGTAGGAGCTACCAGCGGAACCAGATGTACGCCTGCAGCGTCCGCCCTGCGGCGCATCTCTTCTGCTTCCTCAATGGGAAGATCCGGAATAATCATGCCGCTAATATCGTGTTTCACAAGTTCATCAAAGAACAAATCCAGTCCCGTTTGCAGTACAGGGTTGTAGTACGTAAAGAGAACAAACGGAAGCTGTACCCCAGCCTCGCGTGCCTTGGCCGCTGTTTCCATGCAGGTACGAATAGATATTTGGCTTTTCAGCGCACGCTCGGATGCACGCTGGATGACAGGGCCATCCGCAAGCGGATCGGAATAGGGAACCCCAAGCTCCAGGATGTCAGCTCCTGCCTGTTCAAGCTCCTTGATAATATCAATTGTCGTCTCCACATCGGGGTCACCAACGGTCAGAAACGGAATAAGTGCTGTACGATTTTGTTCCTTTAAACGCAGGAAGGTCTGGTCCATCCGATTCATGACAAGTTCCCTCCTGTATATTTCATAATGGATTCAACATCTTTGTCTCCCCGACCGGACAGACAGATGACAACAATATCGTCTGCTGTAAGTTCAGGTGCAAGCTTAACGACTTGAGCCACAGCATGTGCAGATTCCAGTGCAGGAATGATACCTTCTGTACGGCTGAGCAGCTGCAGAGCATCCAGCGCCTCCTGATCCGTAATCGGTACATACTTCGCACGTTCAATGTCCTTCAGATAGGAATGCTCCGGACCAACGCCTGGGTAATCCAGACCCGCCGAGATGGAATGTGCAGGTTGGACCTGTCCATACTCATCCTGAAGCAAATAACTCATGGAACCCTGAAATACACCATGTGTCCCTTTACTCATCGTCGCTGCGTGGAATTCAGTGTCCACACCTTTGCCGGCAGCTTCAACACCAACCAGCTTCACATCCTGATCCCCGATAAACGGGTAGAACATGCCAATTGCATTACTTCCGCCACCGACAGCGGCAACGATCACATCAGGAAGACGCCCTTCGATCTCCTGGATCTGTCTGCGCGTCTCATCCCCAATGACTCGTTGAAAGTTACGCACCATCATCGGATATGGATGAGGACCAACGACTGATCCAAGCACATAGAATGTATCCTCCACGTTGCTGACCCAGTAACGAAGAGCCTCATTCCCTGCATCCTTCAGTGTCCGTGTGCCCGACGTCACCGGAATCACTTCCGCCCCCAGCAGCTTCATCCGGAATACGTTCAGTTGTTGACGCTCTGTATCTTCTTCGCCCATGAACACTTTACATTCAAGACCAAGCAGTGCAGCAACGGTTGCCGTTGCGACGCCATGCTGTCCGGCACCCGTTTCGGCGATGACTTTCTTTTTACCCATACGTTTGGCAAGCAAGCCTTGTCCGATCGCATTGTTAATTTTATGTGCACCGGTATGATTCAAATCTTCCCGCTTCAGATAGATCTTCGGTCCTCCCAGATGGCGAGACAGCTGTTCCGCATGATACAGCGGCGTCTCCCGTCCGGAATACTCACTTAGCAGATAATTTAATTCCTTATTGAATTCCTCGTCTTGAGAGTAACGATCATACGCCTCTTCCAATTCGATTAGAGCGTTCATTAATGTCTCAGGAACAAAGCGGCCTCCGAAGGGACCGAATCGCCCGTTTTGATCCGGCAATTGATGTGTCATGCCTGCTTCACCCTTTCTATAAATGCTGTGATTTTTGCAATATCTTTCACGCCGTCAGACTCTACGCCGCTGGATACATCGACGCCGTCTGGTGCATAGGTCTGTATCAGTTGCTCTACATTATCCGGATGCAGCCCCCCTGCTACGAACAGAGCAATTCCATGTTGAATGGCCCATTCGGCATAAGCGGGAATACGATCCCACGCAAACGTCTTGCCGGAACCTCCTCCGTATAACGGATCGTAGGTATCCAGTAATATGGCATCCACAACGTTTTGATAGGGATCAAGTGCCTTCTTGGCCGTATCGTTCACTTCTGCAGCTGTTTCATCTTTGGGAAAAGAAAGAGCCTTGAACACCTCGGTTCCGAAACGCTGCTTCACCAGTCCGCAAAATTCCGGAGACTCCTGTCCATGCAGCTGAATAACATCCAGGTGAGCTGCTTCCATGACACTCTCCAGCGCTGTGATTGAAGGATTCACAAATACTCCTGCCAGTTTCGGACGATGAGATGTATTCCAGTCCATGAGGACCGTTCTTAACTCGGCAGCCTTATGCGCATCAATTTGGCGACGGGACTCGGCAAAGACAACACCAATGTAATCAATCGGCAAGTTTATCATCGATTTTAGCACTTCAACGTCCTGAAGTCCACAAATTTTTACGGCCGCTGCCGATTCTCTAGGCGTCCTGTTGTCTCTGCCGCCTATACCGTCATTCATGAGTTTATTCATCCTCTTGGCCCCATCAATTCGTAAACGGCTGCTTCCACATCATCCTTGCGCATCAGATGCTCACCGACGAGGATCCCTTGTACTCCGGCCTCTATTAGTGATCCTAAACGCTCTGGACCGTCAATTCCACTCTCACTGATTAACGTTACACTATCCGGAATCAGCTTCATCAGATCAAGCGTTGTACTTAAGCTGGTTTCGAACGTCTTCAGATTACGGTTATTGATTCCAACCAGAGTTGCCTGCGGAATCTCCAGTACCTGCTCCAGTTCCGTTCGGTCATGGACTTCAATTAAGACGTCCAGTCCTATACTTTTGGCAAATGACAGATACTGACGGATCTGCTCTGGGGACAGGATGCTTGCAATTAACAAAATGGCATCTGCACCGAGCAATCTTGCTTCAGCGATCTGGCGCTCATCGATAATAAAATCCTTACGCAACAGAGGAATATTCACTGCTTGATGAATGGCCTGTAAATATTCTCCACTGCCTTGAAAGTAGGAGACGTCCGTCAATACGGAAATACAATCTGCTCCTGCCCGTTCATAGGCTAATGCAATCTCTACCGGATGAAAGTCAGGACGTATAAGCCCTTTGGATGGTGATGCTTTTTTCACTTCAGCAATAAGTCCCAGGCTCCGATTAGGATTCTTCGATAACGCTCGTTCAAACCCACGGGTAACCGGCAATGTTTCAATCTGTTTTAATGCCTCTTCCATCTGAAAGGTTTGGGCCAATACTTCAACCTCTTGCTGTTTCGTTGCTACAATTCGATCAAGATACATGACTGTACGCCTCCGTTGTTTGTATTAGCTGTTCCAATTTCATCGCTGCCTTTCCGGAATCCACAGCATTCGCGGCCATGGTCACACCTTCCGCAATGGTCTCTGCAAGACCCGAAAGGTAGATGCACGCTCCAGCATTTAACAGAACGACATCACGATACGCGCTCCGTTCTCCGTGAAAGATTCGTTTTATGATTTCGGCATTCTGGAGAGCATCTCCTCCAAGAACCGTCTCCAGCGGATGGAGTGACAACCCCATATCACGTGGGTCAATGTCGTACGTCTGAACTTCACCATTACGCAGTTCAGATACCTGAGTCGGTGCGGATATGCTGATCTCATCCAGTCCATCATGACTTGCAACGACGAGCGCTCTCTTTAGACCGAGACGATTGAGAACTTCTGCAATCATTGGCGTACGACTGCGGTCATACAGACCAAGGAGCTGCCGATCCGCGCCTGCGGGATTAGTGAGAGGACCAAGCATATTGAAGATCGTACGTACACCAAGCTCTTTGCGTGGTGCAGCCGCATGTTTCATGGACGGATGGTACACCTGAGCGAAACAGAAGCAAATTCCGATCTCATCCAGGCATTGTCTTGCCTGTTCCCCATCCAGATGAATGTTAACCCCCAACGCTTCAAGAACATCCGCACTGCCAGCTTTACCTGAAGCAGATCGATTGCCATGTTTCGCCACACGAACAGAAACTGCTGCCGCAATGATGGCTGAGGCTGTCGAGATATTGAACTTGTGAATCCCCGATCCGCCAGTCCCGCAAGTATCGAGCAGCCCGCTGCCATCAGTAAGAATCCGGCCGCCCTGCCCACGCATCGCCTCTGCGAAACCGGTGATTTCGTCCACCGTTTCCCCCTTCATTCGGAGAGCCATCAGCAATCCCCCAATCTGGGCCGGAGTCGCTTCACCCCTCATGATGGAGTACATCAAGTTACGTGCTTCCGATTGCTCGAGATGGTTACCCTCCAAAATTTTGGCAAGTCCGTCCTTCATTCCTTCGTTCTGGCTTAGGGCAGATGCGGATCTCTTGGAATCTTCATTCATCACAGGGTTCATATTCATATCCGGTCTCTCCTCTTTCAGTTCTGTACAGCCGTGGCTGGCGTTACAAAATAATCTGCATTCGCAAGTGTCAGGTGGTTATCTTTTTCTTTGGGAGGGAACATGGCCTCCGCTGTACGGATTGCTTTAAGTAATGCTTTCGCCTTGTTGACGGTTTCCTCGTATTCACTTTCAGGGACCGAGTCCCATACAATGCCTGCTCCGGCCTGCACGTACGCTTTTCCTTTTTTGAAAATGATGGTCCGAATCGTAATGCAGGCATCCATGTTACCGGAGAACCCGAGATATCCGATCGCGCCTGCGTAAGCACCGCGCGCTTCTTTTTCCAGTTCGGCAATAATCTCCATCGCACGCAGCTTCGGCGCACCCGATACCGTTCCAGCCGGGAGACACGAGAGGAATGCATCGAAGAAATCCTTGTCTTCTCTGAGCTCGCCCGTCACATTCGATACCATGTGCATGACGTGAGAATAACGCTCAATCTCCATGAACATGTCACACTTCACACTGCCAAATTTCGATACACGGCCGAGATCGTTGCGGCCCAGATCAACCAGCATGAGATGTTCCGCCCGCTCCTTCTCATCCTGCAGCAGATCGGCTGCAAGCGCTCGATCCTCCGCTTCCGTTGCACCTCTTGGACGTGTGCCGGCAATTGGCCTTGTCTCCACACGATTGCCGTCCACCTTTACCAGAGCCTCCGGCGAGGTCCCGACAATGATTTCATCATCCATTTTCAAATAATACATATAGGGCGATGGGTTCAGGGTCCGAAGTACACGATACACATGAAGCGGGGAAACCTCAGTATCGATGTGGAAGCGCTGCGACAGCACGACCTGAAAAATATCACCTGCACGGATATATTCCTTGGCTTGCTCCACATTGCCGATAAATTGTTCCTTCGTTAGGTTGGAACGAATATCCCCCAGATCAACGTCTCCCGGAATGGATCGCGGATTCAGGTTTTCCCCGGGTCCCTGCTGCTGCAAGCGCTCAGCGGCCTGCTCAAGCTTCTCTGATGTCACTTCATAAGCTTTCCGGATGTCTTCATCCGTTGCCCCTTCTTTGACATGAACGTTGCCGACAAGCAGCATCTGCTGTTTCACGTGGTCAAACACAATAATCTGGTCACAGAACATGAAACGAATATCATCCATATTCAGATCATCCAGCGCATGAGCTGGAAGCTTCTCATAATATTGCAGCAGATCATATCCAAAAAAACCAATCGCTCCGCCTGTAAATGGCGGCAGTTCGTCGTCTTTGGGACTACGGTACTTGCGCAGCAGCGCTTTTAGTTCTTCAATAGGTTTGCCTGGCAGCTCGCGCTTCTGGCCAGCTTCTTCCACTTCCATCCGACCCTTTTTGGCCGAAATCATCAGAAACGGATCCGTACCAATGAAAGAATACCTTGCCCACTGAATACCGCCCTCCACACTCTCCAGCAGGAATGCCCGGTCATTCTCAGCATAACGGCGGAAAATTCGGATAGGCGTTTCCATATCAGCCAAAATCCGTTTGACTACCGGAATCAGATTATATTCATTCGACATTTTCAGTACTTGATTAACGTTTGGCGTTATCATCAGATCACGTCCTTTCAGATTAGGTAGAAGAAAGTCATGGGTTATATATAACAAAAAAACCTCTACCATCAGGTAGAGGTTCTGGGTTTATAAGCTGTAATCAACAGTTTGGTGCTTCATAAATAACAAGTCCCTATACTTCCATGCTGGATCATCAGACCAGTCTCATGAATGAACGTCCTACATCCACCAACCTGCACGTCTTGAATAGTGGCTCACCAGCTCTTCCGCTTGCACATACCATCACAGAAACAAAATGGGATCTCAGCAAACAAAAATGAGCATATACCAAAACAAAACGGTGTCACTGGACACGTTTCACAATATGAGGTTCCTGTTCTAATCAATCCTGTAGCACGACGTACCGCGAATCAGTTGGCCGACCTTGTTACTCCGGCTACCACCCGCTGGACTCTGCTATATACTCCACTATCTCAGCTGCTCTCAGCTCAACTCATACTCTACTCAACTGGTTCTCACTATACAGCATTCAGAATGGTTTGACAACCACTCTATTTATTATGAATTCGAAGGTGCAGCCAAATCAGGCCGCAGGGATTGTGCACCATTCAGGTACACATGATTGATTTCATGTTGGTCTTTGGTTGTGTTCACATGCACCATGAAACGAATGCATTGCGGCAGGGCACCCTTAACGGGTACTTCCAGTGCACACATCAAAGGTACCAATTCCCAGCCGTCCAGTTGACGAATGGCCTTCGCTGGAAAGGCAGCATCCAAATCACCTGTCATCGTAATCCAGACGCTGCAGATATCTTCCGGCTTAATATCGTTGCGGTCCACAATCTCCTGCAGCAATACTGCCGTTTCCTTCAAAATCAGTTCTTCGTTATTTTGCGTGACTGTTGTAGCCCCGCGAATTCCACGTGTTACCATCGTTATTCTGCTCCCTTCTTAAGCAATTCAATGACATCACGAACTGCCGATACGGGCACGTCTTTCACAATTCGCGCTGCTCCAATCCGATCCGGAATAATAAACACCATATGTCCTTCACGGAATTTCTTGTCATGCATCATGGCATCCATCAACGCATCCGTATCCAGATGTTTCGGCATGGTGACCGGTAATCGCAGGGAACGAAGCATCCGCACTGTATCGTCATATAGACCTGCAGGTGCACCAAGCTTCTCGCCCAGCAAAGCCGATCCGGCCATCCCGATAGAGATGGCTTCTCCATGCAAAAACTCCCCGTATCCAGCTATCGCTTCAATTGCATGACCAATGGTATGGCCCAAATTCAAAAGTGCACGCTCTCCGTTTTCCCGCTCATCACGAGACACAATTTCAGCCTTGATGCCGCATCCGCGTTCCAGACCGTATCCGAGTGCTTCCGGGTCAAGCGCGAGCAGCGCTTCGGCATGCTCTTCACACCAATGTGCAAACGCTTCGTCGCGAATCAGTCCGTGCTTCAGCATTTCCGATAGTCCGGCTGAAACATCACGCGGCGGCAAGGATTGAAGTGTATCCACATCATAGAGCACAAGCTCAGGCTGATGGAATGCACCAATCATATTTTTGGCCAGCGGATGGTTAACGGCTACTTTGCCACCAACACTGCTGTCATGTGCGAGGATTGTTGTCGGTACTTGTACAAACTTGATTCCACGCATATATGTAGCCGCCACGAATCCAGCGAGATCTCCCACAACGCCTCCGCCCAACGCAATAATGGCGGAACTGCGATCCAGTTTACCCTCAATGGCAGCTGTCATCATGTCTTGATAAACCGATAGGGATTTGGATGTCTCTCCCGAAGGAACCACTGCCGAAACGACTGTATAGTCAGCCGCCCGGAGGGTCTGTTCAAGACCAGCCAAATACTTGGGAGCCACATTCTCATCGGTAATAATGAGCAGCGGACTTTTTTTAGTCAATCCATATTGTTCAAAAAATCGAGGCGCCTCAGCTAGCAGACCACTGCCAATTAGAATGGGATATGAGCGTTCCTCCAACTGAACTGTCAGCTGACGCATATTAGTAGCTCTCCAATTGAGCGTTATAGTTGTTGTAGTTGGCGCGAATTTCCTCCATGGAATCCCCACCGAACTTCTCAAGGAATGCCTTGGCAATCTCCCATGCCACCACATGTTCCATGACTACGCTTGCTGCCGGAACGGCACAAGCATCTGAACGTTCAACTTGGGCAGTGAAGGCTTCTTTGGTATCAATATCAACGCTTTGAAGTGGTTTGTAGAGTGTCGGGATAGGTTTCATAACCCCACGAACCACGACCGGCATTCCGTTGGTCATACCGCCTTCAAATCCACCCAAACGATTGGTTGCCCGGTGGTAACCACGTTCCTCGGTGTGAAGAATTTCATCATGTACCTGGGAGCCGCGAATCGTTCCTGCTTCGAATCCGATACCGATTTCCACACCTTTAAAGGCATTAATGGACATGACACCTTGAGCAATCCGTGCATCCAGTTTGCGATCATACTGTACATGGCTTCCGAGACCGATAGGAACACCTTCAACAATGCATTCCACGATTCCTCCGATGGAGTCGCCTTCCTGCTTGATTTGATCAATGTAGGCTTCCATCTTCTTCTCTGTCTCTGCATCCGTAACTCGAACCGAGGAAGCTTCGGTTACTTCAATCAGCTCATCGATAGGCAGGTCTTGGTAAGGTGCCTCGATCTCTCCGATACGCAGTACACGCCCCGCTACCTTAATGCCAAACTCGGCCAGGAACTGACGAGCGATCGCTCCACAAGCTACACGTACCGTTGTTTCACGTGCACTGGAGCGCTCTAGAACGTTGCGCAGATCTTTCAGATTATATTTGAGTCCGCCGTTCAGGTCCGCATGTCCAGGACGAGGACGATGAACGCGGCGTTTCTCTTCATCACTGCCTTCAATAGGCTCAATATTCATAATGTTCTGCCAGTGTTTCCAGTCATTATTCTGAACGACCAGAGCTACCGGAGCTCCAGTTGTATATCCGTGACGAATGCCACCTACAAAATTGGCCTGATCTTTCTCAATCTGCATCCGGCGTCCACGGCCATATCCTTTTTGTCTACGGTGGAGCTGGAAGTTCAGTTCCTCAAAATTAATATTCAGATTGCTTGGCAATCCTTCGATAATCGCTGTCAATTGGGGTCCGTGCGTTTCCCCTGCGGTTAAATAACGTAAACTCATAATACGTTCCCCCTTTAAACTGTTAAACTGCACATTGCTAAAATCCCATAATTTCTTTGCTCATTATAGTATAGCTTACCCGCTTTGACAAGAAAGCCCGTCGTTTCCTGCCCAAAAACGAAATTTTGGTCAGCTTGTGCTGACACAATTCGCAGCTGAAATTACGCTCTTCTTTACACGGAAATACAAATAACCGTCTGGACACATGTTCGTGTGTAATCCAGACGGTCAGCCAATCCGTTAACTTTATTTATTTTTTACGATAGAAGAACGTCTCCGCTGTCTCCAGACCGTATTGTCCAGGGGAGAAAATCTGTTCTGTGCTGCCTACGAATAGAATGCCGCCTGGCCGTAAACTTGCTGCAAATTTATGATACAACAGATTTTTGGCTTCCTCGGTAAAATAGATCATCACATTCCGGCACACAATCAGATCATACCCATCATCAAAAGGGTCCAGCAGCAGATTCTGCTTCATAAACTTGATTGAGCTTTTGAGCTTGTCATCGATCCGGTAAACCAACCCGTCCTGTTTAAAATAGCGACTGGCTGTCTCTTTGGGGACATCCTTGAGCGAACGCTCCATATAACGCCCTTCCTTGGCTTTGGCCAGTGCGCCTTCGTCCAGATCACTCGCCGTAATGGAACTGTCCTTAAGAATTCCCATCGTATCCAAAATCATTGCAAGTGTATAGGGCTCTTCGCCAGTTGAGCAAGCAGCACTCCATACCTTTACACGGCGCTTCGGACCAATCAACTCAGGAAGGATCTCGTCACGGAGCACTTCCCAGCGGTTAGGATTTCGCCAAAATTCCGAAACGTTAATCGTCATCCGATCAAGAAATTCGTAAAATAACGACTTATCCTTCTGCATGGCATCAAAAAAATTAGAAAATGTATGAAACCCGTTTTTGTTTCGAAGTGTGGTCAGCCGTCTTTTCATCTGGCCTTCCTTGTATTGAGCAAGATCAATGCCTGTGCTCTCTTTGATTTTCCGAATAAAACCGGCATAATCCGGGTCTAGTTGTTCCTGCTCCAGCATCGTATCACCCTTCTGGCTAATAAATTACAACCAGGCTGCGATGCTCTTGTCGTACGTCACCAACTCATCTGAAGTAAAGAAGTTTGCTGCTTCACGAGAGGCAGACTCCGGCGAATCAGCTCCATGAATCAGGTTATGCGGTGTGTGGCTCGCAAAGTCTCCGCGGATCGTACCGGGAGCCGCTTCCTTTACATTGGTTTTGCCGATAACAATCCGCGCAAGTGCCACAATGTCATCACCTTCCCAGACCATGGCAAATACAGGCCCGGATGTGATAAACTGCACCAGATCATCAAAAAACGGCTTTCCTTCATGTTCCGCATAATGGCGCTTGGCCTGTTCCTCTGTCATCTGAACCAGTTTCCCAGCCACCATTTTAAACCCCTTGTCTTCCAGACGGCTAACGATACGCCCAATCAAACCACGCTGCACACCATCCGGCTTCACCATCAAAAATGTACGATCCATACGCTCACTCCTCACTCACGGTTCAAAGTTAGTTCATTATGTAGACGCAATCACTTTGATTGTAACATACATGTCCAATTCCTCCCAATGAGGAATCTCACATCTATGTCTTTGGAGTAAACCCGAGTACGAAGCGGCATGATCATATCACTGCACGTTAATGAGTCCGCTTGACAACAAAATGTGCAATATCGCGCAAATTTTTGCTTGTCTTGATATTAGGCAGCTGATCCAGAGCATCGAGCGCTTTCTTCATATATCGGTCAGCCAGTGCTTCAGCTTTAGCGATTCCTTGACTTTGGCGAATCATTCCAATGGCATCCGAGGCACTTGCCCGTCCATCTTCACGCTGAACACGCGAAATCTCGTTAAGCAGCGGCTCACGAAGATCACGTTCCTGCAGAGCGTACAGGACAGGCAGCGTAATATTCCCCTGTTTCATATCACTACCTGGAGGCTTACCCAGTTGTTTCTCTGTTCCCACCAGATCAAGTACATCATCCTGAATCTGGAAGGCCATGCCCACATTATATCCGTAAGTATACAGGAGCGAAGAAACATGTTTTGGTGCACGTGTAGCCAGAGCTCCAAGCTGGCAGCTGACTGCAATCAGCAGCGCTGTTTTGCGACGGATCCGCAGCAGGTAATTGCGAACACTCTGTCCTGTATTGAAAAAGTCACGAATCTGCTCCATCTCACCGATAGACATCTGCACCATGGCCTTCGCCAGAATACGATGGATGTCCGGATCGGACAGGCCAGCTGTCATCTGAAGTGCTTTTCCATAGATATAATCCCCGGTGTACATCGCAATACGGTTATCCCATTTGGACTTCACCGTAGGTTTGCCTCTCCGTGTCTCCGCATTATCAATAACATCGTCATGTACCAGTGAAGCAGAATGAATCAATTCCAGCGGTACCGCAATCAACTTCAGGCGTTCAATGTCATATGTACCATATTTACCGCCGAGCAGTACAAATACCGGGCGCAAACGCTTCCCGCCGGCTTTGAGCAGATGTAGTGAGGTTTCACTTAGCAGTTTCTGATCTCCCTGCACACTGCGATACAATTCTTTTTCAATGTAATCCATGTCTTTTTTTAACAACCCGAAAATATCCAATAGTTTCATTCGTTCACCCGTGTCAGCGTATTATCAGTCCAAAAATCCATGCTTACCTTCCCCTCCAGCAAGTCGGGCCTGCAGGCATAACGAAAAACCAGGGCTTGCCGTTCCTGCTTGTGTTCTACTAAGTCGTACTTACTTCTTCGAATGTCATGGCTGACATCCGGGAATTAAACTCTTCGACTTGTTCTGAAACAAATCCAGAAGTTGCCGGAGCATGGGTCAAGGCTGTGGTTTCACCGAAACTCTACCATCAGCGCTCACCAATACCCCGGGATACCGGGGCTAGCAGGTCATAAACCTGCATATGAAGTTCAAACCGTTATAGAAAAAACGGCTAGCCCCTTTGATCCGGTTCTCCCCATCTTGCGAACAGTTGATGCTGAATGCGCAAACTATCCAGCACTTTACCAACCAAAAACAAAATCAACTCTTCCATCGTCTGAGGTTTGTGATAAAAAGCCGGCATCGCCGGAATCATTCGAACACCCAAACGAGAGAGCTTGAGCATATTTTCCAGATGGATCGCATGCAGCGGAGTCTCCCGTGGCACTAGAATTAGCGGCCTTGCCTCCTTCATCATGACATCCGCAGCGCGAGACATCAGATTATCTGACGACCCCTGTGCGATGGAGGAAAGTGTGCCCATGGAGCATGGCATGATAATCATGCCATCAGCCAGGTAAGATCCGCTTGCAATCGAAGCCCCTATATCACTAACGGGATGATAGACCAGCGAACCGCCGAGGTTGCCGAATTTGTCTTCCAGCACACCTTCACGATTCGTGACATCCCAATCCATTTCTTCTTTTAAAACCCGCCAGCCGGCATTAGATATCACCAGATGGACAGTGAAATCCAGGCTGAGCAGCGTTTCAATAAGTCTTATGCCATAAATACTTCCGCTGGCTCCGGTAATTCCGACAACAAGTCGTTTATTGTCCAGCTGATACATGTTTATTTCACCGCCAGGTCTATCAAAGTAAAGGTAAATACGACCAGACTCAAAACACTATTCATGGTAAAGAAAGCCGTCTGTACACGACTCATATCGTTAGGCGATACAATATAGTGCTCATAGAAAAGAATACCATATGTAATCAGCATACCTGCACCATACCACCAGCTTAGATCCGTCATCAACAGAAGCGCCAAAAATCCGATGGCTGTAATAATGTGAAAGAACTTGGCAATATTCAACGATTTGATAAGTCCGAAACGGGATGGAATGGAATGAAGCCCCTCTTCCTGGTCGAACTCCAGGTCCTGACATGCATAAATAATATCGAAGCCCGCGGTCCAGAACACAATCGTAACGTACAGCACAATGGCTGTCCAATCCATGGACCCCGTAACAGCAACCCAGCCTCCTAGTGGAGCAAGGCCAATAGTCATTCCGAGAACAACATGGCAGAGCCATGTGAATCGTTTGGTGTATGAATACAATACCAGCATAAACACTGCGATCGGAAGTAATTGCATGGATAACACATTAAGATTGGATGAAGCCCAGAATAACAGGATAAACGAGACAATAATAAAGATAACAACCTCGCCATTTTTGAGCAGGCCCGCTGGGATGGCACGCATAGCCGTCCGCGGATTTTTGCCGTCGATCGCTTGGTCAATCATCCGGTTGAGTCCAAATGCCGCACTACGTGCACCAACCATGGCCAGCAGTACCCACATAATCTGCATCCAGGTTGGGAACGTTCCGTTCACGACCATAGACCCAAGAATGGCACCCATGAATGCAAAAGGTAAAGCAAAAAGCGTATGTTCAATCTTGATCATTTCTAAAAAGATGCGAATTTTCCTAAACATGCTGATTCTCCTTGGTTCCAATATGCAATGCCGCGATGCCTCCGGTCAGAGGATAGGCCTGCACTTGCTTCAATCCGGTTTCTTCGAAAATGGTAGCCAGTTCCTTCCTTCCCGGAAATAATGCCAATGAATCAGGCAGCCATTTATACTGCTCATAACGTTTGGCGAACAATTTGGCAAGCCTCGGCAGTACTTGTTCAAAATAAAAATAATAAAT
This sequence comes from Paenibacillus xylanilyticus, assembly GCF_009664365.1. Lineage (NCBI taxonomy): Bacteria > Bacillati > Bacillota > Bacilli > Caryophanales > Paenibacillaceae > Paenibacillus > Paenibacillus xylanilyticus. The sequence continues at coordinate 4,217,490 of NZ_CP044310.1, forward strand.
ACCTTTAAACGGCTGCCAGGTCGGCTTGGACAATTCCAGACACACAACCATGCCGCCTGGTTTCACTACACGTTTCATCTCCGACAAAACCTGTCTCAGATCAGGAACATTACGAAGGCCAAATCCAATGGTAACATAATCAAATGAATTATCTTCAAAAGGAAGTGACATGGCATTCCCCTGAACAAGCGTAATCTGCTTTTGTCTGTTTACGGCATTGACCTTGTTCTGTCCCACTTCAAGCATGTTGCTGCTAAAGTCCAGTCCATGCATGTGACCTGTTTCACTTGCCTCGGCCATCGCCAGCGTCCAGTCACAGGTACCGCAGCACAGATCTAAACCTGTATCCCCTTTGGACATGTTCATTTTTTTCATTGTGAATTTGCGCCAGGCTTTGTGCCTGCGGAAACTCAGAATGTCATTCATGACATCATATTTTCCGGCTATACTCTGAAACACCGAATGGACAAACTCTTCTTTCGGTTTCGACTCTGCGCTCCCCATTTGTCTCCCCCTCAATCTTCCCTTACTGCTGCGTGTGAAGGCTCCAGATAACCCAAATAGGTTTCCAAGATGGCATGCAGCTCAGCTAATCCCCGCTGGTCTTGTTCTTCCTGCAGCAAAAGCTTTATGCGGTTTGTACTTACGCGAAGCCTGTCCAGCAGGAGCCCATCAATTTGATACTTGACTGCCATAGCCCCACATGCCCGCATATCTGGCTCCGGCTGGCCAATCAGGTTCCGCTCATCGGCTGTACCTTGCTTGTATATATGCCAGAACGCATAGCTATGAGTGAATTTCTTCGCGTCATTCATTCGCTGCAGCTCTTCCACAACAGTCTCGCACAAGCTGAATTCAGCAAGAAGACTCTCCCATAACTTCTGATCCTTTGATCCAATCATGTCCGCAAAAGAAAGAAACAGCTGCATCTTCAGCTGTACCGTTTCATGCAAGTATTCTTCAGCCGAAACGAGAAGCTTTTTCATCCGATCATACAGCGTCATCTTGCGTACGTTGACTTCAGATACGGCACCGCTGAGCTTGCCGATCATCTCAATGCGACCCGCATGGGCAAGCAGCTGATAAAAGCGACTGCTCAAGTAATCACCAGCAAGAACGTTCAACTGGCGTGAGCGCATCTCCTGCTCTTTCCGATCCCCGGAGATCGTATCGATTCGATCATGCGTATCCATGGCCAGCTGAACGAGCGAGGTAGCCAGAGCATAGAGCTCATCATGCTCCTTTTCATCTGTACGGCCCACAAACGCCTGCAGCAGAAGAGCCCGGCTATCCGGAAACGGTGGTATTTCCGTATGTTGTCGAATCATGTCGTAATCCGTATATTTTTTTGCTAGTTGGGGTACGCGATATGAATTCATTCTCAGCCTCCGAGCCTTTGCATTGTTAAACCATTTCTGCACTACAATCTTATATATTATAGCATATGTTGAACAGACACGCACTGAATCCTGCTATTCTATTACCCTTCGTTCAACAATTCGAATTGCTTCTTCCACAGATCGGTCTCCATGATGTGAAACCATTCTTTTATTTCACCGGATAGGACGGGGCTTTTCCAATTTCGAAGTGCTTCAATTGCATCTGTTGGCCACTCATTTCTTCGTATATCAGCAGCGAGCAGCAGATGCCTTTTGTGCAGCCACTCATCTTCTGCCATGACACGAAGCAATATTTGTTCTACGTTATCAAGACCGTGAAATCCAAGCTCGGCCACCGTTGCCATATTGTCATAAATTTCGGTGTAACTTGTCCCGGTACCTGTCACCTTCAGATCCAGTTTCAAAATGGACTGCTTCCACTCCACTTTTGCAATCGGTGTAGTCAAATGCATGGAGCTCAGCACGTCCACCAAATTCTCGTCAGACAGTTCCAGCTTTTGCTCAGCTGCAGATACCGGTTGTACCCGCTCTCCGCCCAATGTTCGCATATGTAAGGTTTGCACAGCAACCAACAGGAAAACTGCTGCAACTGTTGCCAGCAGCGAAGCCGTCACGATCATCCGCGGTTTCATAAATGCCTCCCTGCCTTTACATGTTAGTGTAGTCTGTCCGGTAAAGGCTCATACCTCATTGTACAATGAAAAAAAGCAGGCTATGCCTGCAATTTTTCGTTCATACCCAAAGTATTGGCTCTACCCCAATCCACTTCGTGAACAGGCAGGAGATTTCCGTAAAACAACGCTTAGCTCTGATGCAACAAACGCTTAACTCGTCTTTTATTCTGATTCTATTTGGCCATGCTTTGTAATCATGGTAGCCTTGCCGCGGATTTTGATCGCGGAAGTATGATTCGTAAATTGGGCAATCATGACTTCACCCTTGTCCAGCTTCTCGGTATGATGAAAACGCGTATCCTGTCCTCGCGTCAAACCGATCACCTGAACTCCGTTTTCCTCTGCCTTAATGACAATGTAATCACTGCCGGTTGGATGGTCCATTACGTAACGTCCCCTCTCCTAATTGTTCAATAGCGTTAATGATGATTAAGATTGATTCATTTGTCAACTGAGTTTTGCTTGTAAAGCTGCAATAATCTATGGGAACCGGGTCATACTAGAGGATACATTCCATAGAAAGGAGCCTCTGCATGAAGTACACCCCTGCAACCCTGACAGACGAGCACATTCATCAGCTACAGGACATTGAACAGCACCTTTCGGAATCAGCAGGAGAAGATCTGATATTGATCGCTTACAGCAAGCAACCGGACGACCCTGAGGACGCAAAAAACAGCGAGGCACATCATTAGAAGACAAAAGAAAAGGCCGTGAACGAGTCACGGTCCTTTCTTTGACATATGGAATATGTAGAAATCTTATTTAATTCCGTCTTTGAGCGCTTTACCTGGTTTGAATGCAGGAATTTTGCTCGCAGGAATTTCGATTTCTTCACCTGTTTGCGGGTTACGTCCTTTGCGTGCAGAACGCTCGCGAACTTCGAAGTTCCCAAAACCAACCAATTGTACTTTGTCTCCGCTTTGAAGAGCCTCAGAGATTGCTTCGAATACGGCATCAACCGCTTTCGTTACATCCTTTTTGGACAATTCAGTCGCTTCGGACACGTGTGTAATCAAGTCTGATTTGTTCATTTGTTTTCACCTCCTGAATCAATGTCCTGAATGTTATACTGTGTTTCCGTTTTAAAGCGAAATATACGTTCATACGCAAAAAATCTACGTACATCTTGAGCGTGATGAACACAATTCTCCGCCTGCGGTCAACAGTCATTTCCGGCAGAATGCCGCCTGAAACCAAGCGCGTTTCAGACGCGGAACAAATTTTATACTAATACAGACAGCCCACAATTTCAAGTGCGGTTGCGGTTTAGCACGTAAAATGTCACTGCCAGGGCAAGCACGAGCACGCCACCTTTTACAATGTCATGAGTAAAATACTGAACATTCATCATGGTTAAACCGTTCACCAGTACCCCAATCAGGACCGAACCAATGAAGGTTCCGATAACATTTGGTTTACCCGCTCCGAAGACAGAGAACCCTACAAACACAGCTGCCACGGATTCCATTAACAACGGAGAACCTGCGTCAATCTGTCCTGATCCGACTTTGGAGGCGTAGATAATGCCCCCGATTGCAGCAAACACGCCAGCAGCCACATAAGCAAGGGTCCGCACCTTTTTTACCTTAATTCCGGACAAACGCGCCGCCTCTTCATTGCCTCCAGTAACGTACATCTGGCGTCCGTATTTCGTATACGTCAAAAAGATATGAACACCAATGACTGCAATGAGAAGCAAGATAACCGATATAGGCATGCCGAGCCATTTCCCCTGACCAATCAGCAAGAACGTAGGATCCATCTCTCCGGCTGCCTTGCTGCCATCAGGAAATTGCATGTGATTATAAATCGTGTACCCTTGCGCGTACGTTTTGTGAATACCTCCGATAATGTACATGGTCGCCAGCGTGGCGAGCAGATCAGGAATGCGCAGTTTTACAATCAACAAAGCATTCAGGAGACCAATGACTGCACCGATCACGAGCGGAACAATAATAACAACGGCGAGCGGCTGCTGATACCAGATCATTAATGATGCGGTTACAACGGTCGTCAATGAAACGGTAGCCCCCACCGAGAGATCGAAACCATCCACAATGAGAGATAACGTTACACCGATAGCAACAAAGGTCACGATCGATATCGATCCCAGAATGTCCGTCAGATTACTGTAGGTAAAAAAGTAAGGCAATTTGATGCCAAAAAAAGCAATAACTCCGATAATAACAATAATCGCCCCATAACGGAACGCAAAATTCATAGATTTGTCCTTCATACCTGCACCTCTTGTCCACCGCTTGCATAGTATAGCAGCTGTTCTTGGTTAGTCTCGCCACGCTTGAATTCTTTTACGATTTTCCCTTCACACATCACTGCAATGCGGTCTCCTATACCAAGCCCCTCGTCCAGCTCACATGTGAAATAGATAACTGCCTTGCCTGCCAAAGCCAGCTCGTTAATGATACGGAAGATGTCACTTTTGGCTCCAATATCCACACCCTTGGTAGGTTCATCAAATATAAAGACATCAGCGTCCGCATTCAGCCATTTGCCAATAGCTACCTTCTGCTGGTTACCTCCGCTCAGATACTTCACTTCCTGACGTACCGAAGATGTTTTAATGCCAAGCTGTTGAACCAGTGATTCCGCGTTCTCCCGCTCCTTCTTGCGACTCACGAATCCGAATGTACTAAGACGCCCGAGCAAGGGCAGGCTCAGATTCCGTTCCACATTTTCCTGAATGAGAATCCCCTGCTTGCGACGTTCCTCGGGTACGGAAACGATGCCTGAAGCTGCAGAATCCGCGGGCTGAGCGAACCGAAGCGGTTTATCGTTTAAACGAATATCCCCTTTTTCCAGCTGATCTGCTCCAATCAGAAGACGGGAGCATTCCGTTTTGCCCGCACCGACCAGACCGACAACAGCCAGCACCTCACCACGGCGTACAGACAAATCAACCCCCTTGACCTTGATCCCCCGGTGCAGTCCACGTGCTTCAAAGATTACTTCGCCTATAGGTGCTTCCGTCTTCGGAAATTCCTCTTCGAATGGCTTGCCCAGCATTTGTGTGACCAGATCATTGACAGTTAGTCCACGCGCCTCACCCGTAAATACATGCTGCCCGTCTCTCATGACGGTCACTCGATCACAATGTCCAGTCACCTCAGCAAGCCGGTGGGTTATAAAAATGCAAGCTACTCCCCGTTCTTTTAACAGATGAACAATTCGGAAAAAGGCATCGGTTTCTTCCTGGCTCAGCGGAGCCGTCGGTTCATCAAATATAATGACCTTGGCATCCTGAATCAGGATACGTGCCAGCAGAATCATCTGTTTCTCTGCAAGTGTAAGGTCTGCTACCTTTTTCTGAACGGCAATGTCTGCTCCCAATTCTTTGAGTGCCTCAAGAGCACGCTGCTGCAGCTTACGCGGGCTTTTCCACCATCCACCAACCGGAGAAGCCAGCTGGTCCAGCATTATGTTCTCAGCAGCCGTCAGCTGCGGTACCAGTGCAGCATCGACCTCCTGATAGACACAATGAATCCCGTTTGCCTTAGCGTCCCCCGGTGAATTTAGACGTAAATGCTGATCATTTAAACGAATCTGGCCCTGATCCAGTTGGTAGGCACCCGACAGAATTTTCATCAAGGTACTTTTTCCTGCTCCATTGGCGCCAAGCAAGGCATGAATCTCTCCACCTTTTACAGAGAAATCAACGTCTTTCAGCGCAGGAACGCCTGCAAACTGCTTATGAATATGTTCCATTTGAAGCAAAATCGGTGCAGTTGTCATGATGTAGACCTCCAATCCCTCCTCAGGGAGTCATGCTATCCTACGATTCTTTTGTTTTACAGATCTGCCTGCGAAAAAAGCGCACCTTGCGGCGCGCCTTCTAACGCTGCTTTATTTAGCAGTGATTCCGTATTCCGCCATCCAATCCTTGATGCCCTGTGTACTTCCTCCCCAACCCTCAACATATTGGGACAATTCGGAAGTAGAGATTTGGTTCTCAGGAAGCGCTTCGCGTTGAACATAAACCGGATTAAGGACCACCTGATCTTCAGTCTCATCGCCGTTCAATTTCTGATAAGCGTAACGTACCTGAACACGTCCAATATCTGTCGGGTCTACTGCTGCAGAAGCAACCCAAGGATTTTTCGGATCCTGAATCATTTGCAAATCCTCATCACTCATATCGATACCGTAAACTTTAATTTCGTCACGACCCGCTTGCTGGATTGCACGTGCAGCGCCTTTGGCAAACTCATCCCACGCAGCCCACACGGCTGTGATTTCGCCTTTCGGATATTGTTTCAGAATCGCTTCCATCTTGGCTTGCGTATCCAGAGCCGGGTTTTGAGCGGAGCCAAATGTGGCAATCTCCTTGATGTCTGTATTTTCCTTCATGAATTCGCCGTAGGCAATCTGGCGACGTTCCATAGGAGCGAATCCAGCCACCCATACTTTCACGATATTCCCCTGGCCGTTAATATCCTTTTTCATTTGTTCCAGTGTAAGTTCAGCCATCTTCTGGTCGTCCTGAGACAGTACAGTTGCCCCTGGTACTTGGATAGCAGCGTCGAAGACTACTACCGGAATGTTTTGTTCTACTGCTTTTTTCACGCCCGGTTCCAGAAGCGAGTCCCCGTGATCCGTCAAGATTGCATCGAACTTCTGGTTAATTGCGCTGTCCAGCAATGAAACCATCTTGGCTTTATCATTATCAGCGACAAAAGTAGTTAGCTCACCGCCGAATTTCTCAATTTCCTCTTTTACGCCTTGAACATACTGCTGTGAGAATGTTCCCGTGTTAAATTCCATGATTAAGGCAATTCGTTTACCACTTAGCGGACCCGTCACCGCCTCCGTCTTGGGCTTGTCCTCTGATGCTCCGGAAGCTGGAGCTGCTGCCGGTTCTTTTTTGATCCCGCAAGCGGACAGTGCCAATGTAAATACAAGCAGAACACTTAACCATACCCATTTCGTATCTTTCTTTTTCATCTCTATCTCCCCCTATTCGTGCACTCTCAGTGACCTTGATCACAATAGTTGAATATTAATATAACGGCTAATCCCTAGTATGTAAATGGGTTTTAACAATTTAAAGCTAAAATTCGCTAAGTTTTTCGCGAAGCATGTATTTTACATCCAGTAGTACCATGTATAAGAAAATTAAATCATACAGCAAAAAGACCACAAGGATAGCCTTGTGGTCTTTTGTCTTACAGAATGATGGCAATCAAGCCGCCTGAACCTTCGTTGATGATACGTCCCAATGTCTCCTGCAATTTGTACCTTGCATTGTCCGGCATCATGGCGATCTTGCCCTGAATCCCTTCGCGCACGATGGAATGCAGCGAACGACCAAACATGTCTGAATCCCACACCTTGATTGGGTCGTTCTCGAAGTCTTGCATCAGGTACCTCACCAGTTCCTCACTTTGCTTCTCCGTACCGATAATCGGTGCGAACTCGGACTCGACATCGACCCGGATCATGTGAATGGAAGGTGCAGTTGCTTTCAAACGCACACCGAATTTGGTGCCTTGGCGAATGAGCTCTGGTTCATCCAGTGCCATCTCAGCAAGCGAAGGCGCCGCAATGCCGTATCCGGTCGTTTTGACCATCTCCAAGGCTTCAGCGAAGCGATCATATTCCCGCTTGGCATGAGAGAATTCCTGCATCAGCTGCAGCAGATGATCCTTGCCTCTGATTTCAATGCCGACCACTTCCACGAGGATCTGATCGTATAACTCATCAGGAGCGTACAGATCAATTTCGGCCACACCCTGACCCATGTTCATGCCGCTGAGTCCTGCGCGGTCGATGAACTCATACTCCATGAACTGGGACACAACCCGGTCTACGTCACGCAGTCTACGAATGTCCTTCACCGTGTCGCGTACGGAATTTTCGTAGTTGTTACGCAGCCAGTGGGTTTCATTGAGGACCATAACCCAGCTCGGCAGATTCACATTCACCTCATGAACAGGGAACTCATACAGGACTTCACGCAGCACGCCTGTCACATCATCTTCCGTCATCGTGGCTGCGCTTAATGTCATTACCGGAATATCATATTTAGCTGCCAATTCGCTTCGCAATTGAAGAGCTTCTTCACTGCGAGGACGGGTAGAGTTGATGATCAGCACGAACGGTTTGCCAACCTCTTTCAGTTCGGCAATGACTCGTTCTTCGGATTCCACGTAGGAACTACGGGCGATCTCGGCAATGGTGCCGTCTGTCGTAACCACCACACCCAATGTGGAATGCTCCTGAATGACTTTGCGCGTGCCAATCTCCGCTGCTTCCTGGAACGGGATCGGCTCTTCGAACCACGGCGTGGAGATCATGCGTGGACCATTTTCATCCTCATAGCCCTTCGCACCCTCCACAGCGTACCCAACACAATCCACCAAACGTACATTAACATCGAGCCCTTCAGCCACTTTGATCTGGACTGCGTTATTCGGTACGAATTTTGGCTCGGTGGTCATAATCGTTTTGCCTGCTGCACTCTGTGGAAGTTCATCCACTGCACGGGCACGATCGGCCTCGCTTGCGATGTTTGGCAGTACGATCGTTTCCATGAATCGTTTAATAAATGTTGATTTCCCCGTCCGGACTGCGCCGACAACCCCGAGATAGATATCCCCTCCGGTCCGCTCAGCTATGTCCTTAAAAATGTCCACTTTCTCCAATGAAATCCCCTCCCTAAATTACTCCGAAGGAAAAATGCTAAAGAGCATCCGCTTCGTTTTTTCAATCAGAAGACTGAAATCCCTGCAACGGTAGAGCCGCCTTTGTGAGTGCCCGGAAGTCGTCCGCCGCCGAACGTTGCATTCTGATGAAACCGGCGAAAGCGGCGTTAACTCGTACATGCAATTGGACTAGTATCATCTTATGTATCCGTATGCAGCAATATGACGCGTTTTTTTGTTTTTTCTCAGGTCTTCAGCGCCGGGAAGTTGCTCCGCTCTCGGACTGCGCGTCATTATTTCAATCTACTTTATGAACACCAGGTCGCAATTATGCTGGTTTCATTCATTTCTATTTGGGGTACCGGACACTTGGAGTTAGAGGTATACTGTGAAGGCAACATCGTTTTAGAGCCGAGCTGAGTTCGATTGAAAACGAGATGAGAAAGGTGAGATGAGCATGGCACAGATTAAAGTATTCGGTATTCGTGAGCAGTTAAATCCAATGAAAGTACAGCTTTCTACCGTGATTCATTCCGTTCTGATGGATGTGCTGGGACTGCCAGAGAACAAAAAATTTCAACGTTACTTCCCCATGGATGCAGAGGACTTTCAATACCCGCCAGATCGATCAGAAGCATACACTATTGTTGAAATCAGCATGTTCGAAGGAAGATCTATGGAAACAAAAAAAGATTTAATCCAGCAATTATATAAACAAATACATGAAAAACTCCTGTTGTCTGTCCAGGATTTGGAGATCACCATTTTCGAGACACCACGTGCTCACTGGGGCATTCGTGGATTGCCAGGCGATGAACTTGAGTTGAACTACAACGTTGAGGTCTGAGGTATTACCTAATCCGGTTATTTGAAGCTCCTGAGAACATAACGCAACAATAAAAAGAGATACTCCTTGATGAGAAGTATCTCTTTTTTGGTGCATTTCATCTATGGTTTGTCTTGTGCCACTGGGGCATTATTCTGCCACGTATAACTGACCGATTTTACAGGAACGAAATAGGAGTGCTCCAGCAAATACTCGCGCACATCATCCTCCTCTACAGGAGAACGATCCGATTTTTCTACCGCCTGCATGATATCGAAGGCATAATCTACGTACACCTTACCTTCACCGTCCATGATAAATGGTAACTCCTGACCCGAATATACACTGTTCAGTGTAACCTCTGTAGCACCCGCCTGAGCGGCTTGTTTCATATCTACAGCATACAGGCCGGTGTACAATTCCTCCCCGGCGGGCAGTTTGCCGTTATGTACTGATTTATACTGGTTAACCATGCGCTGTACATCATTGACCTTCTGTACCGTCTGCAAGTCCATTACTTTTACAGTGGGTGCTGTCTCTTCATTTTGAATAATGAAGTAAGCGCTCCCACCACTTTCAAAAGCAGTACCCGGGATCTCGTCCAGATAACCTTGCTGTTTCAGCTTCGACAGATCCACTCTGAATTTTTCATATTTTGGTGTATCCATATCCGCATTAATCATGGGCAGAATCCCCTGATCCTTCTGAAATGCCTCTACAGCACTCTGTATCCGGTTCACACTCTCCCTGTATGCTATCTTGGGGTCATCGTTACCCTGGGACGGATACATGCAGCCACTTAATGCAGCAACCATTAAAATGAAGAGAAGGCAGCGGACTCCCTGAATCCCGTACCTCCGCCCCGAACTAATGAAGAGTCTATCTTTGTTTTCGTTCATCCGCATCCTCCTTGAATCTGAAGAGTCCAACGGGAAAACCCATTCCCAATTGAGCTCCATTCAGGTTAGTTTCAGAACCAGTCGTCATTCTCCTGCTGCTGGCGTTCCAACTGCTTACGGATTGCCGCTTTGAGCGGATCCTCCGGAACATGAACAGACACCGATCCCCTCACCTTTGCCTGACAAGCAAGACGAGTTCCTGCTTCCAGCAGGGAACCCAGTTTCCGTTGTTCAGCATCTGTAGGAGGGTGCAGCGCCTGCAGCTGATCACCATCTACTTTGACCTTGCACATTAGACAAGCGGCTTTTCCATCGCAACGGGTTGGAATCTTCACTCCTGCACGGCGTGCGGCACTCAGCAGGTTCACTCCCGCTTTTAGGCGAATGCTCTTATTTTGCGGTAAAAATGTAATCGTGTGCTCCATCCTCTTGCCTCCCCACCTATGAAGTCCATGTAAAACCAACCAACGCTTCTACCTCAGCGGAGAATCGGCTTGTCCACACATTATGCTTGCCCAATGAAGCCAGTAAGGGCTGATGAAGCTGTGGATCCTTCCGGATTGCTTCGGCAATAGCCTCATATCGGTCAGCTCGACCTCTCAGCAGATTAAAAAGCAGCTCATGAGCGAGGGGCATCAATCTTAACGTGTAAGAACCTATTTGAGCCTGAGGCGCATGATGAATCAGCAGTTGTTCAATCTCAATCCGGTACCAGCTCTGCCTGGACCATACTTCAAAGCCACCTACGAGTTCAAGCGCACACTCTCCGACTTGATAATGACTTAGCAATGAAGCATATGGCCCTGTTCGATCGATCACCGGTTCATCCAGGGCAATTCCTGGGGCAGCATGATGCAGCCCACGTGCAGCAGCCAGATCGGCGTACACGTCAATATCTCTGGGAGCCTGCTGCAACTCGACCTGCTGCAGCAGGAGTCCACAGCTTCCCCCAAGAAGCCAAGTATAAGGTACTGTATTCCAGGTTTTTGCCGTTTCCAGCAACGCAGCGTGCAATTCCGGATAGCGCTCTGTAAGGCCCTCTGTTCCATGTGGTCCCAACCGGCTCACCTTCCCTTCATCCGTTTTCATTGTGTCAGTTCTATGGTGTACTTATGCGGATGTTAAGCTGCACGCAAGAATAAGATCAAGTAAGCGATGCAATTCCGCCGAAAAAACCAATAAGCATAATCAGAAACGCGATTAATGACAGAATCCCTCGCACGAAGCCCTTGGTTTTGGCTCTCGCGAAGGTTATCAGGAATACAGACAATCCCATAATCAGAATTGCAACCAATGACAGCCACATCTTGTCCATTGCGCTCATAATCCAGCAGTCTCCCCTTCAATCCGTTATTCATCACTGACACGGTGACAATTGAAATTATTATAACATGAAATTCAGAGGACTTTTCCAAAAAAAAGACAAAAAGAAAGCCAGCCTTAGCTGACTCATCTTTTTGTCTTGCTTGCCCACGTTATAGAAGCAAAAACGATCTATTATTTTTTCATCATCATTTTCATTAATGATTCCATGCTGTTTGGATTCAGTCCACTTTTTTTGACCGCACTTACAATATCCTGAACCGTATCCTCAGATACCGGAACTTTCGCCATGGCGGATACTTGTTTAATCAATTGGCGCAACTGAGCTTCATTTTGCATGGTGGACGGTTTTACTGTGCTCGCCAATTTCTTGACAGCACCTTCTGTAATTGTTTTGCCCGTTTTTTTATTGATCGCTTTTAGTGCATCCTTAGAAATGTTGTTACCCATTCGTCTCCCCTCCTCCGGCAATACTCATGTGTATAGTATGAGTGTACCGATGAAAAGGTGAATGAGCTTCTTAATTTCTGGTGAGTAAAGCAATGGAGATTCAGGAGTGCCACTGTTCCCATGTTTCCAGTTTCATAACTTCCATTTCGGTCTTTGGGTCTCGGCCCATAAGTGCCTCAACCGCATCACGCGGCTCACGATCCTGAAAGAGAACATGGTAGAGTTGATCCGCAATCGGCATTTGCACCCCGTATTTCTGGGAGATAAAATAGGCTGCTTTTGTCGTACGAATTCCTTCTACGACCATTCCCATGGAATTCAGCACATCCTCCAGCTTTTGTCCTTGTCCCAGCATGGAACCGGCCCGCCAGTTCCGGCTATGTTGACTTGTCGCGGTAACGACCAAATCACCGATTCCTGCGAGGCCCGCAAACGTAAGCGGGTTTGCTCCCATCTCCACGCCAATCCGGGTGATCTCTGCCAAGCCACGAGTCAATAGAGCGGCTTTTGCATTATCTCCGAAGTTCAGGCCGTCCGACATCCCTGCACCAAGTGCGATAATATTTTTGAAGGCACCTGCCAGCTCCACACCAAGCATATCCCGATTCGTATACACACGGAAATAGGCATTCATGAATAATGCCTGAGCAGCATCTGCTGCGGCCTTGTCCAGTGAAGCCACAACCACCGTTGTAGGACAGCGCTTGACCACTTCCTCCGCATGACTCGGACCCGAAAGTACAACGATATTCCCTTCTTCACATTCAAGTTCCTCGGAGATCACCGTCGACATCCGTTTGAGGCTTTCCGTTTCAAATCCCTTGGTTGCATGAATTATTAACATGTCTGGCGTATAATACGCCTTGAGTTGGTTGACTACCGAACGCATGGCTGAGGAAGGCGCAACAATCAAAACGGCCGAAGCCCCTTGAACGGCATCCCCCATGTTAGTCGTTGCCTGAATGCGAGGTGATAACTCTGCACCAGGTAGAAAACGACTGTTCCGATGCTGGTTGTTAATTTCGGCGGCCTGCTCTTCACCACGTGTCCACATCGTCACTTCCAGCCCATTGGCGGCCAGCACACTTGCGAGAGCGGTCCCCCAACTGCCTGCGACCAGGACGGCAACTTTTTTAGACAACGCGTTTTCCACCCCCAGGTTTATTAGCTCCTAATTTATTTTCCTGTCCTCTGGCAAGCTTCGCAATGTTGGTGCGATGTCTCCAAAATGCAAACAGACAAATAATCAGACTTCCCCAAAACAGATTCATGGAATATCCCGGGAACACTAGGATGAAGATTGGTGTTAATGCTACAAAAATTAGAGAACCGAGCGAAACATAACGTGTCAAAACGATGGACAGGATTGCAAAAATTCCGGCAGAAACTGCAGGAACGAATGCAAGAGTGGCGAGTACGCCAATTGCTGTTGCAATTCCTTTTCCCCCACGGAATCGGAAGTAGAGCGGCCAGTTATGTCCTGCAATCGCTGCAACACCGCAAATTGCAGGAATCCACTCGGAGCCGTCACTGAACCAAACTCCAATCCATACAGCCGCAATACCTTTAAGTACATCCAACAGCAGCACAAGAATAGCCGGTCCTTTACCCAAGATCCGCAATGTATTGGTAGCGCCTGCGTTTCCGCTGCCATGCTGACGAATGTCGATCCCCCGTATTGCCTTTGCAAGGAGGACACTAAAGCTGATTGAACCGAGCAGATAGCTCAGTACAATCGCTGCGATTGGTAAAATCACAAACTTCTCCCCTAACCTTCGTCGGACTTCCTCCGAGTAAATATGCGAATTGGCGTACCTTCAAAATCAAACGCTCCGCGGATTTTATTCTCCAGGTAACGCTCATAAGAGAAGTGCATCAATTCCGGATCGTTTACAAAAATAACCATGGTCGGCGGTTTGACGGCAACCTGTGTCACGTAGTTAATCCGCATTCTGCGTCCTTTGTCAGTAGGCGGTGGATTAATAGCCACGGCGTCAGATACAACATCATTAAGCAAATGCGTCTGAACACGCATAGCATGCTGCTGAGCTACACGAGTTACCACAGGAAGCAATTTTTGTAAGCGTTGTTTTGTTTTGGCTGACAAAAAGACTACGGGAGCATAAGTCATAAACAGGAAGTGATCCCGAATTTTTTTCTCAAACTCATTCATCGTTTTATCGGTTTTATCCACCACGTCCCATTTATTCACAACGAACAGGGAAGCTTTACCGGCTTCAAATGCATAACCTGCAATGTGCTTGTCCTGTTCAATGATGCCTTCCTCGCCGTTAATAACGATCAAAACGACATCAGCACGTTCAATGGCACGCATAGCACGCATAACACTGTATTTCTCAGTAGTTTCATACACTTTACCACGTTTACGCATACCTGCTGTATCAATCAGCACATAACGCTGCCCATCCTTTTCGAACGGGGTATCGATGGCATCGCGCGTCGTACCGGCTACATCACTTACGATGACGCGTTCCTCACCCAAGATGGCATTCACCAATGAAGATTTACCCACGTTTGGACGTCCGATTAGAGCAACACGGATGACGTCTTCATCGTATGTTTCTTCTTCAAGCTCAGGCAATTTTTCAACAATCGCATCCAGCAAATCACCAATACCCGTACCATGACTTCCGGATACACCGATGGGATCTCCAAATCCAAATCCATAAAACTCGTAAATGAGCTCACTGCGCCCAATATTATCCACTTTGTTAACGGCTACAACAATGGGCTTGCCTGAGCGGTACAACATCTCTGCGACTTCTTCGTCAGATTGCGTAATCCCTGCTTTTGCATCACACATGAATACAATAACATCCGCTTCTTCAATGGCGAGCTCTGCCTGCATCCGAATTGATTTAAGAATGACATCCTCGCCGTCGATTTCGATACCACCTGTATCGATAATACTGAATGGTTTACCGTTCCATTCACCGATTCCGTAGATCCGGTCACGGGTAATACCCGGCTTGTCTTCCACAATGGCCAGTCTGTCGCCGATAATCCGATTAAAAATAGTGGATTTACCCACGTTCGGTCGCCCGACAATTGCCACAACGGGTCTTGCCATACATTCCACTCCTCCTGTCCATACTTACGTTACTCATCATAGCAAAAAACACATGTCTTGGCTAACCTTTCATGCCAAGAATGCTCACAATAACAACAATCGGCGAACCCGCTGGGGCTCGCCGATCTTGCTTTTATTGTTCAGCAAAATATGCAGTATAACTTAGAACCATGCATGAATAACTTATTTGAATTTGCTGAGTTTGTCACCGAAACGTTCGCCGAGTGTGATGCTCATACCTTGGTTGCTCAAGGAAACGTTCGGGTTGTTGATTTCTTCACGCGGAGCGTTGTTTCTAGCAGGTCTTTCCGCTTTTGGCGCTTGGGCAGGAGCTTCTTCTGTTTCTTTGATGCTCAGGCTTACACGTTGCTCAGCAGGGTTCATGTCGAGAATCTTAACTTGAACTTCCTGACCTTCTTTCAATACTTCGTGTGGAGTACCGATGTGTTTGTGGGAAATTTGTGAAATGTGTACAAGTCCCTCAACACCTGGAGCGATTTCAACAAATGCTCCGAAATCAACCAGACGTTTAACAACACCTGTTACGATATCGCTAGTGTTGAATTTCTCGCCAGCTGTTTCCCATGGTCCTGGTTGAACAGCTTTCATGCTCAGGCTGATTTTGCCTTTTTCAGGGTCAACTTTCAGCACTTTAACGCTGACTTTATCGCCTTCGGAAAGGACATCGGATGGTTTGTCCACATGCGTCCAAGCGAGCTCGGAAACGTGAACCAGACCGTCAACTCCGCCTACATCAACGAATGCTCCGAATTGAGTCAAACGTTGTACTGTACCTTCGATAACTTGTCCTTCTTGCAGACCAGCCATAACCTCAGCTTTGTTAGCTTCGAATTCTTGCTCCAGAACGTCTTTTTGGGAAAGGATCACTTTGTTGTTCTCACGATCGATCTCTTTCACTTTAACGCGCAGTGTGCGTCCTTTGTAGTCGCTGAAGTCTTCTACGAAATGGCGCTCAACCATGGAAGCAGGAATAAATCCGCGTACGCCCACGTCTGCTACCAGACCGCCTTTTACTACGTCAGCTACAACAACTTCGAATACATCTTGGTCTTCAAAGTGCTTTTGCAATTGATCCCAAGCGTTTTCGCTGTCGATTGCACGTTTGGACAGAACGAGTTTTTCTTTCTCGTCGTCGATGCTAAGTACTTTAGCTTCAACTTCTTGTCCAACTTCTACTGCATCAGACGCGCTGTCAACATGCAATGAGGACAGTTCGCGAATTGGAATTACACCGTCATATTTATATCCAATGCTCACATAGGCTTGGTTATCTTCCAATTTGACGATGGTTCCTTTTACAGTATCTCCTTTTTTCAAGGAAACGAATTGATCCAACTCATCTTGGGTTGCTTCTTGATTTTTCATTTCTTCCGACATGTCAAATACCCTCCTCAATTCAAAAACCCCATTATATTCAAACCTGCCTGTAGCAGAGTTCAAAACACTTTCAACGCTGAATGGCTCGGATTAGTTTCCCTCAAAAATATGGAAATAATGCATTCAGACTTTCGGTGAAGAGCAAATTATTTGCTCGGTACACCTGTTTTCACCATCTCATTAATTTTGGACATAATCTTTTCAGTTGCTCTTTCTAGTGCATCACCAGAAGGATCTTCCTTAAACTCGTCCAAATTCACCGGTGCTCCATACACCACTTTCATCTTACGAAACAGCTTGTAGTTGCCGATAATAGCAGTAGGGATAACGGTAGCACCACTCCGAAGAGCAAAGCTCGCTGCACCTTTTTTGCCGATGCCTCCATCGTTGTGCCGACTCCCGGATGGGAAAATGCCGAGCACTTCACCATTGCGCAAAATGTTTAGTGAAGTTTTGATGGATTCCTTGCTAACGCCTCCACGCTTAACGGGAAACGCGCCCACAGCCTTAATGATCTTCCCAAGTACCGGAACATCAAACAATTCACTTTTGGCCATGAAACGTACCTGCCGGCGAATTTTAATACCTACCGTTGGAGGATCAAAGTTACTGATATGATTGGAACATAAAAGTACGCCGCCCTCTTGGGGGATATTCTCCCGTCCAACTGCTTCCAGGCGGAAAAGAATGGTGTAAATGATCCGCAGTACTGTGCTGCAAAATGTGTAAATCATAGACCAACCTCTCCTCTGACCATTGTGCAATAAGATACGATTTTGTCAACCACTTCATGAATACTCATCTTGGTTGTATCAAGAACCGTTGCGTCCTCGGCACAGCGAAGTGGGGATATTTCCCGCTCTTCATCCAATTTGTCACGTGTGGCTATGTCTCGCTCTAATTGCTTCAACGTCAGTCCTTCAGAGGGGTCCAGTTCTTTGAAGCGGCGAAGTGCGCGCTCTTCCACACTGGCAGTCATGAAGATTTTCACTTCCGCATCGGGCAATACTGTCGTTCCGATATCGCGTCCATCCATGACGACGCCCTTGCGCAAAGCCATTTGCCGCTGAGTATCCACTAATTGCGAACGCAGCCCCTCGATTTGCGCATATCGGGACACGATCCCCGTAACTTCACGGGAGCGGATTTCCAAGGTTACATCTTCCCCGTTACAGAACACTTTCTGTCCGCCCGGGTCCGGCTGTAAATCAATGACCAGTTTGTGGGCTTCTTGAAGTACCTCTGATACATTATCCGGAGAAATCCCTTTCCGAATCATGTGTAGGGTAACCGCACGGTACATTGCGCCAGTATCGACGTAAATATAACCGAGCGCCTCTGCAACCAATCGGGCCACGGTACTTTTCCCGGCACCGGCAGGTCCGTCAATTGCAACGTTCATCTTCCCGTTCTCTGATGTGTTCTGGCTTGCCAACGGGGCATTCCTCCTCAAACGATAAGCCTCAATAAAAAAACAGGCATTGCCTGCATCGTGAAAATTATACCACACTATACACATGGATGCAAAAACAGCCAATTCACTGATGTTCCCTTTTCGTTGAAAGTTCCATATGAATTGGTGTCCCCTCCATTCGGTCTATCCGGGTCACATTTTGTTTGAAATATGGAACCTGAAGCAGCATTTGGTATACCACCAACAACAAAAATAAAACGGCAATAAGCTGAAAAAGTCTTCTTTCCATTCGTTTGGAGAACACGTAATACAGACGCTCATATCTTCGGGATGTACGTCGGTGATTCATACCCAAGCACCTCCGTTTTTCCCCTTACGTTTCCCGCCATATTTCCTTTTTATTCAAAAAACCTGCTCTTACTTCGTACGATAATCCAGCTGCCGTTCAAAGCAAAACTTAATGATTTTTTGCCGCTCCGAGTCTGTGATCTGTGTAAATTTCAACATGCAGAGCTGTCTTCCCGACTCGAGGGTTTTAATGCGAACCACTTCAGCTTCGAAAGCCACATGCTCAATCGTTGAATTCCGATAAGGAACGAGCAGCCAGCAGTTCAACTTTTGCCCCTCCGCTATCGGGAAGTTGGGTTCTCCGTATATGGACAATCCCCCGCCACCTATATCCTCGGTCAATCCTACCGCACGAGTCAGATCTTCTGCTTGAATGGCTAGTTCAAGATTCGCATGAACACGCAGGAAGCTGCGTCGTTGTATTTTCGAGATATCATCAGGCAGCGGTTTGCGTATACGCACAAGCCTTACCACATCTTCTTCAAATCCGGTTACGTACGTATTGAAATAATGTCTGACGCCATCTTCGGTAATATAAGAGATGGACAGTTCTTCGCCGAAATACAATCTTTTCAAACGACTGCTACCTTGCTGCATCGGTACTTCAATCAAAAAACTGTGATCATCCATGTCTGCTATACGGGATTTGTATTCCTTGCTCTCTTCTTTTTCATCTGCTGAGGCAATTTGGATGTGTAAAATTTCATTAATTTTCGGATACAAGCTCTTCACCGCCACCTTACTATTCATCATCGTATGTACAAGGACTATTATACCATGACCTTTCTCATAGCGGATAACAAAAAACAGACCACGAAGTGGTCTGTTTGGTAAAATTCTTGAGTTTCGTTTTCCGTTTAAATTCTAGGAAGTCGCATTCACAGGTTTAATTTCTTCAACTGCTTCTTCGACTCCTGTATTCGCGTTGATATAAATTCGGTATTTCGTCCCGTTGATGCGTCCACCGAATTCATAACATAATACTTCCTTGCTGTAATCATTCTTAATTAATGACTTACGTGCATAGGTCTCCTTAAATTCAGGATTAAGCTTTTTGCGAGCCTGTGCTTCGGTAAGAGCCGCTTTTGGTATTTGCCGTTGTTTCTGATGCTCATAGACATAATCGCTTGCCTGGAAGCCAGTAACGTCTCCTGTGTCCAGACCGACGCGTACGGACATTTTCTCCGGATAAAGCAGGGTATCCCCTTGTTTGCGCACATACGTTAAATTTGCTAAATTACCATACTCATCGTAGTTTACTGCTTTCATATCTTTGTAGCCCTTATTGACGAGAAATTGATCCGCTTTGGCCATGGCATCTGAACGTGAGACCTTTTTCGCGCCAATCGGTCTAGTATCGCTGTAGGAAATCAGCATGCCCCCATTGCGGGTAAAATCCATCATCAGCTTGCT
This sequence comes from Paenibacillus xylanilyticus, assembly GCF_009664365.1. Lineage (NCBI taxonomy): Bacteria > Bacillati > Bacillota > Bacilli > Caryophanales > Paenibacillaceae > Paenibacillus > Paenibacillus xylanilyticus. The sequence goes on from NZ_CP044310.1 coordinate 4,237,388, forward strand.
TTCTTTGCCTTGATTGATTGTAGCGGTATAGGACTCCCAGTCCGTACCTTTACCATTCTCCTGAATCTGGATCTTGCTGCTGTCCGCATTTGAAAATTTCGCAGCTTTACTTTGAATTTGTTCTTTAGACACCGGAATACCATCCAGCTTTTTGACTGAACGCTTTGCATAAATGCTGGATACCGAAGGGCCCCAATCCAGTTCAGGATACTCCTGTACTTTTTTGTTCACTGTGCGAAATCCATCGACAATGGTGTTATCCATCGTTTCTTCTTCTGTCGCCATAGCCGTCTCAGCATCCATCCAGCGCAAGCGGTCCGAAAGTACTTTTTGCTGGACTTCCTGTAGGTTTTTAGTGATCTCGGAGGAATTCTGGTACAGCCTTTTCAGGTTGCCCACTTCCTTCTCACTTAGTGGTTCATTGGTTAAATCACGCATGGATGCCTGATAAGCAAAGTTTGAGATACGAGAAAGAAATTCCTCCGTCTCGTTAAAAGGCAGCATGGTTAGAGGCAGTTGGTTAATCTCATTTTGCGCCTCGCTGGTAAGCCGCCACACATTCATCAGACCTTTACGGTGCATGCCTTGGGAAGTGGAATTCACCGCCAGTGTATTACCGATTTCAGAGTGCAGCTTGTCCATATGGAAAGACAAATCATGAAACGCACGCTGATACTGATTCTCCGCTTTGATCAAGATCGCATTTTTCTCCTGGTTCTCCTGGTATCCCCACACAAGGGCACCGATCAGCAGTACTGCAAATATCGGAAACATGACTGAACTTAAACGTTTATACATCGGTAGAGTCTCCTTTCATCTGAACCACTATCTATATTGTGGATCGAAGAAAGTCCTCTTATGCATCGGTTTTCCAGTCGGCACAATGTTTGACTCTTTACGAGCTGTTTAATTCATTTGAATCCAAGACGTACCGCCATCTTCCTCAATCTCAAATTGATCCCGATTATCACACAGACACTGCTTGAATCCGGTCTCAATTCGCCCTCTTTCTTTTTTGCCGCGCAGCGTAAACCGCTCTCCGCACTGTTTGCATCTGATTTTTATTTTTATCCTCATTACGCTGTCCCCGTTTCTGTTGTTCATTCCCCGGGGATTCTTTAGGTCGAAAACAAAAAAAACACACCGGGGCATCAGGCGCAGTACGCGCTCCATGTCCACCAGTGTGTCCGTATTTCTATAATTTAACCTCTTCCTCCCGTTTCACAAATCGAAAAGGAGAGCGGTTATTCGCCCGTGTAATTTTGCCCATGGCTCCATACCACAATCCCGCCATTAACGGTGCTATGAACCACAGCCAGTAGTTTACCATTGTGTTCATGATGACATCGTATAGTGCATGCCAGAAAAAAGGAAGCAACAGCGATAGCATCAGGAACCAACGTTTTTTCTTGCCATCCGTAAACTTGGCCCGCCCCATGTAATATCCCATAATTACCGCAAACATGGCGTGTCCTGACACAGGAAGTAATGCACGGAGAAACATGGCTGAGACGGAGGCATTCCCCGCAAAGGCATACAATACATTCTCCACCGTTGCAAAACCAAGCGAAACAGCAACAGCGTAAAGAATACCGTCATATGGCTCATCAAACTCCGTGTGATTATAAATGATGTGGTATAACACAAACCATTTAACGAATTCCTCAACCCCGCCGGAAATGAGAATAGACTCAACGTAAGGGTTATCTCCGAGCCACAGCATCATACCTCGCTGAATGATCATCACAGGCAACACCATCAAAATACCCATGACGAATACTCTCAGTACCATATGAAGTGGCTCGGAATCATAACGGTCTTTCAGATAAAAATATGTTAACAAGGCGAGACCCGGAGCTACTGCTGCCGCTAAAACCGAAAACAAAAGCACCGAAATTCCCTCCTCTGACTAAGACGCGTTTGCAATTGAATTTAATCCTGACGTTTGAAATGGGTGCAGATCACTTCAATGGCCTGTTCAGGCATAATCACTTTACCGTATTCTTCCATTACCGCTGGCGTAACCGAAGAACCCTCACCAAATTCAGCAAGCAGTGCGATTAGAGCAGCATGTTTGGTGCTATCGACTTCGTCCGGTTCCAGATGCAGGAACCACTTATCTTTATAGGAATAGAGTCTTCCCGCATTGGTAACATGTTCGCGCAGCATATGTGCAGCCTCAATCAAGATTTCAAAATCCTTAAAGGCATATACAATGGAATCGCTCTGCTCCAGTGTAACTTCCATCTCGTATACTTCTTCAGGCAGATCATCCTCATGACCGGAACCATATTGTTGCGGATCATATTTCCCACGCGTAACAATGACCACCATTCCTTGAGCGGGAAGTGCGAATACTTCGACAGCAAGCGGACCTGTAGCATCGAACCCAAGTTCGGAATATGCCTGATCCATCATTTCAGTGAACAGTTCATGAACTTTAGGTATTTCCTGCCACATATCTTCTTTTTGTATTCCGCGCTCGCTCAGATCGTCAAAGGTCAGGAAAATCCGTATCTTATCGTGACTTAATCGTTCTATTTTCATACAGGATCTCCCCTTTATAAGCAAGTCTTATAACAGATTATGAAGCACAAAACAATATGTGCTGAAAATAAATCTATGTAGTTATGTTATCATTTTATACCTGCAAATGCACGAAGTAAAATCGACAAAAAAAGAATCAATCCACATCAAACAAGACTGTGGTTGATTCTATCCAGTAGTTTTGGTTTATAAACCAGGTACTGTTGTGTTCGTTTGAGTCAAAATTTGCTCAACTTCACGTTTAACATCCGGATTGGTGCGAATAAAATCTTTGAGCATGTTCATGTTTTCTTCTTTTTCCTGCGGGGTAATGGCTCTTGCTGTCTTTTTCAATGCACTTTTGTGGGATTCACCATGCTCATTATTCTTAGGGCTGAATCCATCCATGCCTGGAAAAGTCATTTCCATCATCTTGTGCTTGGCTTGACCCATCATGTTGCCGGATGAGAGTGAAGACAACATGGGAATTTTGCCCTTGGACAGATATGAACTGGCAGCAACACCAACTACAATCCCCCAAAAAAAGGATGACGCCTTCATTACACCAACCTCCTCTTATGTTAAGATCACAACTAGTGTTTGCGGAAGAACGACATCTCATTCCGCATAAATACAGGAAAGTGAGTTGAAATTATGTTTAAAACGACTGCCGCAATCCTTATTGCCGCATGTCTCCTGTTGTCAGCATGTGGGGAGCAAGAAACACCTGCTACCGAAAACACCGCTTCTGAAAATGAAACGGTCTCCACTGGACCAAGCGAAGGAAGCAACACTTCAAACGCATTGGAAGATGACCAACCTTCGACTAAAGACAGCCTAGCGCAAACACAAGAACTAGAAACAGATCAAGAAACAACTGAGGAAAAAAAAGAACAACAAATTGAAAAGACGTATCATATGAATGAAAATTATTACATCAAACCCAATGATGAAAACAGAGAGAAGAAGGTCGTTCTTCTGACATTCGATGACGGCCCTAAGGAAGCAGAAATGATTAATGGATTAATTGATACACTTGACAAGCATAATGCCAAAGCTATATTTTTCGTTAATGGATATCGTGTCAAGAGTCATCCGGAATTGCTAAAGCTTATCTACGAACGTGAGCAGATTATTGGTAACCATGCTTGGGATCACGAGGATCTCAAAAAAATGTCCGCTGCAGAAGCTGCCAAGCAGGTAACGGATGTTCAACACATCGTCAAAGAAACCATTGGTGTGGAGCCTGAATTCTTCCGTCCTCCCTTTGGTTCTGGTAATGACGCTTTGAAGGAAACCGTTAAACAACATGGCATGTTATACATGACTTGGTCCAACGGTTCACTGGACTGGGACAAGAGCACTCAGAATAAACCCGATAAAGTCGTTCAGAATGTGCTTGATCAATTAAACCCCGGAAGCAATATATTGATGCACGAACTTCCTTGGACGGTAGAAGCCCTAGATGATTTGTTAACGAAGCTGGAGAACAAGGGCTATTCTTTTGTTGACCCTCGTTTGATAGAGCTCGAAGCCAGATGAAAATATAGATAAACAGCCCTGATCCATATAGATCAAGGCTGTTTTATTTTGTTTTTATCGATTTTAAAGTAATCTTGTGCATCTCAGCTGGACAGCATAACCTGAGCGGCAAATGATTCGTTCCATAACCTCTGCTGACGAGCATTTTGCCATCTGGATCACCGTTCATCCGTTTCAAGGTGTACCATCCGTTCGACACATTACGGTAAGCTTGGTTAAGGAAAATCGGTCCAAGAAACGGGACCACGAGCTGTCCCCCGTGTGTATGCCCACTTAAGATAAGATCAGCATAATCATGAACACTCTTCGCCTGAAGCGGATCGTGAATTAATACAATCAAGCAATCATTTCTGTCCTTCTCCGTTAGGTGATTGCTAAGTTCACGAGACCGATAATCCGCTCCAGCCAGCTTAATACTGGAATCCCTCTTTTGAAGAAACACAACCTGATCCTGCAGAAGCCGAACCCCGGTTTCCTCAAAAATCCGTGCCAACTGAGCCGTCCCTGCATGTTTGTCATGGTTTCCATAAACCGCATATGCAGGTGCGATATTGGTCAGCAGTTGCATATTGCGTCTGACGATGGACCATGAAATTCCCTTTTCCGCCACATCTCCACCTATCAGAACCCAGTCTACCTGGCCCAATAGTGGTTTAATGTGCTCCTCCCTCAATCTCCTCTTATGGAGGTCAGATATATACAAAATGACGCTTCCATCGAACGAATGGGGTAAGGCGTTTATTTCAACATCATCCTCCACGACCCGGTGAAGGTGCGCTTCACGCCACATATGCACGATCAATATGAAAACCACCATCAACACAGATGCGAACCAGACCATCGTTACCAAGGCCAAGGAAGAAATGTGTTTAGTGGCGGAGCCCCTTTTATGCCCCACCAGACCAGGCTGATCGTGAGTAAAACAAAAATTATGATGAGCGAATTGACAAACCGTTTACTTAACCGCAATCGGCGAGAAGGATGAAGCTCAGTCCGGGTAGGAAGTGAACCTGCTTCCGTGACTGTTTCATCGGTCGCTTTTTGCGAAGATTTGGAACGTGCCGGAGCCCGGCTGGGGAGCACTGGGCTTTCCAGTGCTGATGCATACGACTTGCGTTGTGATCTTGGTACGGATACGGTGGACAATGAAGCCCCCGCCCCCTCCAGTGCAGCAGCCGGCTCAGCAACCAAGTTGACTTGAGGTGCCGTAGTCCGCTCGGTCTTCTCTGTTTTGTCCGAGTGGCGGTGGCGCTGACTGCCATATGTCTTCATTCTGCTTAATTGCTGGTTCATGATCCCCTCCGAAAACGTATCGCTAATCCGGACACCAAATCAATAATAAAGTGACATAATATCGGCGCCCACAATGTGCCGGATTGCAAATAAATCCAACCCAATCCATAGCTAGAAACAAATACCCAACCTGTAGGAATCCAGTGGCGAAGATATCGAATATGAATTACTGCGAACAATATGCTAGTCCAGTAAGGGCCAATGGCATGCTGTATGGCTCCGCGAAACAATAATTCTTCACAAATAGCGACAATAGCTGCTATACATACGATATGCCAGATGGGGCGTGACCTGAACAGCATATCATTGATTCCTCCGTCATCCATGCTCTCCTGAGGAATGACATAAGACAGGACCAAATCCATGACGAGCATAATGCCTGCAAGACCAAGCCCCCACCAAATAAAATGAACACTTTCAGGCCAAGCAAGCACGTCGAACAAATTGCGCTTCTGCAATAAAATCCACACAACTCCAATGATCAGAGTTAAACCTTGTGTAAAGTATAGATTGATCAGAAGCAAGCGCTCGGTAAGCTGCTGCGGTTCAGCCCTCTGAATCTTGAACTTGGAAAATTTTGATTTTTTCATTGCCTGCGTCTGTCCTCTTACTAGATATTTGATGGATAACCTACTTGGCTGCCCAATCGGATAGTATACTAAATGATAGCCAAAAATCCAAATTGGTTCAAGGCCTGCCTCAAGTCCCGGTTCCCTAACCATTGTTACCCGAATTTCACTGTCATCGTAACGTCTGATTTGATTTTTTGAATCTTGAATTTTTTACGAATTTCAGTTATATGAATTAGGTATCTTTCATATTAAACCGCTGATAAATGAACCTAATCCCAGTCATCTGCATTAAAACATTTATGCCTATTGACATGGTCATGTTAGCCATGATACATTATGAAAAAATTAGTCACGTTAAACACGATGATGGAAAAAAGATGTTGCTTTGTTCTTACAGAGAGCCGATGGATGGTGCAAATCGGTGGCAGGCAATGGATCTTGAGCGTTCCTGAGTTATTGCATTGAAATTGGAGTAGGTGCAATCGGTTTAGAGCCGTTATCCTCTTCGGTCTTTATTGACCGTGAAGACTGTCGTTGCGAAGCGGCAGTGAATTAGGGTGGTACCACGACAACTCTCGTCCCTTATTGCGCAAGCAGTATGTGGATTGAGAGTTTTTTGATTTATTTTTAGGAATATACGTGGGTCCACCCTATTATTACACCCCTCCCCTCTGCTGCGACACCGCGTTGTTGGGCGGAAGGATGAACCCGGTTTTAAGGAACACCTCATTGCAGAGGTAAGTCCTTGACGATATAGATACACATACTAAGGAGGAAGAAACCATGTACAAAGTGTTAGTATCGGACCCAATCAGTGATCTGGGTATTCAGCAACTGGTGGATGCAAATGATGTTGTAGTTGAGAAAAATACCGGTCTTAGTGAAGATGAGCTTGTAGCCATTATTGGTAATTATGATGCCCTTCTCGTTCGTAGCCAAACTCGTGTTACAGATCGTATTATGGCCGCTGGAACCAATCTCAAGGTCATTGGCCGTGCAGGGGTTGGGGTGGATAACATTGACCTGGAGGCTGCCACTCAACGCGGTATCATCGTTATTAATGCGCCGGATGGTAATACCATCACGACATGTGAGCATACATTTGCCATGATGATGGCATTGGCACGTCACATCCCACAGGCATACGCCAAAACCATTCAAGGTACATGGGATCGCAAGACCTTCCTGGGTGTGGAACTCAGAAATAAAACTCTGGGTGTACTCGGAATGGGACGAATCGGCAGTGAGGTAGCGAAACGCGCCAAAGCCTTTGGTATGGATATTCTGGCTTATGACCCATTTCTGACTCAAGAACGTGCTGAGAAACTGCAAGTTAAACTGGCTAGCGTGGATGACATCATTCGCAATGCTGACTTTATGACCGTACACACTCCATTGACACCTGAAACTCGGCACATGATCTCCCGTGCACAATTTGAAATCATGAAAAAAGGTATGCGCATTATCAACTGTGCTCGTGGCGGAGTCATTGATGAAATGGCCCTTGTGGAAGCAATTGATGAAGGTATTGTTGCAGGTGCTGCATTTGACGTATTTGAAAGCGAGCCACCAGCACAGGATCATCCATTCCTGAACCACCCAAGTATCATCGTTACGCCACACCTTGGAGCTTCCACCGTGGAAGCACAAGAAAATGTTGCGATTGATGTATCGGAGCAGGTACTTCATATTTTGCGGAATGAACCGTTCAAAAATGCTGTGAACATGCCAGCCGTTGCACCAACCGTGATGAATAAACTCCAGCCGTATTTTAAGCTGGGTGAAACCCTGGGTAGCTTTGCAGCCCAAATTACACAAAATGCCGTGCAAGAGATTCGAATTGACTATGCAGGGGACCTTTCAGAAGTGGATACGTCGCCACTCACGCGTTACATTGTTAAGGGTATTCTCGCCAGACATCTGGGCGGAGAAGCAAATATCGTTAACTCCATGCATCTGGCCAAAACTCGTGATCTGAATGTAGTTGTAAGCCAAACATCTGCAACTAAAGGGTTTACTAACCTCATTACAGTTACGTTGGTAACGACACAGGAAGCGGAGGAACGCCGTGTAGCCGGAACGCTCCTTGCAGGTTACGGAGAACGGATCGTACGCCTGGACAAATTCCCGGTTGATATCGCTCCAGAAAGTCACCAAATTTTGATCTCCCATAACGATAAGCCAGGTATCATCGGACGGGTAGGTACACTGCTTGGTCAAAATGATGTCAACATCGCATCCATGCAAGTGGGACGGAAAATTATCGGCGGTGCTGCCATCATGATTCTGACCGTGGATAAAGCAGTTCCAAAAGATGTCCTTGTCCAGCTTACAGGTCTGCCTGAGCTTAATACAGCTGTTGAAATTGTTCTTGAATAGATGCCACATCGTGCATAGATAGTCAAAAGAGACGAACCCAGAAGGGTTCGTCTCTTTTGTTGTACTTAGCTTAATCGAATAATGTTAAGTGTGGCACCTGGAGGTGATAATACTGCTGTTGCAACCAAACCAAACAATTGCAGTTGAATGGTCGATCCAGCTGTGACGGTAATAATAAAGTCTGTTCCTAACTGACTAAGTGAAAGTACGGGCGAGATTACACTTGGTGGAACCACAGCACCGTTCAGCAGTATCCGAGATTGGACAGCGAGCGCTGCAGTAAGATTGATTTTGTAACTAATATAATAACGTCCTGCCGAAGCGAGAGTAAACGTATCATTAGTTCCATTTACGGTAATTCCGGTACCAATGTTTTGATTATTAGGCAGAGGTACAGCCGTCCCGCCCAAGATAACAAGTATTGTACCATTTGTATTCTCTGCATAAGAAGATGCTGCTGTAACTGAAGTTCCTGTGGCACCTGTTGCCCCAGTGGTACCGATACCTGTCGCACCTGTCTCTCCAGTTGCACCTGTAAGTCCCGTTGCACCCGTTACTCCAGTTGTTCCTGTCGCTCCGGTACTTCCAGTTACACCTACACCGGTAGCCCCTGTTGCCCCAGTACTTCCCGTAATGCCTATTCCAGTAGCTCCTGTTATACCGGTTTCTCCTGTTGCTCCAGGTATCCCTGTCGCTCCGGTACTTCCGGTTACACCTACACCAGTAGCCCCTGTTGCCCCAGTACTTCCCGTAATACCTATTCCAGTAGCTCCTGTTATACCGGTTTCTCCTGTTGCACCAGTTATACCTGTCGCTCCGGTACTTCCAGTGGCACCTGCACCAGTAGCCCCTGTTGCCCCGGTACTTCCCGTTATGCCTACTCCAGTAGCTCCTGTTATACCGGTTTCTCCTGTTGCACCAGTTATCCCTGCCGCTCCGGTACTTCCGGTTATACCTAAGCCAGTAGCTCCTGTTACACCAGTCGCACCAGTTTCACCTGTTAAACCTGTGATGCCTGTAAGTCCAGTAGCCCCTGTAACGCCAGTCGCGCCGGTTATTCCGGTTACTCCAGTTTCACCTGTACCACCCGTTACTCCAGTTGATCCGGTAACCCCCGTTGCCCCTGCACCTGCTAGTAATGTGTAATCCGCGGAGGTTCCTGGTGTCCCGGTCGGTCCTGCAACATTCGCAATATACGTACTGCCGTTAAACGTAACTACCTGACCTGCTGGATATGTTGGAGCCACGGCTGGATCAAATGGTACCACTCCGCTCAAACCGATACCTGTCGCACCCGTGATACCTGTTGCTCCTGTCGCTCCAGTTTCACCTGTAATACCTGTGACACCTGTAAGTCCGGTTTCCCCTGTAACTCCAGTCGCTCCAGTGAGCCCTGTGGCTCCGGTTTCACCAGTTGCACCTGAGACTCCTGTTGCTCCGGTAACACCCGTTGCTCCTAAACCTGCCAGTAATGTGTAATCTGGGGAGGTTCCTGGTGTCCCGGTCGGTCCAGAAACATTGGCAATATACGTACTGCCGTTGAATGTAACCACTTGACCTGCCGGATACGTTGGAGCCACAGCTGGATCGAAAGGTACCACTCCACTCAAACCGATACCCGTCGCACCCGTGATACCTGTTGCTCCTGTCGAACCAGTTTCACCCGTAAAACCTGTGATGCCTGTAACTCCGGTCGCCCCGGTTATCCCCGTGATTCCTGTTGCTCCGGTTACTCCAGTTTCACCAGTACCTCCCGTAACGCCAGTCACTCCAGTAACCCCGGTAACTCCTGCACTAGCCAACAACGTGTAGTCTGGAGATGTGCCTGGTGTCCCGGTCGGTCCAGAAACATTGGCAATATACGTGCTTCCGTTGAACGTAACCACTTGACCCGCTGGGTATGTTGGTGCCACAGCTGGATCGAAAGGTACCACCCCACTCAAACCTACTCCTGTTGCACCCGTTATCCCCGTGAGGCCTGTTGCTCCAGTCTCACCTGTACCTCCCGTAACTCCAGTCACTCCAGTTATTCCAGTAACCCCGGTAGCTCCTGCACCGGCTAACAACGTGTAGTCTGCAGATGTCCCCGGTGTTCCGGTTGGGGCTGCAACATTGGCAATATACGTGCTGCCGTTAAACGTGACTACCTGGCCCGCTGGGTACGTTGGAGCCACAGCTGGATCAAATGCTACCACGCCGCTCAAACCGATACCTGTCGCACCAGTGATACCTGTAATTCCTGTCTCACCTGTAACACCTGTCACTCCAGTTGCTCCTGCGCCTGCCAACAACGTATAGTCTGGGGATGTCCCCGGTGTCCCAGTTGGTCCAGAAACATTGGTAATATACGTACCACCGTTAAACGTTACCACTTGACCTGCTGGATACGTTGGAGCCACAGCTGGATCAAATGCTACCACGCCGCTCAAACCGATACCTGTCGCACCCGTGATACCTGTAATTCCTGTCGCCCCTGTCTCACCTGTAGTACCTGTGATGCCTGTAAGTCCGGTAGCCCCTGTAACTCCGGTCACCCCGGTAGCTCCTATACCAGCCAACAACGTGTAGTCTGCAGATGTGCCTGGTGTTCCGGTTGGGGCTGTCACATTGGCAATATACGTGCTGCCGTTAAACGTAACTACCTGGCCCGCTGGGTACGTTGGAGCCACAGCTGGATCGAATGCTACCACGCCGTTCAAACCGATACCCGTTGCGCCTGTTATTCCCGTGATACCTGTTGCTCCAGTTTCACCTGTAACACCCGTCACTCCAGTTGCTCCTGCACCGGCTAACAACGTGTAGTCTGCAGATGTGCCTGGTGTTCCGGTTGGGGATGCCACATTCGCAATATACGTACTGCCATTGAACGTAACTACCTGGCCCGCTGGGTACGTTGGAGCCAAAGCTGGGTCAAATGGTACCACGCCGCTCAAGCCAACACCTGTCGCACCCGTGATACCCGTAATCCCTGTTGCCCCAGTTATACCTGTGTCTCCGGTAACACCGGTGACCCCAGTCAAACCAGTAACGCCAGTAGCCCCTGCTCCCGCCAGTAATGTGTAATCCGGAGAGCTTCCCGGTGTTCCCGTTGGGGATGCAACAGTAGCAATATACGTACTTCCGTTGAACGTGACCACTTGCCCTGCTGGATATGTCGGTGCAACGGCTGGATCAAATGGCAAAATGCCGCTTAGTCCTACTCCTGTCGATCCTGTTGCACCTGTAGCTCCGGGATTTCCTGTGCTTCCTGTTATGCTTACGCCGGTTGCTCCAGTTACACCAGTGGCCCCTACTCCCGCCAACAACGTGTAGTCCGGAGATGTCCCTGGTGTTCCCGTTGGGGATGCAACAGTAGCGATATACGTACTTCCGTTGAACGTGACCACTTGCCCTGCTGGATATGTCGGTGCAACGGCTGGATCAAATGGCAAAATGCCGCTTAGTCCTACTCCTGTCGATCCTGTTGCACCTGTAGCTCCGGGATTTCCAGTACTTCCTGTTATGCTTACGCCGGTTGCTCCAGTTACACCAGTGGCCCCTGCTCCTGCTAACAACGTGTAGTCCGGAGATGTCCCTGGTGTTCCCGTTGGGTATGCAACAGTAGCAATATACGTACTTCCGTTGAAAGTAACGATCTGACCGGCTGGATATGTCGGCGCAACGGTCGGATCAAATGGCAAAATTCCAGTTAAACCTGTTCCTGTTGCTCCCGTAGGTCCTGTTAAACCAGTAGGCCCTGACCCCGCAAGCAATGTATAATCTGGAGATGTATTTGGCGTTCCTGTCGGAGATGCCACATTGGTAATATAAGTGCTACCGTTGAACGTAACCACCTGACCCGATGGATATGTCGGAGCTGCAGCGGGATCAAATGGCACCGATCCTTCGAGGCCTACGCCTGTTGCTCCAGTCGTGCCAGTTATTCCTGCACTCGCAAGTAATGTGTAATCCCCTGAAGTTCCTGGTGTTCCCGTTGGAGATGCCACATTCGTAATATATGTTCCACCTGCATAGGTTACAATTTGCCCGGAAGCATACGACGGAGCAAGCGCTGGATCAAAAGGAACAATGCCTGTTAAACCTGCACCTGTTGCTCCCGTAGCACCAGTTGTTCCACCCGATAACAATAATGTAAAATCTGGCGAACTTCCCGGGATACCCGTTGGACTATTTACATTAGCTGCATATAAATTCCCATCATAACTGACGACTTGGCCTTGAGAATAACTTGGCCCTTGTGCTGGATCATACGTCGTTACATTATTAAACCCTACTCCAGTTGGTCCTGCTGGACCCTGCACACCTTGTGGTCCAGCGGGACCAATCGGACCTACGGGACCTGCTGGACCTACCGGGCCTGCTGGACCCGCTAAGCCCGCCTCTCCAGGAGGCCCTGCCGGCCCCTGTACTCCAGGCACACCGGGTACTCCGGGTACTCCGGGCACCCCTGGTGGACCAGCAGGTCCGGTTATCCCGGACGAACTAATTCCTATGGTTGCACGGCTAAGTGCTATAGACGTATTCCGAATCAATCCTACAAGCTTATCTTTCTCTGGCGGGGGCACCTCAAGCAACAAAGTCACACTCAACAGATCATCAAGCAGATTCTGCAAGTTGCCAGACAAATTGATTAACGCAACAGGTACGACCTCCGAAGCTGCAATGGTTAATTCCAATACCGCTTGGAGCTCGGCTTTTACGCCAGCACGAAAACCTGACTCGTTAACAAAAGTAAGTACATTCCTTAATCCTGACTGCAGCGCAAGGATATTAGCAGCTGTAGGCTGACTAACTGCAGCGGGAATTGTGATTGCCAAAGATTGAAGTAACGTTTCAAATTGCTCCTGCTCACTTGTTGTTATGGGAATGAAGGGCGATCCCGCCCTGAACGATCTACCTTCCAAAAAAGCTTTGATATTTACCCGTTTACGCCTATCGGACATGCGTTATCCAATCCTCCTTTGACTACCTTGTTTTTCAAGCTTATGTCACGTTGGAGGGAAAATTATCTTGGACAATATAATTGTTTCGTTAATTTATCAACTTTTATATGTTCCACGTTGAACAAGATTAAACGGTACACTTCAACAAAAAAACACCCTCCTCAGGAGGGTGTTTCCACAATTTTCGTATGAAATCCGGCTATTTCGGGGAATTCACCGGAAATTGTAATATAAACTCTGTACCTTCGCCAAGCGTACTGTTCACATGAATGATACCATGATGTGCATCAACGATATTTTTAACGATCGCCAGACCCAGTCCAGTACCCACACTTTCTCCACGAACCCTAGCCTTATCCGCTTTGTAGAATCTTTCAAAGATAAATGGCAGATCCGAGGTAGGAATACCCGCACCCTCATCCTTAATCGACACTTTAGCCATAGACGTTCGATGATCTCCAGCCAATGTGGCCGCAATAATGACATTTTTGTCGGGTGGTGTATGACGAAATGCATTATCAAGCAGATTGGTAAATACCTGTTCGAGACGATCCTCATCAGCCTGCTGAAGCATAATGCTAGACTGACTACATTCAAAATGAAGCCGGATATCCTGTTCTTTGGAGCGTACGGAGAATTTCCGGTACACCCGTTCCAGAAGTTCAACCAAATCGACTTCCTTCATCACCATATCGGTATGCCCCGCTTCCATCCGGGCCAGATCAAGCAGATCCTTGACAAGTCTACCCATACGCAGTGACTCATCATGAATGACCTGAATCAATTCTTCGCTTTCCTCGGGGGAAGCTGCCATGCCATCCAGGAGAGCTTCACTGTAACCTTGCATCATGGATAACGGCGTTCGTATTTCATGAGACACGTTGGCGACGAAATCACGACGCATTTTCTCCAAACGAACCTCTTCTGTCACATCACGCAGAACGGCAACCGCACCTCGAACAACACTATCTGCATATAGAGGTGTCATCTGAACAGACCACACGCCCTGCTGAACATGCACATTCGAGCTCTGATCCCCGCCATGCTCCATAACCAGTTTGAACAAAGGAATCAGCGGTTCAGGAACATCCCGGGAATACACATCCCCATTGTTTACTTCCTGCCCCTCTTCGTCCTGTGCCCAATCCAGGTCACACCAAGCCTGCATGATCTTCTCCCCTGGAGGATTCGTCAGAATAACCTTACCTTCACCATCAAAAGTAACAACGGCATCCGTCATGCTACGAAGCACACTTGCCAAATGCTCCTTCTCATGGTTCAGGTTCCGAATGTTGTCCTCCAGTTGAGCAGCCATGTGATTAAATGTGTTAGCCAGTTCACCAATCTCGTCGCTAGTCACGAGAGAGAGCCTAGTCCCGTAATTTCCTTTGCGAATTGCATTGGCTGCCTGAATCAGCTGCTGCATCGGCTGCGTGATCTTCGTGAACAGAAAGAGGGCGAAGAATGTCGTCAAACTGAACCCGATGATACAGACATACGTGAACAGGCGTTTGATGTCTCTGGACTCCGACTCCGCAAAGTTTGTATCGATATACGGCAGCAAAAAAAGACCCAGCGCGATGAGCACACAGCCCACGAGACATATAATCGTAATCCATAATTTCCCGACCAGTGATCTCCAGAAATTGAAACTATTTCGGTACTTCCAGTTTATAACCCACACCCCAAACTGTCGTAATCATAGCCGCCGATTCAGGCGACACCTTGTTCAGCTTTTCACGAAGACGCTTGACGTGTGTATCCACGGTGCGGAGATCACCGAAAAACTCGTAATTCCAAACATCCTTGAGCAATTCCTCTCTGGAGAACACTTTGTCCGGAGAGGTCGCCAGGTAATGTAATAACTCATATTCTTTTGGTGTAAGACTTATCTCTTCCCCACCAGCGGTTACCCGATGAGCGTCATGCTCAATAACCAGATGAGGGAATACGATATTGTTGCTTGAATTACTTTCTTTGGACAGATATGCAGTTGCTGAAGAACGACGGAGGATTGCCTTTACCCGATAAATCACTTCACGAGGGCTGAAAGGCTTCACCACATAGTCATCTGCGCCTACTTCAAATCCTTGAACACGATTAATCTCTTCACCTTTTGCAGTAAGCATCAATACCGGAGTCGATTTCACCTGACGAAGACGAGTGCACACTTCGACACCGTCCATGCCAGGCAGCATCACATCGAGCAAAATCAGGCCATAATCTCCAGCTGTTGCTTTTCGTAATGCTGTCTCGCCGTCTTCCGCTTCATCAATTTCATATCCTTCTTTTTCAAGATACATTTTCAAAAGTCTGCGGATCCGTTCCTCATCGTCCACGACCAGTATCCGGTTCTCATGTTCTGCCATTCCACTCCAGCCCCTTTGCAATAACTCCAATCACTTCTATTATGTTCGATCTGGCGAACAATATTTGAATGCCCACTTTTAATGCAGGGGCAATGCATGGTTTCATGGATTTTTCACCAATACTTTAGCTTAACTGCCTATCCTAGTCGGCTCCTGCATAAGAGTGCAGTCCAGCAATGATCAAGTTCACACCTACCAGCGTAAACATGACAACCAGGAATCCGAGCACGGCAAGCCAGGCAGATTTTCGGCCCTGCCACCCTTTGGATAAACGCAAATGCAGGTACACACTATAATAAAGCCATGTAATCAATGCCCACACTTCTTTGGGATCCCAGCCCCAGAAACGGCTCCAGGCAATCTGAGCCCAAATCATGGCAAAAATTAATGCCCCTAAAGTAAATATCGGAAAACCGATGGCGATCGCACGATAACTGATTTCATCCAAATCATCAGCATCAATGCCGTCCAGCATAGGTTGTAGTGCCTGTCCAAGCGGTCTTCTTACGATTAATCGTATAATTCCGTAGAGAATCAAACCTACAATCAATGACCAGACTACCGTATTCAATTTGCGTCCGGCGTTAACTCCGTTCATCCAGGATGGCGTCTCAAGTAGAGGTTCCTTCATCCCAAGAAACGGTGTCATACTCTCCACTTCACTCTGATAAGGTGCAAAAATTGGAGGCATGCGATAAATCACTTTCTCTATTGTACTATCTTCCTGTACCTCTGTGTCAATGCTGGCCGTTTTCTGGACAAAAACCGCCTCGTACCCCGTCGCACGAAAGGCAAATATGGTTCCAATAAACCCGATTACAACGACAATCGTAACGAAGGTAAACTCCACCCAGCCCCGCTGACGTCTGGACGATTTGTCTTTCCCGCTGAAATCAACGGTACGGAGCAAATACATGAAGCCTGCTGCGAATCCAACCGCGAAGAAGGCTTCACCCAGGGCAGCAAGCGTTACATGAATTTTAAGCCAAATCGATTGCAATGCGGGGATTAAAGGCTGTACTTCCTGTGGGAATACGGCGGCATATGCCATAATAATAATGGTAAGTGGTAATGCAAACAGTCCAAGCAATGATTTTCGATAGATGGCATATACCACAATAAATGCGACCATGATCATCATGGATAAAAAAGTCATGAATTCATACATGTTACTGACAGGGATGTGGCCTGCTCCAGCCCAGCGCGTAAAAAAGAAAACGAAGTGCGCCGCGAGTGCAACGATCGAAGCGATAAATGCTCTTTTCCCCCATCTGGCTACATGAGCCTGAGGATCTCGATTACTCCACTTCTTGCCCATAACAGCAATAGCGTATAACAAAAATGCAGCACAATAGAGAAAAAAAGATACAATAAATGCGTCGCTGCTGAAATCCAATAAACTCATCCTTGGTTCCCCCCGTTATCCAACGACTTCTCATCCACTTCAAGATTCATCTGCTTTAACACGGCTGATACTTCACGCCTGAAGCCAAACCAGTTTTTGTTGGTGTGTCCTCCCAGCGTGAGCTGACCATCATCAATTCGGATCCAGATACGACGGTGATGCCAGTAGAAGCCCATGACCAATCCTAACATCACAATTCCGGCTCCAACCCAGACAAATGGCATTGCCTTATCTACACGTATATTCAGATAACTTACGGATTGGATGATATCAACCTTATCCATGCTGTCCACTTCAAGCTGCAGAGGAATTTCTCCCCCTATCAGCTGCTGGTTTATTGAATCCTGCCTAAAACGCTGTTTATCCACCTGTTTTGCGAAATAAAGATATTGAATGCCTTCCTCAGGCAGCTTCGGTCCTTTGATTACAAATAAAAAGGCTGGTGCATTAGGTGAAGGCGATAAGGATTTGGGCTGACCGTTTTCATCAAGTCCAAAATCCATAAACTTGTCTTTTACGGTAAGTGAGTATGGACCTACCTCGAAGGATCGCTCTGTATCGATCATGTCAATCTGGAATGAACCGTACTTCTCCCCCGTTTTGGCATCGACCAAATCAGGAGTTACCGAGCGAATCGTAGGCGTAAGGTCGTAATCGAACTGATACGCTTTCAATCCATGATAGTTTAATGGATGATTCACCCTTACATCATGCCGGGCAACCTCATTTAATTGAGGCTTCTTGGATAGATCCGAGCAATCAGCGGTGCATTCATAGAGCACAACTTTGGTTTCGAACAGTTTTGGAACAATTTTATTCAAATTGCGAAACTGCTCTGGAACTTCCTCTTCACTGTAAAATTCAACATTGAACTGTTCATTTTTCAAGTACATAGAGGTATTAGGGATTTTCTTGATCTCGCCTTCCGGAAAGGCAACATGCTCGTCCAGATTCAGTCCGGGAAGGCCACGGGCCAACACAGCCAGAAGAAAAATAATTAAACCGATGTGAATGACATAGGGTCCCCACCGGGCGAATCGTTGCTTCTCGGCCAGCAGCGCACCTCCCTCTGTATGCACTCGATATCCTTTCTTTTTAAGCGGCGTAACCGCTTTCGTAATCCATTCTTCTGCCCCCTCTTCAATGGGACCTTGGTATACCAGACGCTGCCTCGTTAGAAACTGCATGTGTTTACGGATTTTTTGCTTGTTGAGTGCCTTATAGAGCGGAAGCACCCGATCTAAACTGCATATGACGAGTGAAGCCCCGATCATAACAAGCAATAGGATGAACCACCAGGATTCGTATGTATGGGACAGACCCAGCAGGTAATAGATATGGCCCAACTGTCCATAGGTTTCTTTGTAATACACAGATGGATCAATGTTGAGAAACGTACTCTCTTGAGGGTAGATGGTTCCCAACATGGACCCTACAAGGGTAAATACAATCAGATAGACTGCAATCTTCACGGATGAAAAAAAGTTCCACACACGATCAATGATATTCGGGTTGCTGCGCTGCGAACGACGGGCCCTGCCATCATAGCGCATTTCCAGAACTTCTTTCGATTTAGCCTCAGCTTCGAGCAGCGGTTTACCGCATGCTTCACAGAGTACGGTACCGACCGGGTTCTGATGTCCACATTCACATTTGGTATTCTGGAACACGACTAGACCTCCTGTCAGGGCTGCTTCGCCAGTTGTGAAATTTGAGCGTCAAGCGTATCCAAATCAAGTTGACCGATATGAATGGTAGAGATTTTGCCTGTATTTGATACGAAAAAGGTTGTAGGCATCGGCGAGATTCCGAAATCCCGAATCGAAGTTTTGTCCCGGTCGAGCATAATCGGAAAATTGACGCCCACCTGACGAACAAAATTATCCACGGTCATCTGATCTTCTCCAGCATTAATGCCGATAAATTGAACACCCTGATCTTTCCACTTGTCTGCTTGAGCTTGAAGCGCTGGCATCTCTTTCACACAGGGCTCACACCAAGTGCCCCAAAAATTGATCACCATGGCCTTACCTTCATATTCTTCAGACGTATGCACTTGACCATCCAGGCCCAGCAATTCAAAAGAAGGAGCCTTGTCCCCTTCTTTCGGCTTGCCATTCGAGCCGGATACCGATGTGGTGATCGCATATCCGCCCAACACCAGGATCAATAACAAAATGACGATTTGCACCGTTCTTCTTGATTTCCCCATGTGCTGCTCCCCTTTGCAGTGACTGATTCGTAATTGTTCATTGTCTCTCCCAACTGTGAACATCCTATGAACAATTATAGCGAATTTCGTCACAAAACTGCGGCGGTTTTATGAAAATTATGTGTCCTCAGATTACCTTTTTTTCATTTTTTTGGCGGGTTCCGATTTTGCGAGGGTAATCAGGTTATTGACTTCCTCTTTGGTCAAATTACGCGTCAGTCCCCGTTTCAGGTTTTGCAGCAAAATGCCACCAAAGGAGATCCGTTTCAAGCGCGTTACCGGATGGTTAATCGCCTCGAACATACGTCTTACCTGGCGGTTACGACCTTCGTAGATGGTAATGGAAATGACAGCTTCATTGTTAGCTGTGTCCACATCCTTGTACTCCACCTCTGCCGGAGCCGTCATCCCGTCATCCAGCATAATGCCTGTCTTTAATTTCTCCAGGGCAGTACCATGCGGAACGCCTTTAACCGTTGCCAGGTACGTTTTGGGTACATGGTGTTTAGGGTGCGTCAGCAAGTGAGCGAACTCACCATCATTGGTCAAAATGAGCAGACCCTCTGTGTCGTAATCCAGTCGTCCCACCGGATATACACGTTCTTTGACACCTTTAAGATAGTCGGATACAATTTTCCGTCCTTCCGGGTCAGATGCACTCGTGATCACACCTTTGGGCTTGTTCAACATCAAGTACACTTTCTTTTCACTGCGAATCGGTTTTCCATTAACCGTAATCATATCCTCTTCGGGGTTCGCTTTTGTACCCAGTTCGGTTACGACCTCCCCGTTAACTTCCACTTTGCCGGACAGGATCAGTTCCTCGCTCTTGCGGCGCGATGCAATACCTGCCTGTGCGATAATTTTTTGTAATCTTTCCATGTTTGTCATGTCACCTCACACTAATGATACCCATCAAGGCGGGAAATCACAAGGATAATCCAAGGAAAATGTAAACAGGAGGCGATAATGCCCTTTTTCAGCCAAGATCTCGTGCATATTTAATTAAAAAAGCCCATCTTCCCAATTCCTGCACCGTGACAGGAACGTTGAAGATGAGCATGTTTAGTTTTTGTGAATATGTATATTCACTTGACGTTAACGACAAGGGTTAACTGGTTACCTTGCCTGCGACAGCAATCTGTTTCTTGGCAGGTGATGTGGCTTCTTTGATGAAAGACTGCAATGTTTTCGACGTAATATAATAGGTTTTCCCGCCATATACAAACGTCATCATACCAATGACCCGATTATTCTGATCGAGAACTGGCCCCCCGGAATTGCCTTGTGCCATGGCTTTCACAATACTGCCAATTCCCTTTTTGCCCGGCACATCCGAAGCTTGGCTGCTGTATACCCTGCTTTTGGCAATCGTATTATAGGTTGAAGGAAACTCTTCGTCCAGCAGCACTAGATCACCTGCAGGATTTTTCGGAAATCCAATCGTATATACAATCTGGTTATCCCTCGCGCTTGCAAACGTAACCGGTTCTGCATCCATGTCCTTGTCCAGCTTCAGCAAGGCCATATCTGTGACGGGGTCTGTTTTGATAATCTTTGCTTTGATGGGGCGTTCCAAGTGACCTGGACTCGCTACGGTTAACGTACCTTCGTCGCCATCCTTCAGTTCGGCAAACTCCTGAACGACATGGTAGTTGGTCAGAACTTCATCCTTGGAGATCAGTATGGAAGTCCCCACGTCATAGTAAACCATATCCGGCTCATCCTGTTTGACCAGACGGACGTTCACCACAGGGAATGAATCTGCAGTAACGGCCATTTGTGCACGCAGTTGTTTGTCAAAGTAACCTGTAAAATGAATCGTATTGACCGCCTGAGCAGCCGCCATGCCTGTCTGTCCAGCAAGCAAAGAAACAGCAATGATGCTTGACATACCTAAGCGGAGCATTTGTTTTATCCTTTTATGCATGTGTCACTCTCCTCCTCCGCTACCATTCTAGCATATCTATTATATCGGAAGGAGAGTCGATAAATTTTAACCAAAAACAATCAAACAAATAGCCAGTGCGGCGATAAAACCGACCAAGTCAGAAAACAACCCAACTTTGAGAGCATATCGGCCATTTCGTATGCCAACGGCTCCAAAATATACGGTCAGTACATATAAGGTTGTATCTGTGCTCCCTTGGATTGTGGAAGCCATACGTCCGATCATGGAATCCGGGCCATATGTTTTAATTAGATCCGTTGTAAAAGCAAGAGAGCCTGTCCCGGTTAATGGACGTAATATGCCGAGTGGCAGTACTTCTCCGGGAACGCCCATCCAGGATACAAGCGGAGCGAACAGACTGATAACATAATCCAGTGCGCCTGAAGCCCGGAAAACACTGATGGCTACCATCATTCCCACCAGATGCGGGATAATGCTGATCGCTGTGGAAAATCCATCTTTTGCTCCATCAACAAAGGATTCATATACCGGAACTTTTTTAGTAAACGCATATAAGGGAACGAACGCGATAATAACCGGAATGGCCCAGACGGAAATCCAGTTGATGAAGGTTAACATGATGGATTCATCCTTTCATGCTGGAATTACGGCTCTTTATAACACGTGGCGGTCTGTTTAAGGTCCTGTTCCTATACCAGCGATCTGCCATAATGGCGGCGAGTGTGGCGATAATCGTTGCCATCAACGTGGTGCCTACAATCTCTGTTGCATTGGCTGAATGATAGTTCAAACGAATGGCGATAAGAGTGGTCGGGATAATGGTTATACTTGCCGTATTTAGTGCGAGCAATGTACACATTGCAGGGGAAGCCGTTTGTTTATCGGGATTCAGCTCCTGCAGCTGCTGCATGGCCTTGATTCCCATTGGCGTTGCCGCATTGCCGAGACCAAGCAGATTAGCGCTCATGTTGGACAAAATATAACCCATAGCCGGATGATTCCGGGGCACATCAGGAAACAAAAAGGCAACAACCGGACCCAGCAGTTTGGCTATTTTGCCAAGCAATCCTGCATCTTCTGCCATTTTCATCATCCCCATCCAGAAGACAAGCACACTAATTAATCCAAAACATACGGTTACACCCGTTGCCGCCCCATCAAAAGCAGCCTGGGTAACAACTTCAATATTTCCTTTCGCGGCTGCAAAGCCAAACCCGACAACAATCATCATAAGCCAGATTACGTTAATCAAGACGTTAAAACCTCCTCTGGAAGCACAGTACATCGTGTTGTACCACATGAATGACATACTCATGCTTCCTGATGATTATGGAGATAACAAGTGACCTAGCACCGCCCGCCATGCCGTTGCCCATGTTGAAACTTCACCAATCTCGCCAAGTGCTGCTTCTTCTGACTTCGGCTCAGGTGGGATATAGCTGCCTTTGCGATACACCGGGATTGAACCAATGAACTCCCCTTTGAGCTCCAGATCAATGCGCCCAGCGAGGCCGAAGGACGGATCCAGCTGCTCCTCATTCTTTTCGCTTCTGGTCTCTGATGAATTGGTCGTTAGCACCAGCTTTTTGGTTACGCCCGACTTCTCGCTCTCTGCAAGCGGATAAGTAAATCCACGTCCCGTAATAACATCCGTGTTAGCCACTGGCTGCTCTTTTTGAGCAATCTCCACCAAAGGGAAATTCTCAAATCCAAAATCAAGCATGCGTGCATGATCATTCCAATCATCTACATCATTTAACGTGACGGCAGCCAGCTGCTGACCATTCCGGGTTGCGGAGCTAACCAGGCACCTAAACGCCTTTTTGGTATATCCGGTTTTCACCCCGTCAGCGCCTTCATACAATCGCAGCATTTTATTTTTGTTGTGCCAAGAGTACTCCCAACTCTCATTCGGATTAGGCGCTGATTTGTCCTCAGTAGCAACGATTCGTTTGAAAACAGGATTGTGCAGTGCATAAGCCGTTAAACGGGCCAAGTCATTGGCTGTGGAATAATGTCCATCTGCATCAAGACCGTGTGGATTCATAAAATGCGAATGCTTAAGTCCAATTTCCTCTGCCTTTTGGTTCATTAACAGGACGAAGCCTTCTTCTGATCCACCAACATGCTCTGCAATAGCAGAAGCGGCATCATTGCCAGACCTCAGCATTAAACCGTATAACATGTTTTCCAGTGTCATTTCTTCTCCCAATTTGAGATAAAGGGATGACCCTTCCTTGGCAAAAGCGGTTGAGGATACTTTTACTTTGTCATCAAGTTTCCCTTGTTCAATGGCAACAATGGCTGTCATGATTTTGGTCAGACTGGCAATACGCAGTTCCTTATCTCCGTCCTTGCTGTACAGGATTCTTCCAGAAGTCACGTCAATAAGCGCTGCACTCTGCGCATGGGTTGATGGGCTAGGGATCGTTCCTTGAGCTCCAGCCACCTGTATGAAAGGCAGCAGCAGCAGCGGTACAAGCAAACCAATCATTACTTTCTTAAACATTCGCATCAATTCATTCCTCCGGGTCACTGGAATCTTGTACTAACTTATGTTCGGACAACCTAAAGTATGTCCCATCTTTCCAAACAGCAAAAATCCCTCTCACAAAGATCTGTGATAAGGGATCCAGATAAAGCGGCTTAGCTGTAAGTGGTATGATCCGGTGTAACGCGTACGCCAGAGTCATCATTTTGAGAGGTATTACGCTGGAACATCCCCTGTAATCTGTCAAGAACATAAGGTGTAGAATCAATGAGTTTCTCAAACAGATGAGTGGAGTTGTCCAGTGGCACGATGTGCACGCCTTGTTTTCCAACAACAAGGAAGGCTATCGGGCGAATGGATACGCCACCACCACTACCTCCACCGAATGGTGAAGCAACGTTGGCTGAATGAGCACTTTCAGTCTTTGCACCAGGGACCGAGCTGCCTTCTTTGCTCTTTCCATCATTCACATGAAAATCGCTGCCTCCAGCGGCGAATCCAAAACCGACTTTACTGATCGGCAGAATAACCGTGCCGTCTGGTGTTTCTACCGCATCGCCAACAATGGTATTAACATCCACCATGGCCTTGATATTCTCCATTGCGGTTTCCATTAAGCCTTGAATTGGATGATCTGACATTTGAATTCCCTCCAGTTTCAATTTGAACTAGGTTTGATCTAACCATATCATCCCCAAACCTGAACAGACTATGTAAGTCTCAGAGCAGAACAAGCAAGGAAACAGCACCCAACATTTATGGAGACACTTTCACGATTTCAGAACCAATTGCAACCAAGATACAGTAACGAGCTGCACGTATCCCAATTAGCCTTGTTGCTCCTTCAATTTCTGCTTGTGTCTGCGTCGTTGTTCCCGTAGTATTTTCAGCCACATCCGCCATCCGCCATCCACTTCTAGTACCCGTGTCATTAGCCTCACTCCAGCGAGCATAACCGCCGTAATACGAATTTTCATTTTGCAGTTCAGTTCTGTTTGAAACTCCAACTCATCTTCCCAAACAGGAACCACTTCAAGCATGGGCGGACGTTTAAATTGTATCTGATACGACAAAAAACCAATGATAATCGACTTGATGCTCCATACCCAGCCCGTAAGAATAGCGGTGTGTGCTGCATCTCCGATACCTATTCGGGTCGACCAGGACAGCTGGGTTATATGTAGACGGTTCAGCGTCTGCCTTGCCCAGATTTTGAGTGCATCCGTAGCCCTCATCATGATCTTTACGTCTTTTGCCCACTTTTTGACTTTACGTTTGTTGATACGCTCATGCCCTTCTGCTTCTCCGTACGTATGATTGACATGCTGTTCGGTTTTCACCAGGAAACCTTCTTTCATGTTACGAAAGACGATACTTGGTATTTCATAGTTAATACGTACAATTCCGTAGAAGAGGCGGACGTTGATCCGCGCGAAATCATCGCTTTTATGTTTACGGAACGTAAAATGCACATGAACATTCGAGATGAGAACAGCGGCAAGCAGCAGTGCGGCGAACAAGCCGATTCCTCCAAGCCAAATCCACACAGGCCTTACCTCCAAGCCCTCAATTCTTTACACGTCTAGTATGACACTCTATATAGGAAATAATTCACGGCTGACCTGAAAATTCCATTCAGGAGTTGAAATTCCCGCGTTTGCTAAGGATTCATGGCATGCAAAAAACCGCTACCTTATCAGGCACCGGTTTTTTACTGTTTATTACTGTTTCCTAGAACCATTCGATCTTACGAATCCAGATCCTCGTCATGTACCTCATCATGGTTATCCATATTTTCATGGTCAAACTCATTGAGATCATTGAGATCCGTGCTTCCCGAGTCCACCTGTTGTCCATCCAGCTTGTTAAACAGCAGCTGTGTCTCTTCTTCCAGATTCTCAGAGTCTTCAAACAAACCTGGCTCCGGAAGATCTTTAAGTGAAGCAAGTCCAAAATAGTCGAGGAACGATTTGGTTGTTCCGTACAATATAGGTCGTCCAATCGCCTCGGCTCGTCCTACTTCTTCAATCAAATCCTTATTGACCAGTGTATGGATGGCCCGTTCGGATTTCACACCGCGAATCTCTTCGATCTCAATCCGTGTAATCGGCTGACGATACGCCACAATGGCAAGTGTTTCAAGTGCAGCCTGAGATAACGAAGTCCGTGCAGGAGAGTATGCCAGCTTTTCAAAATACGCAGCATGCTCCGGAAGCGTTCCCAACTGGACCACTCCCGCAATTTTGAGAATTTGAACGCCTCGCCCCTGGTTCATGAAGTCGGCGATCATTTCCTCTACGGCATCTGATACCAGCTCCACCCGCTGATCCACGATCTCGGCAATTTGTTTGATGCTTAGACCTTCCTCTCCGGACAAAAAGAGCAGCCCCTCAATAATCGACTTCAATTTCGGAAAATCCATGATTCCTTGCTTCCCCTCTCCACTCCATAACGATATCCTCAAACATCCGCTCCTGATAACAGACAATCTGTTTCATCTTCATCAGTTCCAGTACAGCCAAAAATGTGACTACAATTTCATGCCGGTAAATCTGATCATCCAGCAGTTTGGAAAATAACAGCCTTCCTCCCGGTCCCATACTCTCCAGAGCTCCAAGGACATCACGTATACGATCCTTCACCGAGATCTCATCACGCTGAATTCGTGTAACCGTTGTACGCTTCTCTGCCTTACGCAGTGCCTTCTGAAAAGCGGCAATCAGATCCGAAGTATGCAAACCCTCTACAGGATTGGATTGGGTCTCCACAGGCATATACGGCCTGAGGTCCTCAGGCTCTTTGGAGAAAATAAGGCTCCGTTCCCATTCCCGCTCATGTAGATGACGGGCTATTCCTTTGTATTTGCGATATTCTATCAGACGTGCAATCAGCTCCGCACGTGGATCATAATCTTCTTCTTCCATATAATCATAATCCTCAAAGTCTTCAATCACCGGTGGTTTGGGCAGTAAAAGTTTGCTCTTGATGGACAGAAGCGTTGCTGCCATTACCAAAAACTCACTCGTAATATCCAGCTCCAATTCCTGCATCGAATGCAGATACGCCATATATTGATCGGTAATATCGCTGATGGGAATATCC
This sequence comes from Paenibacillus xylanilyticus, assembly GCF_009664365.1. Taxonomy (NCBI): domain Bacteria; kingdom Bacillati; phylum Bacillota; class Bacilli; order Caryophanales; family Paenibacillaceae; genus Paenibacillus; species Paenibacillus xylanilyticus. Next base: position 4,264,134 of record NZ_CP044310.1, read on the forward strand.
TGGATATGAATTTCTGCCTTATCGATCAGATGAAGCAGCAGATCCAAAGGCCCTTCAAAAGTTTCCAGTTTATATGTAACTACCGTCACTAGACGAATCCTCCCGCCAGAAAAATACAAAACCCCGCTAAGCCGCCGAATCCGATCTCCCGAATTCGTCTGCGCAGAGCAGGGCACTACATTAAATAAGCACTATTTTAGCTGTTTCGTCAAGTTCGCCATTTCAATTGCAGCCGTGGCAGCATCCCAACCTTTGTTACCAGCCTTCGTACCAGCACGTTCAATCGCTTGTTCAATATTCTCCGTTGTAACCAGACCAAAGATCGTAGGCACGCCCGTTTTGAGGTTAATGGCTGCCACTCCTTTTGCCATTTCGTTGCACACATAATCATAATGTGTCGTTGAGCCACGGATAACCGTACCCAGTGTAATGACAGCGTCATATTTACCGCTCTCCGCCATTTTTTGTGCAATCAGCGGGATTTCGAAAGCTCCTGGAACCCAGGCTACGTCGACTTCACTGTCCTGCACGCCGTGACGTTTGAACGCATCGAGTGCTCCGCTGAGCAATTTGCTTGTGATAAATTCATTAAAACGTCCTACAACCACTCCATATTTTAAACCTTCCGATACCAAATGTCCTTCAAAATAGTTCGGCATTTAAGTCATCTCCTCTAATGTATAATGTAATGTAATTAACCGATTGTGAGCATTTATTTTTCCATAAATTACATGATCAAAAAGATTAGTTTTTCTCTTCGTTCTGTTCGATATCATCGAACTTCAACATATGCCCAAGCTTCGCCTGCTTGGTATGCAGATAAAGCGTATTATCCTCGTTCTCTTCCATCTGGATCGGAACACGCTCCACCACTTCAAGACCATAACCTTCAAGGCCTTTGATTTTGCGGGGATTATTCGTTAACAGACGAATTTGGCGAACGCCGAGATCCTTCAGAATCTGTGCACCAATACCATAATCACGCAGATCAGCGGCAAACCCGAGTTTCAGGTTGGCATCTACGGTGTCCAGCCCTTCCTCCTGCAGCTTGTAGGCTTTGAGCTTGTTAATCAGTCCAATGCCTCTGCCTTCCTGTCTCATATACAGCAGAACGCCGTTGCCTTCATCATTAATCTGTTTGAGTGCTGCATCGAATTGTGGTCCACAGTCACAGCGATGAGAGTGGAATACGTCGCCTGTAAGACATTCGGAGTGAACACGAACCAATACGGGCTTGGAAGAGTCGATTTCACCTTTTACCAATGCTACATGCTCTTTATTGTCCACTGCATTCGTATAGGCTACTGCTTGAAACTCGCCAAAATCCGTAGGCATGCGGACAGCCACTTCGCGTTGAACCAGCTGTTCCTTCTCATTACGGTAACGAATCATGTCCTGAATACTAATCAGCTTCAGGTCATGCTTGCGGGCAATCTCCTGCAGATCAGGCAGTCTCGCCATCGTGCCATCTTCTTTGATGACCTCACAGATCACACCAGCCGGATAGGAACCGCACATGATGGCCAGATCAACAGCAGCTTCCGTGTGGCCGGCGCGGCGGAGCACGCCTCCGTCTTTGGCAATGAGCGGGAACATATGCCCCGGTTTACGGAAATCACTACTTTTGGCTTCCGGATCAATTAGACCCTTCACCGTAATGGATCGTTCATGTGCAGATATGCCTGTTGTTGTATCCTTGTGATCCACGGAAACTGTAAATGCCGTTCCATGGAAGTCCGTATTTTGCTGAACCATCGGCTTCAGGTTGAGCTCATCCGCACGCTGCTGCGTAATGGGAACACAGACCAGGCCTCTGCCCTCGGTAATCATGAAGTTGATGACTTCAGGAGTAGCCTTCTCTGCCAGCGCGATAAAGTCCCCTTCATTCTCCCGATCCTCATCATCCACAACAATGACGGGTTTGCCGCGCATCAAATCGTATATCGCTTCCTCTATGGGATCTAGTATGGATTGATCTGACATAAGTTCCCCTCCAGTCTCTCTTTGTAATGGTTATGTTCCTTATGCAAAGCCATGGTTGGCCAAAAACTCTTCACTGATGCTTTTCGGTTTGCCAGCCCCCGTTTCGGGATGCCCTTTGCCGTAATGGAGCAGGTGGTCCACATATTTCCCCAAAATGTCACATTCAATGTTGATGGTATCCCCCGGCTTTTTCACCTGAAGCACCGTTTCTCCAATAGTATGAGGAATAATGGATACGGTAAACGAGGCTTCTGTTGTCTTCACCACAGTGAGACTAATGCCATCGAGGGTTACCGAGCCCTTTGGAATCAAATATTTGAACAGTTCGTGGTCGTCAGGTTTGATCTCAAAAACAACCGCATTCTGATCACGTGTGATCCCGCCAATGACTCCCGTACCATCCACGTGTCCTTGTACGATGTGTCCACCAAAACGCCCACCCGACTGCATCGCCCGTTCCAGGTTCACTTTACTGCCTGATTGCAGCTGACTCAGATTAGTATGACGGTAGGTTTCAGGCATGACATCTGCGGTAAATCCTCCGCTTTCCAGCGTCGTTGCCGTAAGACATACTCCGTTTACAGATACACTGTCACCAATCTTCAGATCGTCCATGATGGCGGAAGCTCCGATATTCAGGACCAATGCTTCGCCTTTTCGACCGATACGCCGAATCTGACCGACCTCTTCCACCAAACCGGTAAACATGCTGCCGCCTCCTTATGCTTATATCTTGCCTTGCTCATTCGGTCCGTTATTCAGGCCAGACAGGGATTCCACCAATACTGATATTATCTCCAACTTGCTCAATTTCCAGCTGATTCAATTGAATGGCCTGACTCATGCGCTCCACTCCTTCAAATCGGAAGCTTCCCGGTGTGTCGTATCCGCCCACAATCTTTGGAGCGATAAACATCAACAGCCGATCGACCAACTTGGCTTCCAGCATGGCACCATTCAACGTACCTCCGCCTTCAAGCAGGATGGAGCCGATTTCCCGTTCTCCCAGCTTGCTAAGCGCACTCAGCAGATCCACACGTGGCCCGGGACCACAGCGGATAATTTCTACACCGTAGGCTTCCAGACGTTCGGCCGCCTCAGGGCTCGCCTCATCGGTTGTAAGTACCCATGTCGGTGCGAGTCCATCCTTGACCATCTTGGCTCCAACCGGGAGACGCAGCTTCGAATCGACAACAATTCGCACAGGACTGATCCCTTCCACTTGAAGGCGGGTGGTAAGCTCCGGATTGTCTGCAATAACCGTATCCACACCAACCATGATGCCCTGATGACGATGGCGGAGTGCATGTACGATTTCCCGTGCGGGTTCGTTGGAGATCCATTTGCTGTCTCCACTGCGGGTTGCAATTTTACCATCCAGCGTGGATGCCGTTTTTAAGGTGACAAACGGCAAACCGGTGGTAATGTACTTAATGAATTTTTCATTCAGACGTCTTCCGCGCTCACGCAGAATGCCAACTTCAACCTCAATGCCTTGTTGACGCAGCATACTGATTCCTCTGCCGGATACCTGCGGATTTGGATCCTCACAACACACCACGACACGCTTCACTTTCTCGTGAATCAAACGTTCGCTGCATGGCGGCGTCTTGCCATAGTGGCTGCAAGGCTCCAGCGTAACATAGACCGTACTGCCCTCAGCATCGCTGCCAGCCATATTCAACGCGTGTACCTCCGCATGGCCCGTACCCCGCTTGAGATGACTTCCCAGACCTACAACCCGGCCTTCTTTTACAACAACACATCCGACGACAGGGTTAATCCCCGTTTGCCCCTGTGCACGTTCTGCCATATCCAACGCAAGCCCCATATAAAATTCATCATTGATCATTTCCAAGTCCGGTCACCCCACGGTTAGAATCTTAAATTATAGGCCTCCCATCGAGCAGAGAGGCGGTTATACCATATCCAAATAAAAAATCCCCACTCGAACAATCGTTCGGGTAGGGATGATGAGAGACATGTGTCACCAGCAGGATGTCGTTGATACGATTGCCAACAGCACTCCGCCATAGTTCCATTTCAGGCAAGTGAAAGCAAACACATACCTAAAGAACACAATTACAGGTAAAGAGCTTCTATGATGTGGCATATGTATGGAAACTGCCGGATAACCGACTTTCCCTGCACAGAAATAAACATCGTCTGCTGTGCAGCAACGCATCTGCGGAATGCAGTCCAATTAAGGCTGCACCCTCTCCTTCTCCCATCCAGACTATACTGTCGGTTCTGGAATTACACCAGATCAGCCATCTGCCACAGGCAGACAGGTCACGGACTTTGCAACAGTGCTGGATAGATATCCTCACACAGGTGCATCACCGCCGGTAGGGAATTGCACCCTGCCCTGAAGGATCGCTTTCGTTATTAATTGGATGTTAGCACTTTAACGCCGAAAAATCAATTGTTTTTTGTTCCTTTTTGTCACATACTAACTTTTAATAAGCAAAAGGATATAAAAAAACCGCTTCGTCTTATCAACGAAACGGTCATTATTATCACTAAGGATAACGATTAAACTTCTACAACTTCAACAGTTTCCATTTTGTCGCGACCTTCGAAAGCATCTACGAACTCCATACCTTTGGTTACTTTACCAAATACGGTATGTTGTCCATCCAGATGCGGCTGTGGCTGGTAGCAGATGTAGAACTGGCTTCCACCTGTGTTGCGGCCTGCGTGTGCCATTGCAAGTGTTCCGCGCTCATGTTTGTTAGGATTGATCTCACAGTTGATTGTGTATCCTGGGCCACCTGCACCCGTTCCGTTAGGGCAACCGCCTTGTGCAACGAAGCCTGGAATTACGCGGTGGAACACAAGACCGTTGTAGAAGCCGGAGTTAGCCAGTTTCTCAAAGTTTGCCACTGTGTTTGGAGCTTCTTGATCGAACAGGTCGATTAGAACTTCTCCGCCGTTTGCCATTTTGATTTTCGCTTGTTTCGCCATATGTAAATGACTCCTTTCGTATTGACCATCGTTAGTGGTGCCATTCTGCATGACCCTGGGCCAAGCTCTATAGCACTTTTCTTAGTGTACACCGAAATGAGTCCAACCGCAAAATAAACCTCAATTTTTTTCTGCAATGTTGGGTTTAAAGGCAAAAAAAAGACAAAAAGGAATGTTCCTTTTTGTCTTTTTTACTATTTCGTATTTCTTAACATTAACGGGTTACAGGCTGTTTAGCGATACGCTCAGGCACGAGGTCATTCTGAATGATGTCCTGATACGTTTCACGACGTACAACCACATCACCTTGGCCGTCTTTGACAAACACAACTGCCGGACGACGAATCCGATTATAGTTGCTAGCCATGGAGTAGTTGTACGCACCTGTGCAGGCAACGGCAAGCAAATCACCGCTCTGAACTTTAGGCAGGTCCAGATCCCAGATCAACATGTCGCCGCTCTCGCAGCATTTACCGGCAATCGATACGGTCTCTTGAGCCGACTCATTTGCACGGTTGGCAAGTACAGCTTCATATTTGGATTCATACAGCGCCGGACGCGGGTTGTCCGTCATGCCGCCATCCACTGCGACATATTTGCGTACACCAGGGATGTCTTTGCTCGTACCAACGGTATACAGCGTTGTACCTGCTTCACCAACGATACTGCGGCCTGGTTCAACCCAGATTTCCGGAACGTCATATCCAATTTGGGCAAAGTGATTTTTGACAGCATCTGTGATGGCTTTAACGTATTGTGCGACTTCAAGTGGAGTATCCCCTTCTGTATAGCGGATACCGAATCCACCGCCCAGGTTAACCACTTTGAACGCTACGTTGATACGCTCATATACGCTTGCAGCGAATTCAGCTACACGTTGAATCGCCATTTGGAAGCCTTCCACCTCAAAGATTTGAGAACCGATGTGGGAGTGAACACCCAGCAATACGAGGTTGGACTGTTTGGAAGCCAGCTCAATCGCTTCAAATGCTGTTCCGTTACCGATATCAAATCCGAATTTTGAATCTGTTTGACCAGTGGAGATATATTCATGCGTATGCGCTTCAACACCAGGCGTCACGCGAAGCAGGATGTTCACTTGACGATTTTTCTCTGCAGCTACAGCCTGCAGCAAGTGCAATTCGTTGAAGTTATCCACAACGAAGCAGCCGATCTCGGCATCAAGTGCCATTTCAATCTCTTCCAATGTTTTGTTATTGCCGTGGAAATGAATGCGTTCAGCAGGGAATCCTGCTTGCAGTGCTGTAAACAGTTCACCGTCCGAAACCACATCCAGGGAGAGCCCTTCTTCCGCAGCGAGAGCACACATCGCCATAACGCAAAAAGCTTTGCTTGCATATGCAACTTGGAAACCAAGTCCAGAAGCACGGAATGCATCCATGTATTCTCTGCAGCGATCGCGAACCAATTGCTCGTCCACAACATACAGTGGTGTTCCAAATTGTTCTTTCAAGTCCGTTGCATCTACTCCGCCAATTTCCAGATGGCCTTGAGCATTTATTTTACTTGTACCATGTAAATACATAATCAGCATTCCTCACTTTTTATATACTGGAACAGCTTCTTCTATTCCAATGATTTTACACCAGTATATCAAATTCGTCAGCGAGAAGAATGGATTTTTAGGCAGATCATTTGTGTTTTTTACTTTTTCGCTTTTCACCATCCGGATCGTCGGACATTTTGGTGTTATCTCTTGTTTTGTTAAATGATGGACGTTTCTTACTTTCAAGCAGAGGCATACGGAACAGGAAGTTTCCCAGGGCCTTTGCATTAAACGGTATAAACGGCCATAAGTAAGAGGAATTATAGGACCGATGTATGGTCAGCGCTATAATGAGTAAAGTTGTACCCACGACAAACCCCGGCACCTTGAACATGGCAACAGCAATCAGCAGGACCAGCCTCACCAGCCGATTCGCAAGCCCCAGCTCATAGCTTGGTGTCGCAAACATACCGATGGCAGCAATAGCCATGTACAGAACGACCTCATTGACAAAATATCCTGTTTTTACAGCGATGTCCCCGACCAATATGGCTGCAATCAAGCCCATTGCCGATGCAAGAGGTGTAGGGGTATGAACTGCCGCCATACGCAGCAAGTCGACCCCAAGTTCAATCAGAAGGAACTGCAAAATAATCGGGAGCTTCACATTCTCTTGGGGACCAATAAAATCCAGCCCCATCGGTTTGAGCGCAGGATCAATCACCATCAGCATCCATAGCGGCAGCAAAAACAACGAGATTAATATGCCGGCAAAGCGGACCCAACGCAAGTAAGTTCCCATAAACGCAGTCTGTCTGTTCTCTTCTGCATGCTCACACAGATCGAAGAAGGTTGTAGGCAAAATCATGACACTTGGCGATGTATCAACGAATACGACGACTCTTCCTTCAAGCAGGTGCGATGCTGTCACATCGGGCCTCTCCGAGTAGCGTACCAGAGGGAATGGGTTCCATCCCTTATTGATAATCGCTTCCTCCAGCTGTTTATCTGCTGCCGGTATGCCATCGACATCTACCCGTTTGATTTTTTCGCGGACCGAATCCACCTGCACTTTATCGACGATATCGTCGATGTACACTACGCAAACATCGGTTTGTGTTCTTCGGCCCACCTGCATGATCTCGAACTTCAATCCAGGGTCGCGAATTCTGCGTCTTACCAATGTCACGTTGGTCAGCAGTGTTTCGGTAAAGCCATCCCTTGACCCACGGACTACGCGTTCGAGAGAAGGCTCTTCGGGTGATCGTACCGGATAACTCCGTGTATCCATCACTAATACGGAGCGGTCCCCTTCAACAAACAAAGCACTCATCCCCGTAAGAACCTTGTTGATGACAGCACTCATTTTATCGACTTTCTCAACCTGGATATGTGGAATGTAGCAATCGAAATACGACTTAAGCGCATGGCCTGATATTTGATCAGGGGTAAGATAGGTCAGTCTTTTCAACACTTCCAGCAAAATTTCGTCCTTTGCAAATCCCGTCAGCATCAATAATCCGACATTTTTGCCTCCCAGGACCATCTCTCTCATATTCACATCAAAGGACTCCCCGAGACCCAAAACCTGCTTCAATGTATACTTGTTCTCACTCATGCGAGCGGAGATATCATCCCTGTCCTGCCAGTACTGTACCGATTCTTCAACACTATCGGACATCTCATCCTGCTTCTTTTTTTCGTATGCCCTGCGCTCCTCTTCCTTTTGAATCTCATAAGGACTCTTATGCATCAGCTCTTCGGGTACTCCCTCACCTGAACCCTGTCCAGCATTATCAGATCTCACATCCATTTTCTTTCCTCCTTCGATTCCTTGGCCTAACGCTGGTATACAAAAAAGTCAAATAAGGAACCTGTCATTTTGCCCAAAATCATGGCCAGCAGCAGTCCAAACAAATACGATTTCATGCCCAGACGTTTAGCAAGTACTGGCAGCACATTCAATACCTCGGTCAGTGCCGCGGCAAGCAAGCCGATAAACACACCGCAAAAGCACCCAATAATCGGACTCAGGATCAGTATCCCATGTACCTTCCAATGCCAGAAATCCGCGATGGTTCCGACGAGCGACCCTCCGATCAGTGCCCCTTCATACCAATGCGTTTTGTCATAAGAACGGGTCAGCTGTGCCAATCTGGGGATCATATCAAGCACGAGAATGAGGGCGATCACACCACTACCTACGGCAACTCCTCCCGCAATTCCAAGTACAATACTGATCGCACCATTAAGAACGCTCATCGGCATTCATCTCCCCGCGTTCCTGCTCATGCATTCGTTCGGTTTCTTCAATGACCACAAACTTGTCTACATTTTGCTGATATAAAAACATTTCCACTTCAAGCGGAGTAGGTTCTTCATTCCACTTTTTCTTGAATAAATGATTAAAGAATACAGCCATACCAAACCCGATTCCGATGGAGTATGCCACCTGAAACAGATAAGGATGCTCGTCCCGGCGACCCGTTATCATTTCCACGATTCGAATTTGAACTTCCTGCATGTTCACATCTGCATGGAAATTCATGATGGTCAGGGCCGATCCAAAGAACAACAGCAGCCAGACCAGGATGAATAGAGATTTGGAAGGTTTGCCCGTTCCCGCAACGACCTCAACCAGCGTATGCCCCGAACCAATAAGTTCGACGGTCACTTCCGGCAGCATGCGCCGTATCTGCGGGATGATCTGCAAGATGTCAATCAGGATCAGATTGCCGTCCTCCGGTCCCGGGCGCAGCAGTTCAAGCTCAAGCAGCCTTCGTTCCCCATCTTCCGGAGAGGTTAACACATGAGCGATATCACCAAGCTTGACGCCTCTGCCCCTCTGGATGCGGATACGGCTGCGCAGACGAATGTAGACCGTTGGAGTGGGTGTCAGAGACATCCGAAACACTCCTTTACTGCGTAATTTAGGTTAGTATTTGAAGAATGTGCAAATTTATTACATTCGGGTTGGAAAAAAGGTTCGGGTACTCAGACGCTCCGGGATGGATCGGTCACTGGCCGCTGTTCTTCGAATGTTAAAGATTAGTACTTACACGCGGACACTTCGGCGGCAGACCAACCTTCCGATCGCTGTTGACTCCAAATTTCCCTAATTAAATTCTCTGTTGTAGAAATTCGGAGTCAAAGGCGATCGCTTCGCTTCTTCAGGTTTATTCTGCCGCCTGCGTTGCTAGTGTAAGTATGAAGTAAACCTCCTGCGCTTCGCTCCTTTGACCGATTCCATCCCTCCGCTGCACATGTCCCCGCTTTCCAAAAAAATTCAATAAATATCCTGGGAAGTGATAGAAGGAAGGTGCACAAACATCCTTTTCCACAACAAAAAAGCCGCCATGTGGCGATTAGACTGGATAACCTGGCAGAAAAACACTTAATTGTTTCGTTCCTCTTGCTTCTTCTCGGCCAGCTCTCTTTTGTATCGTAAAGGCGTCTTTTTCATACTTTTCCGAAACTGATTAATGTAATAGCTCGTGCTGTTAAAACCGACCTCATACGCGATTTCGGTGATGGTTCGGCCCGAGAACCGCAGAAGTTCAATGCTTTTTTGGATCCGGTAATCCATAACATATTGCATGGGTGTAGTTCGCAGGATTTGCTTAAAATAGCGACATGTCTCCGATCGGCTTAACTGTCCAGTCCTTGCAATATCCTCCAACCTGACCGGGTCGGCATAATTTAGATGAATCCACTGCAGCATATCCTTCATTCTTCTGCTCCTGGTCATCTCGGATGCATCATACTCTAACGCATAACCGTTCTTAATCAAAAGTGTCCACATATCCAGCAGCGCTGAAGCCACTTTCAATTCGTAATAAGGGGTTTGACATACAAGCTCCGTTCTAATTAACCTGATGACCTCCAAAATCTGTGCTCCCCAGGCAATGCCCCCATCTATATAGAGAAAAGGCAAATTGGTAGCCGTTATATAGGGGTGAACATACTTTACGTACAGATCTGAAGGCGCAGCAAGTTGGGGCGTCAAATTCAGACATAGATAAATGCAGTTACTATTCCCTCCATGATCTTCGGCCATATGCATGGCTCCACTGTTAATAAAAATGCCGTTACCTTGGGTTACACTAATTTTCTGGTCATTGATATGGAACAACGCTGTACCCTGGAGAACCGCAACAAACTGCAATTCATCATGCCAGTGAAGGGGGATGTGTCCATGTATGTTATTCACAATGGTTGTTTCATAGCAGGCAACAGGTAAAGTATCGGTCCGATGCTTCGTCATTTCCTTCAAATTATGATCAATGATAAATTCTGTCTTTTGCATAAGCCTCATCTCAATATATTTATATTTTTACGTGTGATATTGATATTAATATATCCCATTTCTCCTTAATATAGCACTATTCTTATATTTAAAGGTGAGGCGATCAAGAGTGACAACATCTGCAAGTTCCAAGATATCGGGTATCCTCCTTGTTCTAACAGGAGCCATCTGCTGGGGAATCGGAGGAACCGTATCGCAAAAATTGTTTCAACTGGATGGTATTGAAGTCAATTGGTATGTAACCGTTCGATTGCTAAGCGCAGGTATTCTGCTTCTGGTTATTCAATCTTTTACAAACGGCAGATCACAGATTATTGATGTATGGAGAAATAAAAAGACAGCTGTACAACTAATCCTATTTGGATTAGCAGGTATGCTCGCTGTACAGTATACGTATATGGCTTCCATTAAACACGGTAACTCCGCGGTTGCCACTCTCCTTCAGTACCTTTCCCCCATCATGATCATGATCTACATCGCACTGCGGAAGCAGGCTGTACTCACGCGCAAGGACCTTGCATGCGGCATCCTCGCACTTCTGGGCTGTTTTTTACTGCTGACTAATGGCTCGGTTACACAGTTATCTGTCTCCTGGCTTGCCGTCATATGGGGATTATTATCCGGGGTAGCCGCTGCATTCTATACCCTTTATGCTGTACAGCTGATTAAGAAATTCGATTCACTTGTTATCGTTGGCTGGGCCATGATTATTGGTGGCCTGGGACTTAGCTTGATCCACCCGCCATGGAAAGCGGACTTTGCCAGCATCTCGACTGAAACATACGGGTACTTAATATTTACGATAATCTTCGGGACGATGATTGCTTTTTGTTTCTACATTGCGAGTTTAAAAAGCCTTACACCCAAGGAGACCAGCCTGCTTGGAAGTGCCGAACCTCTGGCTGCTGTTGGTACAACCGTCGTATGGCTCCATGAACCCTTTGGTTTCTATCAATGGCTGGGTACTGCCTGTATTATCGGGTTGATTCTGGTCATGCAATTCAATCGCTCAGGATCATCTAAACGGTTGAACGACAAACAACCTCAATCGCGTTAGGCGCGCGATTAAAGGTTGTTAGTTGTCGTATATTGGCGATTCAGCACCTGTGTTGGAGTCCGTACTCCACCATCTACTGCGCGATCTGATCGCGAATCGATTGAAGTATCTTTTTCTCCAGCCGGGAAACCTGAACCTGAGAAATCCCCAGCCTCGTCGCGACCTCCGACTGCGTCTGATCCCTGTAATACCGTAGATAAACGATCAGTCGTTCCCGCTCACTAAGGCCTCCGATCGCTTCATTGAGCGCCAGCTTATCAAACCAGCGTTCCTGAGATTCGTCGGCAATCTGGTCCATCAATGTAATTGGATCCCCGTCGTTCTCAAACACGGTCTCATGAATAGACGTCGGCGGTTTGTTCGCTTCCTGGGCAAAAACAACCTCCTCCGGGGTCACCCCCAGCTGTTCAGCCACTTCCTTGATCGTTGGCAGACGGTCAAGGTGTTTGGACAGCTCGTCCCTTTTTTTGCGGACTTTATTCGCCATTTCCTTCAGGGAACGACTCACCTTGAGGGTCCCGTCATCCCGCAGGAAACGTTGAATTTCTCCGATGATCATCGGTACCGCATAGGTAGAGAACTTCACATCATAACTAAGGTCGAATTTGTCCACCGATTTGAGCAGGCCGATACAACCAATCTGGAACAGATCCTCCGGTTCATATCCCCTGTTCATAAAACGCTGAACGACAGACCAGACGAGTCTGATGTTGCAGTTCACCAGCGTATCCCGTGCGACATGGTCACCCGACTGACTGAGCGCAATCAGCCGTTTGACCTCGGCATCGTCCAAATAGGTCTGTGAAGACTGTTTCACTTCAGCATCCATTAGACCAACCCCTAATTATACATTGCTTTCTTGGATTCAATCCTCTTCTTCATCTTGATGGAGGTGCCTCTGCCGGGCTCACTGCTGACTTCGAATTCATCCATGAAGTTTTCCATAATGGTGAAGCCCATGCCCGACCGCTCAAGTTCGGGTTTGGATGTATATAGCGGCTGCTTGGCCAGTTCCAGGTCTTCGATTCCTTCTCCGCGATCTTCCACAATAATTGTAATCATGTCTTCGCGAATTTGCGCCTGAATGGACACGACACCCTCGGGATTGTTGTTATACCCGTGGATGATACTGTTCGTCACCGCTTCCGAGACAACCGTCTTCAGATCGCTGAGCTCGTCCATTGTGGGATCAAGCTGAGAGATGAACGCAGCGACAGTCACCCTTGCGAACGATTCGTTCTCCGACTTGGCCGCAAATTGCAGATTCATGAAATTTGTTCCCGTACCTTCACTCATGAGACGACCTCCAGACCCGAGAGAGCTGTTCCCTCATTTTCGTAAATCGGCATGATCTTGAACAAGCCCGACATTTCCAGCAAACGATAGACCGGCGGATTAACATCACATACAACCATCTTGCCGCCTTTATTTTTAATGAGTTTGTATCTGCCCAAAATGACACCCAGACCCGAACTGTCCATGAATTGAAGATCTTTCAGGCTAAGCACCAGATGTTCACACTGTCTGCGTTGGATGGCCTCATCCATTTGCATTCGAACCATATCGGCTGTATGGTGATCCAGCTCCCCGGATAATCGCACAATCAGAATCCCACGGTGATGTTCCATTTCCACATGCAAGTTCACGTTTGCTCACTCTCCTCCCAGTCTTGAACAAGGATTTCTACGTTTCCGAAGGCTTTTCCTGCCCCCCGACAAAACTAGAAGAAAACCCCTAATTAACTACAAAATACGTTCAAGGAATGTATGCAGAACGCGCAAATCGGCATTTAATCAAACAGGTTCGATGTTGTTCGTTTAAACAGCTTCCACCAGCCAGCCTTATTCACATCCTGAGGGGCCTGGATATCAAACTCCTTGATGACCTCGTTTCCTTGGTAAACGACAAGCTTACCTACGCTCTGACCAGCCTTGACGGGTGCTTTCACTTTTTTTGCCATTAACAGCTCATGGCGGAACTCATCGGCTTTGGCGCCTTTGCGCATCAGCACACTATAATTCTGCGTAGCCGTCAGCGGCAGTTCAGCCACTTCCCCTTTTTCAATCTTCAGACTGCCGAGCTGATCCCCTGCTTTGTACAAAGGTTTCATCGTGTATTGTCCGAACGCATAGTCGAACATCGAAGCCACTTCAGCATTTCGGGTTTTCGTATTCGGTTCACCCAGCACTACAGCAACCGTACGCAGACCGTCCTTCATAGCGGTAGCTGACAAGCAGAATTTGGCTTCTGATGTATAACCCGTTTTCAGACCGTCTGCGCCTGAGTAGAACCGGACCAGTTTATTGGTATTCACCAGCCAGAAGGGCTTTTCCGTATCTTTACGAAGGTAATCCTGGTATGCTCCCGTGTATTTCGTAATCCCTGAATGTTTCAGCAGTTCACGACTCATCAGCGCAATGTCATGTGCGGAAGAATAATGATTCTCCACTGGAAGTCCATTACAATTGGCAAAGTGCGTATCTTTCATGCCGAGCTCTTTGGCCCGTTCATTCATCAGCTGCACAAAAGCTTCTTCTGATCCGGCAATTTTCTCTGCCATCGCAACAGATGCATCATTACCGGAAGCCATGGCGATTCCTTTCAACATGTCATCGACAGTCATCTCTTCGCCAGGTTCGAGGAAAATCTGTGACCCCCCCATGGATGCAGCATATTCACTCGTTCTCACCCTATCCGTCAGCTTCAGCTTGCCGGAATCGATGGCTTCGATCGTCAGCAGCATGGTCATAATCTTTGTAATACTCGCCGGAGGCAGCTGATCATGACTGTTTTTCTCAAAAATAACTGTTCCCGTATCGGCATCCATTAAAATGGCAGAACGAGCCGACGGGGCAAGATCTGTCCCTCCTGCCGTTTTGGGTGCTTCCTCCGCCAGCGCTGTTGTCGCCATAAGGGGTAGCAAAATACATAGGGTCATGAACGATGCCATTATTCGTTTCTTCACTAGGGTTAACCTCCTCAAATGACTTGCTTACTGCATGCTCCATGCATGTACTGCTAATCATTGTCGGCGCGTTTACAGTAAATTATTCCATCCCATGAATGATTTCCCGAACTTTTTCTATTCTCAAACAAATGCACAAAAAACGTGCCCCCTAATTGAAAAGAGAACACGTAATTACACACGATACTGTAAAGAGGGGATTAACCCCCAAAATCCCATGAATAGATATTCCAGAAGACAAGAAAAGAAGTTAATACGACAGATATACGGATGTTCCACTTTGTCGGAGAGGTATAGGTTTGATATGCCATGATCAAAACGATAATGATACTCGCAGCCATAAACGCAATATTCGTTTTCACAAAGAAAAGCAGCAGCAGCACGCCAATATGTATGACTCCGATGAGACGGTCAATATTCATATCAAACCTCCTTGCATCACATATAGATCGTTATAACCCCACTAAATGTTTTTTCCTTAGGCAGAACTATTTTCATGTTACTCTTTTTTTATTTTCTGAATTTCACTTTTCTGTAAAAAATAAAAAAGACAACCTCTTGAATGATCCCAAGGATCACCATAGGTTGTCTTACTGTAGCTTCTGATTACATTTGCGGAATCACGGCCAGAACAAGCGCAAGGAATGATTCACGAACACGCTCGGTCGTTTCCATAACCTCATCATGGGACAACGGCTGATCTAGGATTCCGGCTGCCATATTACTGATGCAGGAAATGCCGAGCACTTCCAGACCAGCATGACGTGCCACGATAACCTCGGATACTGTAGACATACCCACCGCGTCTGCACCCAGCGTACGCAGCATGACGATCTCAGCAGGTGTCTCATAATTAGGACCCAGCAAGCCTGCGTATACGCCTTCACGTACGTTAAAGCCTTGTGAAGCCGCTGTATCTTTCGCCAGTGCGCGCAGTCGGCGGCTGTAGGCTTCAGACAGGTCAGGGAAGCGCACGCCCATAGCCGGGTCATTAGGCCCGATCAACGGATTTTTGCCCGTCATATTCAAGTGATCGGAGATGAGCATCAGATCGCCTGGCTCATACGAAGTGTTTACACCGCCAGCCGCGTTGGTTACGAGCAGTGAAGATACACCCAGTTCTTTCATGACACGTACAGGAAACGCTGTAAGCTCAGGTCCGTATCCTTCGTACATGTGGAAACGGCCTTTCATCATAACAACCGGACGGCCTTTGATGGTGCCGACCAGCAATTCCCCTTCATGCCCTTCTACCGTGGAGACCGGGAAGTGAGGAATATCCTGATAGGCAATACTTACGCCATCTTCAATAAGATCGGCCAGAATGCCAAGACCGGAACCCAAAATCAAACCGACTTCCGGCTTGATGGAGCTTTTGCTTTGAATGTAAGAAGCAGCTTCCTGAATCATCTGTTGATTTAATGGTGTCATTTCAAATGTTCCCCCTTGAGTTGAAACTTCCGTCTATGTCAGCTAGCTGCATCGTTCAGGTATATTCCTTCTGACGACGCGCTCGCTTATGTATAACGGCGTTTAAATGTGTACAGTTTATTTTATCCTAAATCAGCGATATGTTCCGCATCTATTATTGAACTTTTAGCGTTAAAGCCCATTATTTTGCTCGCGGATGATGCGTTTCATAGATCTCCTTCATCGTTTTGCGGCCATGATTCCCATATTGTTGTCCTGCCTGCTCCACATGACCCAGCATGTCCTGCACGGCACGAGTATCTGCCCCGCTTGCAATCAGGTGGGCCGCAAAGGAATGGCGCAGCGTGTGCGGCGTAATCTCTCCTGAAATCCCCGCATCCATCGCCGCTTTCTTGAGCAGCTTCCAGAAGCCCTGGCGGGTTAAACGTCTTCCGGACACGTTGACGAACAGGGCCTGCTCGTCCGAGTCTGTTTTGAGCAGGTGGTTACGAAAATCGTTAACATACACACTTGCCCAGTGTGCTGCCGGTGCGCCAATCGGCAGAATTCGTTCTTTGCCTGCACCTCCGCAGCGAATAAACCGCATGCCAGGTTGAACATCCCGTATATCCAGTGCGATCAATTCCGAGACGCGAATACCGGTAGCATACAAAAGCTCAAGCATGGCACGATCACGCACCCCTTGGGCAGAGCGAGTATCGGGCGAGGCCAGAAGGAGTTCAATTTCATCCACCGTTAATACCTGTGGCGGGGTTTTATCCGCTTTCGGAGCCTCGACATCAAACGTTGGATCCTGCAGAATCTCGCCACGGCGCATCAAAAAATGAAAATAGGAACGCAAGGATACCACGCTGCGAGCAATAGTCGCATTGGCACGCCCCGCCTGCTTCAGTTTGCCGATAAACAAAATAACATGAGTACGACGCACCTGCCCTGCCTCACGAATACCGTATTCCTTATCTGCAAATTCGATGAACTTGTCCACGTCTCGAAGATACGACTCCAGCGTACTGCTTGACATCCCTTTATCTTCTTCCAAGTATAAGGCATAGGGGTGTATCGTCTGTCTCATGTACAACGCTCCTCATCTGACAGCATTGCCGAACTGGCAACCTGCTTCCGTATTTGCATCCCTGGCTGTCCGGACTACTCTCCATACCAATAAAACAAACGGAGTCTCTCCGCCAGCGTAAGACGTGCTTCTCCATTGCCTGGCCAATCCGTCTCCTGAAAGACTTTGACTGCATTTCCTGTAGGCATCTGATACTGATCCACAGGTGAGATCCAGCCGTTGAACAAATCCAGAACATGATAGAACAGATAAACCAATCCTGCAAAAACTATAATAAATCGTATAAAACGAAGCCCTCGGCGCAGTGAAATAATCATGGGTTGTCCCCCTCCTGGTTTGAATCCAATTCATCTAGAATCAGGGTATGACGACAAACACAGGAATATGACATTTGAGATGCCATCAGAGATAACCTTACATCATGTACTGGACCAAAAAAGCTCTCCCGTCAAAACCGCCGGTGAGAGCTTGAAGATATGCTATGTTATTCTTCATCTTTGGGCTTCTGGTCATTTTTAGCTTTGCAACGATAACAAATCCCATGAAAATCCAGTCGGTGATCTACTACCGAAAAGTTAAATTCCCGCTCCAGACGCTCTTCAAGCGGTCCAAGCCAGTCTTCACGTATTTCATCCATACTTCCGCATTGAACGCAAATTAAGTGATGATGGTGATGCTTGGATGTATCTCCGCGCAGATCATAACGCGCTACACCGTCGCCGAAGTTGATTTTCTCTACAACATGCAGCTCACTCAGCAGTTCGAGGGTACGGTACACGGTTGCCAGACCGATTTCGGGAGCTTTTTCTTTAACGAGCATGAATACGTCTTCCGCACTCAGATGATCTTCTTCATTCTCAAGAAGTACTCTTACGGTGGCTTCCCGCTGGGGCGTTAATTTATAACCTTGGGACTGTAGTTGCTGCTTAATTTTATCGATCCGTGCTTCCATTTTCTCCCTCCCCCTAGGAAATCACTGCACACTGCAACTTAACCCACTTCTTTCATTATAGGGGGAGTGCGTAATTAAAGTCAACATTTTACACTGTCCGTTGCGGCGCTACGCCGGGAGCAGCATTGGCGTTACCCAGCGCATCATCGCGGGTGTTACCCATGTTTCAAAAGACGCGACGCCTAACAGCAGTCCAGCCATAACCAGCGTTAACAGCACATAAGAAGCAAACGGCCTTTGTCCACCCGGCGCCCGCTGCATGAGTACACGATTCCGAATGATATATAAGGAAAAGGTCATGGCCGACACACTGCAGATCAGCAATACCGGAATGACGAACAAATTATGCGGCGCGACGGATACCAGGGCAAACAGCAGCCCTTTCCAGGAATACTGTCCGACGAGATATCCAACGGTAAATCCTATCAGCACTCCTTTTAGAAAATCCAAAACCAATATCCCCGGCAATCCGATGACGGACAGGCCCAGTATCCAGATAAGGCCAACCCATTTCAGATGAAGTATCGCTATATCCCAATAGGTTCCGGACTCGACAATCTGCCCGCTGTGCTGGACTGTCATGAAAAAATTGCCCAGATAACCCTCCAGATCCTGACGCTGTTCAAGTGACAGGGCATTCACCATCAAGGCGCCAAAAATGACACCGACCAGAAACAAGACAGCTACAAATACATATAACGAGGTTTGACCTTTGATCGTGAAGTAGGAAGAACGCATACAGGAACGTGTCCCCTTTCCGGTTATCATGCTGCAGGATCTCTAAGAAATCCACACAGTCATTCTATGAACCGAAATACGTGGGTATGACTCCTTGTCCCGATACACGCCCTATCCTTCCCTCCTGCCTGCCTTAGTCCGTTTCTTTACCAGAGACCTTGCCATAGGTTCCCCCGCCTCCGGATGACAACTCCAGTCGACCATTTCGAGCAGCAACGATAAGACTGGCCAGAACGGGTCCCACAACACTCGCAAGCTCCTCTTCGCTTGTCCGATGAAGGACATTCATTTCGGTGCCAAAGTGTTCCAGAAGCTGACGCAGCTTCGCCTTGCCCAGTCCCGGGATAAACTCAAGCGGTACCTGATAGTGGTACGGTGGCCTGAATTCTGGTACGTGAGGGCTCTCCCGATCTGCTATGGCCAGTATACGATCCAGAACGCCCTGCACCAGCTTCATACTGCCGCAATAGGGACAGCGGTCTGCTGACATCGCTTGTTCATCCATGATGCTGCCACAGGCTGCGCAATACGTGCGGTGATATTTGCCAAGCCTCGGGTTCAAGCCGTAATTGGCCTTGATACTTCTTCCAGCCTGCCCCTTCAATGCCATGCTGAATTCATCAAATGAAGGATGGGCAATCTGCAGCTCATTATACTCACGTCCAATTTTACCAAGGGAGTGTGCATCCGAATTGGTTAGAAAAGGGAGCTGGTCAAGCTCCTGAATGTAGCTGGCCATCGATGAGTCTGAGCTTAATCCCAGCTCCACCGCATCAATCAGGCTTGTATCCAGTACATCCGCCATACGCGGAGCCGTGCTGCCATAGATGCCTTTGTGAGGTGTAAAGGCATGTGCGGGCACGATGAGCCCGCCACGGGCTTTTATCTCGTCCTGCATTTCGAGGGATGAGACATATACCCGTTGTGAACTGAGATTCACATTTTTCATATAACGCTGCATCCACTCCGTGAATGACTTCATCGTTGTCAGATCACGAAAGTAGGCCAGCATGTGATATTCCCGCATCTCCGGTTCGCGCAGCTCGATTTCGGTACCGAGCAGAATCGTGGTGTCCTGGTAGGCAATGCCCCCATCCTTCAGCTCCGACATCGTACCACTCTCAAGCAGCTGCTCGATATCCATCTGTACCACTGGTGAATGGCAGTCTATGACGCCGAGCAGATGAATTCCCTTGCGCTCTGACGCTTCACGGGCAATATTCTCGAAGGTCAGATCCCGGCTGCCACTAATTTTAACAGCTTCACCGCGGGACGTACGCCCAATGTGGATATGCAGGTCTGCGTAACAGGAATCCCACGTGTTAGACGTTGTCTGCTGATCTGGCATCATTAAAACCGCCCTGTCGTTTTGTACAGATCCCAAGCGTACACAGCCATCATCGTTTTGGCATCACTGATCCGGTTCTGATCCATCAGCTGATACGCTTCCTCAAGCGTGATTTCGGATACTTCGAGAAATTCATCTTCATCCAGTGCCATGTCTCCGGCTTCGAGCTCCTCGGCAATGTACAAGTGAATGATCTCGTCTGCGAAACCGGGTGATGTATAGAATGAACGCAGATGACGGAGCGACTTGGCTGCGTAGCCGGTTTCTTCCCGTAATTCACGAGCGGCCGCAACCTCCGGCTCTTCTCCCGGATCAAGTTTGCCTGCAGGTATTTCCACCTCGGTACGCCCCATCGCCTGACGATACTGATCAACCACCAGCATGCGATCCCCGTTCAAAGCAAGTACTGCTACCGCACCAGGGTGACGGATGATCTCACGTGAAGCTGTCTGACCATTAGGCAGCTTGACCGTATCGACCTGAAGAGAAATGACTTTTCCTTCAAAGATTGGCTTCGTCGAGACTGTTACTTCATCGAGCTTGGGATTAGACGGGTGGTTAGTACCCGTTTGGTTGGTAGGATTCATATAGGATCAACTCCACTTTTTCAAGATTTTATATTCACAATACGTATAATCCCCCGTTTTTTGGCATATCGTGAGCCTATAGCCTTTCGAGAAATAAAAAAACAAATCAGGGGGATATCCAATGAACAGTTATGTGACATCTCAATCAGTACATGTGGTCGGACAAGCAAGGCAAGTCCAGCTTATACTCAAGCAATGGATGCGTGAATGGGGCCCTGATGCCAAGCTGAGTGAACTGATAGCGGGACGAAAGTAATCCTTGTTGACTTTCATTTCTCCCATAAAATATAACATGAATTCGCAAAAAGTCCGAATCCGATGCTAACCGGTTTCGGACTTTTACGTAGAGAGGCGCTTCCTTCCAAGTAACACCTCTATATATGCTTACTTGCTGCCAGAAGCCGTCTCCTGAATGATGGCTACGACAACCTGGGACAGTTTAACGATATCTTCCGCACGAATGCGCTCTTTCGTCGTATGAATATCCTCATAACCTACCGCCAGATTGACGGTCGGAATGTTGAAGCCATTGAAGATGTTGGCATCACTGCCACCACCTGAAGCAAACGTACTTGTTTCCAGACCCAGGCTGCGAATCGCACGCTGCGCAAGCTGCACAACCTCATGCTCATCGTGGAACCCGAAGGCAGGATACAAAATCTCGCTTCGGAATTCGGCTGTGGCACCATATTTGCGGCAGGTTGTTTCTAAAGCTTCACGCATCTGAGCAATTTGCTTTTCCACTTTTTCCTGCACAATACTGCGTGCTTCCGCTTCAATCTGTACAAAATCACATACAACATTCAGTGCAGATCCGCCTTGAAACTTGCCAATATTGGCCGTAGTCTCATCATCGATCCGTCCCAGTGTCATTGCTGCAATGGCCTTCGCCGCCACTTGGATGGCACTGATGCCATCTTCGGGGTTCACACCTGCATGTGCCGACTTCCCATAAATGTTCATCTGAATCTCGGCTCTCGCCGGGGCAGCCACACATATCGTTCCCACTGCACCATTGGAATCAAGTGCATAACCGAATTCAGCCTCAATATCTTTTGGATCCATTGCACGGGCACCGACGAGACCGGATTCTTCGCCAACGGTAATGACGAACTGAATTTTCCCGTGTGGAACCTTGTTCTCCTGAATCGCCCGAATCGCTTCAAGCAGAGCAGCAATACCTGCCTTGTCGTCTGCTCCAAGGATCGTTGTTCCATCGCTTCGAATCCAACCGTCTTCTCCTAGCTCGGGTTTGATTCCCTGTCCAGGAGTTACGGTATCCATGTGGCAGGTAAAAAAGATCGGCGCTGCCTCCGGTGCACCATCCGCTTCCCAGGTAACAATCAGGTTACCTGCTCCATGCCCGGTTTTCTCCAAGGTATCGTCCTCATATATGCTGAGACCCAGCTGGGTAAACTGTTCCTTCAATACGTTGGAGATGTTATGTTCATTCTTCGTTTCACTGTCGATCTGCACCAGTTCCATAAACTGATGTATGACACGTTCCTGTTTAATCATAGGACTTTCCTCCCTCTCATGGATACGGTACAATACAATTAATATGCTTGTTTATTTTTCATTTGTTGAAAGGAGTTCTCTCTTCATGCAAAAAAAGAAATGGTTCAAAATCGTGATCTATCTCATGCTGATTGCCATGATCGGGTCTACCCTTTTCATCGCTCTTGAACCCCTACTATTTGGATAGAATCTGAAGCCCTTGACTGTCTGAACTAGAGACGGACAATGGCTTCTTTTTCGTTTCTCCAAGTCATCTCATATGGAAAAATACGTCCGAAATATGGGACAATCTGCTGGGCAACGTGCTCCACGGTGTAGGTTCTGCCGGTGATGTCCTCGAGAGAGGTCACGCCGTACTGCTCTATGCCACAAGGGATAATCCCTTGAAACCCTTCATCCTGAATACCTGAAGTAATATTAAAAGCAAAACCATGACTCGTCACGAATCCTCGCCGATGTTTACAACGGTTAAACTTTACCCCGATGGCAGCGATCTTCATATCCCCGATCCATACTCCGGTGTATGCTTCTTTCCGGCCAGCCTCAATACCCTCATCTGCCAGGTAATCAATGATGACCTGCTCCAGATTGCGCAAATATCCATGTAAATCAAGAGCTTCATCACGGCCGAGAACGAACAGCGGATAACCAACAAGCTGACCTGGACCATGATATGTAATATCACCGCCACGATCAATTTGAAACAAGGTAATCCCCTTTGCCTCGAGCTCCTCCTTGCTGAGAAGCAGATGCTCCGGGTGATTTTGAGATCCGATTGTATATGTGGGAGGATGCTGCAGCAGAAGCATCTGCTCGATTCCCTCACCTTCGTCCAGCTGCTGTACAATTGCTTTTTGGCGGTTCCAAGCCTGTTCATAATCAAGCATCGGTATGTATGTCACATCCAGCGGCTTGTTCATGATTTCCCCACACCCTTCCGCTTCATTGTCCAAACCATATTTGATCGTTTAACCGCAGACAGCGGGAAAAGTGCACGGCCTGTGGCACATACACTTTCCCTTGACAACTCTATTTCATTAATACACTTTTGTTTCCATATTATAACCTTCAAGGTTTTCCTTGACCCGCTGTAAGAACCGGCCGCAGATGACGCCATCCAGTATCCGATGATCCAGAGACAGACACAGGTTGGCCATTGAACGAACAGCAATCATGTCATTAATGACTACAGGCTTCTTCACGATCGATTCAAACGTGAGAATTGCCGCTTGTGGATAGTTAATAATCGGTTGCGAAAGAATTGAACCAAACGAACCGGTATTATTGACTGTAAACGTACCACCTTGCATATGATCCAGCTTCAGAGTACCTTCACGGGTTTTACGTGCCAAATCATCGATTTCCCGGGCCAAACCTGCGATATTACGCTGATCCGCATGTTTGATCACAGGTGTTAGTACAGAGTCTTCTGTACCTACCGCCATGGACAAGTTAATATCCCGTTTAACGATAATTTTGTCAACAGCCCAAACCGAGTTCATGATCGGGTAATCCTTAATCGCATTTACAACACCCTTCATCATGAAGGAAAGGTATGTCAGATTAATACCTTCTTTACGCTTGAACTCATCCTTGAGCTTATTGCGCAGCATAACAAGGTTGGTAACATCCACTTCAATCATGGTCCATGCGTGAGGAATTTCCGACACGCTTTGACGCATGTTTCGGGCAATGGCATTACGCACAGGAGTAACATCGATAAAATATTCCGATCTTCCCTGGCCGCCACCTTCTACTTCAATCTGCGGGATTTTCGGAGATTCCGTCAAATGAATCCCTGAATGTCTCACGGGAACGCCTGCATCCGCCGCAGAAACCGCTTCTCTTGCGGAGATTCCCGTTTCTGCACCGCTTTTGTTCAAACCGCTAAACGGTGAAGCAGATGGACTAGCTTCAGAGGAAGATTGTGCTGACGGTATACTTGTTTGGCCACCTTGAGCGATTACAGCAAGCACATCCTTGCGTGTGATGCGTCCGCCTGCTCCTGTGCCTTGAATGGCCTGCAAGTTAAGACCATGCTCTGCTGCAAGTGACTGTACCGCAGGAGAGTAGCGATTACGCATAGGCTGATTGGCATCATGACCTGCTGGAGTTACTGATCCTTGCTGTGCATTGTTCTGCTGGGATACTTGTGTCACTTGCTCTGCAACTTGTTCATCATCCGCAGCTGCTACCTGCATACGGCAGATGGCTTCACCAACAGCAATCGTCGTACCTTCTTCCACCAGAAGGTCGCCCATGATTCCATCAACTGTCGATGGAATCTCTGCATTGACCTTATCGGTAATTACTTCACAGATTGGCTCGTATTGTTCAACCCGGTCGCCCGGTTTTTTTAACCATTTTCCAATGGTAGCCGAGACCAGCGATTCTGCCAGCTGCGGCATAATGACCTCGATCCATTTCATACGTTCAGCCATTTGTTATATCACTCCAAACTTTGCTTTTAACCTTTTTTCGAATAGGTTGTCGAAACTTATATTCAACCGAATTAATACTCCGCAAGGGTGCGCATGGCTTCCTTCGCTTTATCCTTGCTAAGCATGTAGAATTTCTCCAGTGTAGGGCTGATTGGCATTGCCGGTACGTCCGGTCCGCAAAGACGCTGAATAGGTGCATCCAGATCGAACAGGCACTCTTCGCTGATAATAGCCGCAACTTCGGCACCAACACCACCTGTTTTGTTGTCCTCGTGAACAATAAGCACCTTACCTGTCTGACGAGCCGAAGCGATGATCGCTTCACGGTCAAGCGGCTGCAGTGTACGCAGATCCAGAACGTGGGAAGTAATCCCTTCTTCACGCTCCAGTTCTTCCGCTGCCTGCATTACAAAATGCAGCGGCTGGCTGTACCCGATAACCGTAATATCCGCACCTTCACGAAGCACATTTGCTTTGCCGATCGGAACGATGTAATCATCCTCTGGTACATCTTCTTTAATCAGCTTGTAACACTTCTTATTTTCAAAGAACAATACCGGATCCGGGTCACGGACGGCAGCTTTGAGCAAACCTTTGGCGTCGTATGCCGAGTAAGGAGCGATGATTTTCAAACCAGGTGTACCGAAGAAAATGGATTCCGGACATTGTGAATGATACAATCCTCCGAAAATCCCTCCTCCAATCGGCGCACGAATAACAATCGGACAGCTCCAGTCATTGTTGGAACGATAACGGATTTTGGCCGCTTCACTAATGATCTGATTGGTTGCCGGCAGCATAAAGTCTGAATATTGCATCTCCGCAATGGGCTTCATGCCATACATAGCCGCCCCAATGGCTACTCCTGCAATGGCCGATTCGGACAAAGGTGTATCCATCACACGCATCTCGCCGAATTGCTCTTGCAAGCCTTTGGTTGTGGTAAACACGCCGCCTTTGACACCGACGTCTTCACCCAGTACAAAGACATTCTCGTCTCGCTCCATCTCTTCTTTCATCGCAAGACGGATCGCATCTATATATTCCATAACCGCCATGATTACCGTCCCCCTTCTTCGCTGTCCGCATAAACGTGCGTCAGAGTGTCCTCAGGTTTCGGATATGGCGCGTTGTCTGCATATTCAGTCGCTTCTTTCATTTCCAGCGCGAGCTGGGAAGCCAGATCCGCATCCCGGGCTTCGTCCCAGATGCCGCAATCAATCAAATAATTTTTCATCCGAAGAACGCCGTCCTTCTTCCAATTCTCATCAACCTCTTCCTTGGTCCGGTAAGCCAGATCATTGTCGGAAGTGGAGTGAGGAGACAAACGGTACATCATGGCTTCAATCAGGGTAGGGCCTTCACCGGCAATTGCACGGCGGCGCGCTTCTTTGACGGCAGCATATACTTCGAGCGCATCATTGCCATCAACCCGTAGTCCAGGGAAGCCGTATCCCAGTGCACGATCCGATATCTTGCCGCTAAGCTGCTTATGGACCGGAACCGAGATGGCGTACTGGTTATTCTCACACATAATAATGACAGGCAGCTTGTGAACTCCAGCGAAGTTAGCCCCTTCGTGGAAGTCTCCCTGGTTGCTTGAGCCTTCACCAAACGTAACAAAAGAAACAAATTCTTTTTTCTGCATTTTTGCTGCCAGTGCAAAACCTACGGCATGCGGTACTTGAGTAGTAACCGGGCTTGAGCCCGTAACAATTCGCAGCTTTTTATGACCAAAATGCCCCGGCATCTGACGGCCGCCGCTATTCGGATCTTCCGCCTTGGCAAAAGCAGAGAGCATCAGCTCGCGAGGCGTCATGCCTACCGCCAATACAAAGCCGTAATCGCGGTAATAAGGTAAGTAATAATCGTGATCCCGGTCCAGTCCAAAAGCAGCACCCACTTGTGCAGCTTCCTGACCTACACCGGATACGTGAAAGTTAATTTTGCCGGCCCGCTGCAAGAGCAAGCAACGTTCATCGAACTTGCGTGCAAGCAGCATGTATTTGTACATGTCCAATACTTCTCCATCGCTAAGTCCCAGCTGTTCATGCCGGTGGACCGCATCTGCAGTACCTTGTGAACTCATATGAGGTACCTCCTTTTAATCAGAGCCTGTGCCCGTCTTACAACCCGATCTTATAACCTGGTACTAAGACTTGGCTTAACCTTATTATAATCCCTTTTGCCCAAAAAAGGAAAGAACCTTTCTCATAAGTCTGTCCAGACCTACATTCCAATGGCTTTTCCGTCTACGGCCAGCATGGCTTCGCCCATAATTTCGGACAATGAAGGATGCGGATGGATCGTCTGTCCCACTTCCCATGGCGTCGCATCCAGCATTTGTGCCAGTGAAGCCTCAGCGATCAGTTCCGTTACATGGGTACCAATCATATGTACACCCAATATATCATTCGTCTTGGCATCGGCGATTACCTTCACAAAACCGTCCCGGTTTCCATGAACGAGTGATTTGCCAATCGCCTGAAACGGAAACTTGCCGGTTTTGACATCGAAACCACGCTCTTTCGCTTCACGCTCCGTGAAACCAATGCTTGCTGCTTCAGGACGAGTGTACACACACCGGGGAATACGGTGGGATTCGACGGCATGAACCGATTCACCTGCGAGGTGATTCACGGCCAGAATGCCTTCATGACTCGCAGCGTGTGCAAGCTGTAATCCACCAATGCAATCCCCGATCGCATAGATATGTCCTTCACCAGTCTGTAGATGCTTGTTTACTGCGATGAATCCGCGGTCCAATTTGATATCGGTGTTTTCGAGTCCAATATTTTCGACATTAGCCTGCCGCCCCACTGATATCAGCATTTTGTCCGCACTGAGCGTCTCCTGCTGATCGTTATTCATCTGAACATTAATTCGAACGCCTTCTTGACCAGCCTCATATGATTCTGGCATGATTTTAGCCTTTGTCAGGAAGCGTACTCCGCGTTTGCCAAGCAGCCGCTGCATCTCCCTTGCCACGTCTTCGTCTTCTGCGGGTAATACATGATCGGCAGCCTCGACAACCGTAATGTCCACCCCGAAGTCATTCAGCATGGATGCCCATTCCAGTCCAATCACGCCACCACCCACGATGATGAGTGATGTTGGCAATTCATCCATCCGCAGAGCTTCGTCACTGCTCATGATATACCGGCCATCCGGCTCCAGGCCCGGAAGTACGCGCGGACGTGACCCGGTAGCAATGATGAGATTGGTTGGCACAACCGTATCCATCTCCCCATCTTCAAACTCCACAGCTACCGCTCCGCTCTGAGGTGAGAATATGGACGGTCCGATTACACGGCCTTTGGCATATACAACCTGGATCTTATTTTTTTTCATCAAATATTGAACACCTTGATGCAGCTGCTCCACAATGGCGTCCTTGCGCGCCTGTACCTTGGGAAATACCAGCGTTGCTCCTGCTGTTTCGATTCCGTACGATTCGCTCTCTTGAATCTCAGCGTACACTTCGGCACTTCTCAATAGCGACTTGCTAGGAATACACCCGCGATGCAAGCAGGTACCCCCAAGCTTGTCCTTCTCAATAATGACAACCTGTTTACCCAACTGGGCAGCACGAATTGCGGCAACGTAACCTCCGGTCCCTCCTCCGAGAATGGCAACATCACATGTAATTGGCATCTTTTATGTTCTCCTCTATCAATATGATTAGTTATGAATGGAACGATGTTGATGATGATGAAAAGCCTTTTGCAGAACTTTACTATATTTCATTGTACTCCCCTTGGGCAGTCAACTCAAAGTTTGTCCTAACACATGGACAGCGTGCACAAACCAAGCTATGATGGAATCAGGCATGACCTGTAAGCGCAACCTTTATTTTACGTCGACATTTGGCAGAAGGGGTTAAATGGTGATGAATACTAGACTGGTCTTTGCACGGTTTTTGGCGATTTTGGTCCTGGTTATTCCTGGACTAATGGCCATGAAAGGTTTTTTGATGATGAAAGACGCCCTTTTCCTATATTATGCTGAGCACGGGAATGATCAGATCTCACCAGGATTCCAGTGGCTTTCCTTTGGAGGCGGGCTTCTCCTGTTTGCTGCAGGCATGAGTTTCTTGGGGGGCTGGATTTTGTTCCGTGACCGTAAACGCAATTATGTGGGTCCCCGTTTCCGTTCCAAAAACACAACCGAACAGGCAGAGACACCCGGCAAGCTTTCCTAAGTCCGGGCTTTTTGCTGTTCTCCCTAGCTTTATCATTCAATCTGGATCGGGTATAATGCTTATTTATTCACATGGATTTCTCATGGATATCTCTGCATCTTCCCACACGTTACTAGAAGAAAATGATGTGAATGATCGACTTCAAAAAAGACAGGATGGTTTAACATGATATCGTTTCTCATGACGCTGAAAAGATTACTCAAGGGCATTTTCCACGCGTTCAAGGACCCCAAGTTTCTCGCACTTTTTATCTTGACTGCAGCAACACTGCTGTCAGGAACCTTGTTCTATACCCGTGTTGAAGGGCTGCACTGGATCGATGCGCTTTATTTCTGCGCCGTGACTTTGACGACGGTGGGGCATCCTGAATTTGTGCCTACCACCGGATTCAGCAAAGCATTTACCGTAATCTACATGTATGCCGGCATTGGCCTTACCTTTGCCATGATTGCCAGAATTACAGCAGGTATTCTATTTCCTCGCAAATTGCAGACAGAAGAGAACCCGGAGTAATCTCCGGGTTATTCGTATAATGCATCCCTCAGCTTCGTTGACATGCGGGATTCTTTGGAAGAAGACTTCAGAATGGTTCTGCGCAGGGTTAAATTGCTGGCCTGCAGCCGCTCTATTTCCGCAAACAGATCGGCAATCAGTGCCTCTGTGCCTTCATGAAGGACAGCTTGTCCCTTTAATTCCTCATACCGCTGCTGCATTTCATTTATTGCTCCACTCACTTGTAAAACACCTCTTTTCCAATACTACAGCTTCACAACTGCCGTTCCCAACAGTGTAATAATCCATATAGTAACACAAAGCAGCTTGGATTAGTTCTAGCTCTGACCGGAGATTTTGTGGTACTCTGTAATGGTCGCTTTTTTTGTTGAATCCGTATGTGAGAGGAGTAGCAGCACCGTGCAAACAGGACGTATTACCGTAATTACTGGACCGATGTTCAGTGAAAAATCCGGTGAACTCATTCGCCGTTGTCAGAAATTGATTCAATTTGGCCGTAAAAAGGTCGTTGCTTACAAACCAGCCGAAGATGATCGGTTTGCTCAGGACGAGATTGTCAGCCGAATCGGATATCGTCTTCCTGCCCATTCCATCCCCCGGCAATTAACTCCGGAATCCGTGGAGATGATTCTTGCTCAGACCAAAGATGCTGATGTGGTTGCTTTTGATGAAGTGCAATTTTTCAGCAGTGCCATCATGGACCTCGTCTCCGAGCTTGCCTATTGCGGCAAACACGTGATTGTAGATGGTCTTAATATGGATTATCGTGGCAAGGAATTCGGATATATTGGGGGTCTGCTCGCCATGGCAGATGACATTGAGAAGCTCTCCGCATTCTGTGCGGTTTGCGGAAGCCCTGATGCTGCCTTCACTCAACGTATTGTGAACGGAGAACCAGTCACTCTTGGTCCGGTTGTCATGATTGGCGATTCGGAAGCCTACGAACCACGCTGCCGCTGCTGTTTCATTCCTCCTCACAAAGTAGAATGCTAGTTCAGCTTTTATTATATATTCGGCAGGTTCTCTGAAGCAGAACTCAGAGTCAGACCTGCCTGTTCTTAAAAAGCCCTGAAGGGCTTTTTTTGCTTGACCACCGCATTCGCTCTACCCGGTTCAACATTCATTACAAAAAAGCACCGCTTCAAAGCGATGCTCTAATTCGTAGTCTCCCACTAGTCGCGGGAAACAAAATATTTGTTGGTCATGTAGTATGCGTCACCGCGGGACGTTTCTACCATTCCTTTTTTGGCGTCCAGAAATACGATCTCTTTACACTTCGTACAATACCATTTGGTTCGCTTATATGGAGATTCCGTTACATATGCCGTACCGCACTTGCAATCAATTTTCATCAATAGCTCGGTTGATTTATATGCACTGGATAAGCGTTCCAGACTATCCTGCTGCTGTGTGGGCATGATGGTCTGTTGATAATCGGATAAATGATTTTGAACTTTGAAATCGGCCACGAGGCCTGCATTCAATCCAAAGAACTCTTTCCCAATCTCGGTCACGAAGCGCTTCTCATTTCTGTAGCAATCCAGCCACTCAACAATCTGCTTATTAGACAGTGGAACCGTACCCTTGATACCGCTGTTTAAGGTGTAGGTCATGATGTATAAAGTATCGTCTTGTCTACCTGAGTACATTAGAATCCTCCTTCGAATACATTTGCTAATGTACTACAAAAATGCTCATAAATCAAAGCAATGTTATTTCCTGAGCATGATTCTTCCTATTAAATGGGGTACATTCCACGTTCATCCGCCAACAGCTTACAAGAACTGCATACACCTGTAACATTTCCCTGAGGCGCTGCGTAATGAACGACTGATTCAACTTTTTTCTTGCAAATGGAGCAGTAGTGCCTCCTTTCTTTTTTAGGTGTGTAGTCAGATAGCTTCACTACGTTTTGTTTGCGTCTGAATCCGTGTAAGAAGCCCAGCCATTTCATCTCACTCTCACTCTTTCTCTAGACTAGATTGCAGCCATTCTTCGTCGTTCTCCGGTCAAATTGAACCTGCCAGTATTATGTATACAATTCCCAGTTGTGCACGTCTATCTCATAATCTATTCGACGTTTTAGAGCCTTTTCCTGTCTTTAATCGGTACACATATCAAAAAAAACCGACAAAAGCTATCCTCCCTATCGAGGGTCAAGGACAGCCGTGTCAGTATTGATTCATTATTTATAAAAGGTACCCAATACTTCCAGCGCAGGTGAACGCTCAATTCGGAACGGATAGATATACCCTTGATTAAACCGGGTAAACCTTCTGCTCCACAGATCCAGCCCCGAGGTAAATTGATAGGCCTGATATACAAATTTGGAGCAATAATTTCGTTCAATGCTTCGCAAATTGGTCTGCAATCGATAAAACTTAACCTGCTTGTAGTGTTCATGCACCCACTCGGCCGCACGCTGTCCAGCCTGGTTTAAACGTGAACGAAATACAATGAAACGATCTCCTTCATAGAACCTTGTAAGATACCACTCCAGGGAATCAGCGAACACGGGTCCATAAGGATGAACATGATACACTTTGCCGTCCAGCCCAATAATCCCCATATGTCCTGCATAATAGGTCGATTCAGAACTTGGCGTGTACACGATATCTCCCGGTTCCAGCTTCATTTGCCCCAGTTCTGCGACAGGAAGATCCTGCTGCAGCCGTTTGGCTGCGGATCGCTCACGCCTGCTCTCCACCAGTAATCGATGCAAAGCACCGGCAACAGCAAGATAAATGGCTGCGTATTTGATTCGTTTTATCTTAAAGCGCTTGACCCATCGCGCCGTCGATTTGGCTGCACGCTGAATCGTTTTCTTCATGTTTTATCATGCTCCCGCTCTGATCTATTTGACAACAATCGACTTATATATTTACAGGCAATATTATAGACAATGGACACCTCTTGTCAATTTCTCCCCATCTTATATTGCACAATTGCACAGAGTTCATACACGCAAAAAAAAGCAGCTTCTGTATACAACAGAATCTGCTAGAACTTAATGGTGGCATTTATTCCTCTACTACACCGAGAGCTTTGTTTTTCTCTTTGAATCGGCTGTTATGAGAAGATACATAGGCTACTTTTTCTGCCTCAGGATCCATGTATAGTTTGGCACTGTTGACCGCCAGGGCAGCATCCGTGAAAGTTCCTGCAATAAGATATAGCTTGCTGCCATAATCCACAAAGTCACCTGCAGCGAATACACCCGGAATATTGGTTTGAAGCTTCTCTGTTGTGGTTATGTGCCACTCTCCAAGATCCAATCCCCAGTCCCGAATGGGGCCAAAGTCACTCTTCATGCCGTGATTAACGATAATTGCATCGACTTCCAGCAGTTCACTTTGACCTGTTTCCACGTGGGATATCGTCACTTGTTCAATGACTTCGCCACTAGCACTGTGCAGCGTATTCACTGCATAGGGTGTACGAACATCCACCGAGGATTCTCTCATACGAATGACATTTCGCTCCAGTCCGCCGAAGTGATCGCGTCGATGTACAACCGTGACTTGTTCTGCCAGAGCTTCAAGCTCATTGGCCCAGTCGACTGCAGAATCGCCTCCCCCAGAGATAAGCACACGTTTGCCACGGAAAGGTTCCAACTCCTGCACTGTGTAGTGCAGATTCGTTACCTCGTAACGGTCAGCTCCCTCAAGTTCCAGCTTCGCCATTTTGTATATTCCATAACCGATTGCCATAATGACGGTGCGAGTCCAGTGCTTCTCACCAGTAGCAGCCGTCAGAATAATCGTACCGTCCGGCTGACGTTCAAACCCTTCAATTTGCTGTTCAAACACAATCGTAGGTTCAAACGTTCTCGCCTGTTCTTCCAACTGCTTAATCAGATTAGCGCATAAAATCGGTGTTACACCACCCACGTCCCAGATCATCTTCTCCGGATAAAAGAGCATGCGTCCACCGAGTCTGTCCCGTGCTTCAATCAATTTCGTTTTCATATCACGCATACCGCTATAAAAGGCAGAGTACATCCCGGCGGGACCTCCGCCGATAATGGTTACATCATATAGTTCCAACTGCTGATCCATATTAAAGTTACCTCCGTTAATTCGATCCCTAACATCGAGTATTTGATATCGATTCTCATTATCACTTAATTCATAGTTTAATGGGAATCTTATCGAAATACAATGGATAAAAACAAAACAATTTTTATAGATATCTTTTACATTTCCAAAAATCCATTCGGCTTTAAACGTGCATATTAGTTTCCCCATAATGGATGAAAATTTACCGGCAAAGTTTCTTCATGGGATCTGGATGAGTTCTACGTATTTACTGGTCTTGCAAGTTGAAACGTGTTCGTGCACAAATTGATAAAACAGTTTCCATGAAGTTGATCCTTCTGGTTTTGCTTGAGTTGAGGCCCTCTCCTTATCATTTTAATAACTCAACAATACATGAGAACTCTCTTGCATAAATGTAAACTGAAGCGAAAATGGTGTAACTGAAGTTTGTTCCAAACAACATGTTTTACCTTGGTTTTAGGAAGTTAGGAAATGCTCGGTTATCTAGCATTAGAAAAAACTAAAAATAGTTCAACTAACAACCGATATTTAATTGTAATCATATGTAATCAGGAGGCGATTAAATGTCAACTATAAGTCCCATTTTCACTAAGTCTACAGTAACCCCGGTTTCACCCCTTCCTACTTCAAAAAGAGATAAGGAAATTCAAAATTTGTTAGAGCAAAAAGGTAGACTAAATGAACAATTAAATGACATTAGATCAAATGATGAAATGAACGATGAGATTAAAAAGGAGAGAATAAAGTCCCTCCAAGAGTCGATACAACAACTAGACGCACACATTTCACAAATAAAAACTGAAGAAATTGAAGAAAAAAACAAGAAAAGCCAAATGGATTCTTCCAAGCAGGACAAATCAAGTAATAATACAAAGGATGATTCTCTGGATCCACTTCTTCAAAAGGCACAAAGCTATAATCAATTAGGTCAACTAATAGGTTTAGTTAGTCAAAAAACAAATACCAATCGTTCTGTGGAAGGTGAAATTCGTTCTGACAGAATGACTCATACTTTACCTCATGAAATAAAGTCCGCGCATGATAAAGATTCTGGTAAATCAGTCATGTTAGAAAATGCGGAAATGACCGTTTTACAAAAAAAGCGTGAATTTGTACAAAAAGAAATTGCTAAAATCAGTAAAATAGAAGACAAAATAAGTGAAATTATAGAAGAAGTTCACGAAAAAAATTCTCTTCCAGATGAAGGTATTGTATCGGATTCTAAACTTGATGAACAAAGTAACACCAAAGTTGACAATACAGACCAAAGCAGTATTCAAGAATCTCAGCAGAGTCCAGATACTAAACAAAAATCAATTGATATTCGAATTTAATAAAACAAAAATTTACATAATAATATTAATGCAAAAAAGAAGCATCTCTTATTTCTAAGATTTGCTTCTTTGTTTTACTACTCCCGGTCCTTTCAAGACACCTTATGCTCGATTCTCAGCTTGTCGGCAACCATAGCGATAAATTCGGAGTCAATAAATCCCCGCTAGTTTAATCGGACAACGTCACGTTAAGTTTGGCGGGAACTTCCGCGGATTTGAGAACCGTTATTGCGATAAAGATTTCGTAAGTTTATCGGAACATTTAGCGAAAATTTGTCGCTAAGGAGGCGCTTATAAATGGCGCAGAAAAAAACGAAGTTTACGTTTGTATCAAAGGAAGGAAAGCCGCTCATAATTGCGCTTGAAGATCGTATCGCGCAGTTCCTCGATTCTAAACGTAGGGAACGACGCGCAGCTAAAACGATAAGTGCATACGCGCAGGTATTATCGCAATTTCAGAAGTGGCATTCGCAACACGGGTATGACGACATTACTACCGATATATTGCGCCATTACATCGAGTACCTTTCGTTTGCAAAAGTTCGCTGGGACGATCACCCTACAAGCCCAAACGGAAAGAAAGGACTTTCAGCAAGAACGGTAAACAATGTTATCCGGAACATGCGCATTTTCTTCAACTATTTAATAGAAGAAAAAATTATCTCGTACAATCCCATGGAGGCTATTAAGTACCAAGCGGAGGCTCGAGACACATTCGAAATTTTCACTGACGAAGAGGTTCTCCGGCTACTCAGCGCACCCAATCGAAGGGTGTATACTGGTCGCCGCGATTACTGCATGATGCTCGTACTTTGCGATTGTGGTCTCCGTATTAAAGAGCTCACAAGCCTACGCGTATCCGACGTCAATTTTAAGACGCGGCAAATCGTAGTCCGAGCGGAGACGTCAAAGACGAATATGACTCGTGTGGTACCTATTTCTCCGCTGACTGCTCGCGAACTTGAAAGTCTAGTATCGTATATGGACGTCAGTGACGATGACCCGCTTTGGCTTACGCAATTCGGTGAGCGTTACTTCGGAGACACTTATGCAAAAATGCTTAAGCTCTACGCAAAACGTGTAGGCGTTACAGGTCCGAGAGTATCTCCGCATACCTTCCGTCACTACTTTGCAGTAAAATATCTGCGGCAAGGTGGCGACGCTCTAAGCCTGGCGCGTATCCTCGGACATACCTCGCTTAACGTAACGCAAGTATACGCGAAATTTACTGGAACGGACCTGCGAGAGCAACATGATAAAGCGAGTCCAATTTCGGATCTGGTGGATAAGGGTAACGAGAAGAAGCGCGGCAAACGTGTGTTCAGATAACAACAGCTTATTTACCACTGTTGTATTGTTACTTTAATAATTCTGCCTTATAATTGGAATATAAAGGGGATGAGACAATGGAGTTCGAGAAAAAAGTTAAGGCAATTTTAAGTAAGTCAAGATCAAGAAACTCAGTG
This sequence comes from Paenibacillus xylanilyticus, assembly GCF_009664365.1. Lineage (NCBI taxonomy): Bacteria > Bacillati > Bacillota > Bacilli > Caryophanales > Paenibacillaceae > Paenibacillus > Paenibacillus xylanilyticus. Next base: position 4,300,578 of record NZ_CP044310.1, read on the forward strand.
ATTGATAGTTTGTACGGTGTGATTGACGAGACCGTCACGAATCTCGTAGACCGTCTTAACAAAGCAGGTGTTCCGAGTTCCTTCGTCCGAGTTCCCGGAACTATTGAGTTTTGGTCTGTTGAGGTCGATGGTTACAAATTTAACATCGACGGTACTAGAATTGTAACTATCTCAAGGGAACAAAACGTAGACATCTCTAATCTAGTTATGGAGACGTTCATTGAAGATTTAGAAGAAACTATTTCAGAAGAAGAGTAAACGAAGAAAAGGCGCAGCCCTCAACGGATCATCCCGCGAGAACTGCGCCTGTTTTATACGTATTATTCCGGTTTCTTAAACGTTGAGTATACACCCGATCCGATCAACGCGTACGTTACGACATCAACGCCGATTTGCCACATTCCGAACTCAGGCGCAACGTTATACTTTTCGAGCACCTGGTACGCTAGCCCCACTACAGCCGCGATAAACAACGGATTAGTTAAACGTTTCTTCATATTATACGCCCTCCTTCGTAATCGTCACCGTTTTAGTCTTCGAATCCCACACTACCTTCGCGCCCAATGCTTCGGCTACTGCCCGCGCAGGCGTATACGTAGTACCTCCGTCAAGCACACCGTCCGTCACCTTTTTACCGTTAACAACTACGCTTACGATTACGTCCTTCTTCACGTTCGCGTCCGCCACCTTTTCGTTTAATTTCGCTTGCACCGCCGCCTTAAACAGACCCCATCCGGTCCACGCGCCGCCATCGTACATTAAGCGCGGGCAGATTTTACGGGACCAATCGTAGTGACGGCGCAATCTATCTACGCCCCATCCGCGCTCTTTCAACATCGACGCAACGAGAGTCGCCGCGTTATCTAGCGTTTTAGCGTAGTTGCCGCTCTCGCAGATTTCGATGCCGATTGACGTACGGTTGCCGGAACTGGCTCCGCTACCATCTCCGGAGTGCCATGCGTTCTCATTCAGCGGAATACATTCGATAGCCTCGCGCTCATCGACTACGATGTGGAACGAAGCCTGGCGCGCATTGGTCGGATTCGTCAACCAACTGCGTTCATTAGCCGCGGTAGAGTTCGCGTTTCCCGTATTGTGGATCGTAATAGTCGTTGCGTTCATAACGTAGCCCGGCCGCCGGTTAAACGCGGTCCCTTTCGGAATATAATCTTTGCGATAGTTCATGTTACCGCTCCCCTTTCATTACGGACTTGATCTCCGTTACATCAATCGCCAGAGTTTCGTACTGCGACGCCAACGTTTCGAACCGCCCCGTCAGATCCTCGGCCAAACGCATCAGTCGCTCCTCCCTACGCAAAGCGTCCGAATACATCTGATCCTCGCGTTCTTTGGCGGCCGCAAGCATACGTTCTTCCCGCGCCTTCCCATCGTCTTGAATACGCGCCATCTGACGCCAAAGTAAGAACCCGGCCACAACGAAGAGGACTGCGAACAGCCCCTCCTTTAACGCGCTATTAAATATCGCTTGCTCCATCGTCGGCCCCCTTATCCAGCGCAGCCAATGCCGTTCCTATTTCGTGATCAAGTGCGCGGAGTATTTCCGCCTGGCCGTCCGGATAGTGTGCGAGTATTTCTGAGATGACTGCGGTAATTTCCGGAACTGGTTGCGCCAGGTCGATCGTACATTCGAGTAATACACGTGACTTCATATATGAACCTCCTAGAAGGAAAAATTATCCTCCTTGTCGAAATGGTTACCAGGACAGGAGGTGATTACATGTCAACAAAAGAAGTGGTACATAAGCTAGCTATCGATATTCGAGAAAGTCTATTGCCGGCTCACGAGGAAAAAATTAAGGCAGCATTCGAAGGGCTCGCAGATGACCAAGGCAAACTAACAAGAGGCACCGCTCTATTTGCGGAGATTACGCTCCAACGTGAATACCTCGAAACTTATGTTACCGAACTAGTCAGCCGCGCGTTTGATGAGTTACTGACCGAACGGCTTGAGCGATAACCTTACGTTGTTCTAACCATTCCTTTACAGCCACCGTATCCGTTTCGGTGGTTTCTTTCGCATGTTTAATACTCATCGCATTCCCTCCGTTTCTGTGTACGCAAAAAAAGGCCACGCCTGACGGCGAGACCTCTGCGTAATGTATTCGTTTATTTAAGCGCGGCGAGTGCGGCTTCGGCTTGCGCTAGATCATTTTTTGCTTTTGTAATACTTTCTTCCGAACTTCTTAATTCGCTTTCCCACTTATCGAGAGTATCTGTCTGTCCGATTGAATTAAGTCTAGCGATCTCTTTCTCCGCGTAATCCTTACCTGATTCCCCTAAAGGTATTACATGTTCCCTGAGAACACGTATCACTTCTTCTAAGTCAGACTTGGACCGACCTGTATACTTATTCTCAGCGACAGTGACTTCTTCCGCTGATTGTCCGTCTACTGAGGTAACCGTAATAGTTTTTCCGCTCACTTTGATATCCGCTCCCAACGCCTCAGATATTCCGCGAACAGGTACGTTAGCCTTCCCGTCGATAATCGCGCCTTTATCCGGTAGTTTCTGTCCGTTAACAATGACTGTGTATTCTCCGGATACCTTCTTACCGACAAGTGACTTTACGCTGTCCGCAAATGCGCCGGCGGATGTCGAAAGAACGAATCCGATCAATATACCACCGGCAATGTATGCTATTTTTTTCATGATTAATCCTCCGCGATGTAGTATATGGTTCATATTTCCTATACTACCATTACGCGGACGAGGTTGTGAAGGTTCCACCGCCAGATGTAGCATTGTCTGGGTTACCGTGGTTGTGGTTCGGTACTGAAACAGTATGCGTATGTCCAGACGGAGCTTTGCCGTTAACTGCGATCCAGAGAGCCTGCAGCTCGCTCTGTAAGCCACTAACATTGGCTATTTGCAAGTTCAATCCGCTTACCGATCCGCCAAACGTAACCGCTCCCTGCAGACGTATAGGATTAGCGGTATTATTCGATCCGATCACGATACTATTCCCGTACATAGTCAGCGTACCGTTATTCGCGTACGAATTGAGTTCGCCAACCGATGTGCCGCTCGCATCCCGTAATACAATCGCAGCGGCGGACGAGTTATCCGACGTGAGTATCTGTACGCGCGTTGTTCCATTCGCATCGTAAGACCGGAAGCCTGACGCACTTAGCTCAACTCGCCGCCCACTTGCAGCAGTCCGGATTAGAGCGCCCGTCAACGTACCGCCAGTAATCTCGCCGAGCGCCGTAATATTCCCGCTGAAATATCCGTCTTTCCACGTAGATGCGTTAAGATTCGATTCGAATATATTCGCACTGTTCGCGGTCAAACGGTTCATCGTCGTATTGCCCTGCATATCAACGCGGAAAGGCGCAGAGTTAAACACCGCATGGCCCGCCGCTATACCGTTCGTATTAATCTGCGTCACATTGTTTCCGGATCCGATGAGTAACGACACGAAGGAACCGAGCTGCCCGATAATCCGTTCCGCAATAATTCCGTTAGCCGTAACCGCTGCCCTTGCTGTTGCGCCTCCGTCCGTTGTCAATACGATTCCATTCGCAGTCATGACGACCTGGTTCAGCGCGTTATTCTTATCCTGCAGAATGATACCGCGTGTATCGTATTTAACCTCCGTCTTGGACGCGTCGACGTCAATGACCGCCTGTTTCGCAAATGACTCGAATACCTCCGTCCGAATCGTTCCCGCGCTCATAATATCGTTGACAATCCGCTTGGCTCGGTCGAGATCCGCAATGATGTCGCTGAAATCCCGCGTCATCACGTTAGCCACTGTTGCTTGCGTGTGCTTATCGCGATCGAACGGATACTCGGCCAGCTCCGTTACGCGGGACGTTATATTCGCGAGTCCCATTTCCGGATCGTAACAGTACACGACGTCACCGAGCGCAACGGTCGATTCGGACGCGTCGATTTTGTGAATGTCCGCAGCGCTAACGGAAAGCTCAAGTGCAGGCACCTCATTATCCGCGAGAGCCTTACGCGTCTTCCGTACTAGCTCCGCAACATCCGTAATATTTTGCTCTATAATCTCACCGTCATAATACGCGATGTCTGACGTAGCCCAGGCGCTGGCATATTGCGATACGAGGTAATTCGATTGCAGCACGCCGTTAACGATCGCGCCGGGAATTGCCGCCAACCTTGCGCGCTCATCTGCGGTAAGAATGGTCGCAGGCTGTCCGATCCATGTGCGTCCGTCTTTCATCTGCGCGTACATACGGGTAACTAACGCACTGCCGTCGTCACCGTACGAAGAGGATACAATGTTTTTATTAATCCGGTATTGATGGCCGAAGTCGCCGCCGATCTTCTTGCGCAAATGAATGACGAAGTTATCCGGATCGACTTCCGCAACGTACATCGATATTACCGCGTTTAGCGCTTCGAGTGCGTTCGTGCGGCCCCAATCCTTCACGTCGTACAAGTCGAATGTATCATCGATTGAGAACGTAAATCTACCGTTAGTGGCCGCGCTAATAGCGTCAGTAAGCCGTGAAATATGAATGCCGTACGCCTCGGAAATATACGAAGAGTACGGCATTTTATAGTCCGCGAGCTTAAACATAACGTGAGAACATGATACTTGCGCGTTTAACGTCTTGCCTTCGCGATTACGTCTGCGCGAATTGATAACGTAAAGTTGGCCGCGCTCGTCTTGAACGTGGCCTTTTAGCGCTATGAGCTCGCGGTACTCCTCCGAAGACATCGGAATGTTAAAAGTCAGCGTGTAATCCGAGTTGATGCGGCGCTGACGCTGGACATCGTATGCGGACGGGAGGACTCCGATGGGATTGCGTGATTTATCGAATATACGTAAAATTGCGATTCACCTCCGCTTAGCTGATTTGGAAAATTCCGATGATGTCAACGATTGATCCGTTCGCGGCTGGGTAAGAGTTGTCGTACACCCGGACCTCAGCGTAATTCCTGTCTGCGTTGATTTCCACGGTGCAGGCTCTCCCAGAGGTAGCGATCTCTTTACCCGAACCGGAGCCCATTGCCGCTGTAAACGGAAGACCAACACGCAGAGCTCCCGCTCCTGATCCGTTAGTCGAGACCGTTACCCGTGCGTAGAATAAAACGAGTTTGCCGATCTGTAAATAGTGTCCGGTTGCACTCGCTGCTCCAACTGAGCCAGCTGAGGCGCTAACGGTAGGAGTGTACGTACGGAAACCGGAAAGATCCTTGCTGTTCATCGCGGTAATTGTAGTAGTGTTCGTTGTCTTAATGTCTGCTACAGCATACCCCTCAACCCGGTTGTTGGTAATTTCGTTAAGCATGGGCGAACCGGTCCCGAAGTCGTACTCTGCAATCCCCCAGTTGTGGTGAGTGCCCGCGGTGTCCGTGACGTTATTGCCAGTGACTTTGTTCTTTAGGCAGTCTGCTCCGTAGAGCAAGATACCCGCATGGTTCGCGACGCTTCCTTGATTAGCGTTTAATACCTGATTGTCCGATACGAGGTTGAAGCTAACGTTGTCAGCCAGGGCTATTCCGGATGCGAACGGACTAACGACCGTATTATTAGTAACGGAGTTAAACTGAGTTGCTACGGCGTTACCGAAGACAGAGATACCGAAATCGGTGCCGGTCTCACTCCCTGTGCCTGTCGTCCACTTGCATATATTTCCTGAAATCGTCACAGAACTACTGTCCTCGATATTGATTCCTTCCTTACCTGTATCCAGAGTAGTGTTGTCAGAGATAATACTGTCGGTCACCTGATAAAGACCAATACCGAAAGTAGCAGTATTTTTGCAGAAATTCCGGGTAACCTTTAGCTGAGTACCCAACTGAGCAGAGATACAGTGTGCAAGACCGGTCCCAATTACCACATTATCCTCAATGGTGTTGTTAGACTGCTGCGCGCCATCAAAGGAAATACCCTTCACCGAAAACGACTCGATCTTACACTTTCGCACGGTCACATAATTACATTGCGCGCCATAGATCGCTATTCCACCGCCTTTGATAGCATGGACTCGTTCGACGAGCACGTTTATACATAGAGTGAGGTCCAAGCAACGGAGTTCAGGGTAAGTTTCACTATCTACCTCGAAACTGATTCCGCTAATCTCAGCGTTGCTTAAGCCAAGAGCGGTAACCCACGAAGCTGCCGATTCTGCTGGGACCAGATCCCCCGGAACAAGCTTTACCTCTCCGTATCCCTTGAGTAATTTAACCGAACTTGGTACCGTCATCTGATTTATTTTGTACGTACCTGGCGGAATACCGATGTAACTCCCCGAACTAAAAGCCGCCACGAAAGCCGCGGTATCATCCGCAACTCCATCGCCTACTGCTCCGAATCCGGTTTTAACATTCGCAACCTGCATCGTATCTTTCAACTGATCCCCGTACTCATCCCGAATCATATCAAACTCCGCACGTATTGCGACTAAATCCGGAATCGGATCGGCTCCGTCGTTATTGTGCGAAGATCCGTGCGCACCCGGCGTAGCATCTCCCGTAGCCGTAACCGTGAGAGTCTTCGTGGTCGGGTTCGAAGATACCGTGATGCCCGTTCCACCTGCGATAGTCAGCGTATCGGATTCCGCACTAGCTACAACGTTATTCACTTGCGCAAATGCGTTTTGGTTCACTTCTGCGCCGTCGGCAATCCCAGTCAGCTTCGTGTGCTCCGCGCTAGTTAGATGCGCGATGCTGTCCGCTCCGTGCGCGTCTAGGTTCGTCTGAACCACGTCAACTTCCGCTTTACGCGCGATGTCATCCGATTCACTCGGCGCAGCTACTTTCGCCCGTCCCGCACTATCTCGTTGCATAATCTTGCCCGCGGTTGCGGCCGAAGTTGACCCGTGCGCAGTTTGAGCGGCTACGTGAGTATCATGTGCGTCAAGCTCCGTTTTAATGGCGGAGTAGTTCGCATTATGTTTCGCGAGGTTAGCCATGTCCAGCTCTTTGTTAATCGTTTGCGGATTAAATGCCATTGTCCGCGCTCCCTTCGTTAGTAGAGGTATTTGTAACGGAAGACGAACGCAAGCGATACTGCAAGACCCGCGCCTCCAACCGTAATCGTCGTTGTTCCTGGATTCAACGCAAAAAAGACGCCGTTACTTGATCCGTAGGCGTTGACTCCGTTTTTCTTAACCGTATATTTTTCGCAATTGATTTCCCACGTATCGGACGCGGTACTCGTTGCGTTAATTACTATCGTTTGGCTTCCGTCAGATAGCGTAAGATTCGTAAACGCGCCGCTAATTTTGATAACGGGCGATTGCGGCAATGTCCCCTCGTTTCGTACCGGCATCGCACCCGCCGCGTTAAAGAATTGCGCGTAATCCGAATATACGTAACCCTGTCCGTAGGATAACCCCTGACCGTATTCATTTACCGTGGTATCACGTAAAGATTGCGGCCACGGATCGTTCATCTTAAGCGGAAGGTTAATCGTGCGACTTCCGGTTGCCTGTACAGAAAGTGTCCCGCTATAAACTACCGGATATCTCTTCGCGGGCAAGTCGTGAAACTCAACGTAGATCTGCGGTCCGTGTACGCTCAGCATCGCCGCCAATTTCGCTAGCGCCCCGTGGTAATCCTGCGCAAAGCAATAAAGCGTCACGTTAATTACGCGCGGTCCAAACGTAGACCCGAAATCAAGTACGCCGTCCGATCCCGCGAGTTTAACCGTATTGTCCTCCGTTTCCGGAAGAACGGGCAGGCTCCGCTCGGTTAAAGCGAAGCCGATCGTTTCGAGGTCAATCTCGTTTATCTTCATACCCCATTCCGTCATTAGCGCGTCTTCACCCCCTGCGTCTGTAATCGTTGGACTGCGCGTGCTCTCTCGTCGTACAACGTTTCGGTATCCGCCTTATCCGCGAGAGTAACGTCATTAACGGACATATCGATGTGGTTAACGACTTGCGTTGGTGCCGCGACAGTATCTGATGGACCGGACGCGATCATACGGAAGACATTGCCGATCTGCTCCGGATTAAGGATTATCTCGCCAGCATGCGCGATTACAGGTACCGCCGCACCTCTCGGACCTTGGACAACGCCACCTTCCGCAAATTGCTGTAGCTTACCGGTATCCTTGTCGATGCCGTAAAGCTTACGCAATTCCTCGTTACGTGCGGTCAGACGCGCCATCTCAGCCGTATCACCTTTCGCCTTAGCCGCGTCCCATGCGTCTTTATTCGCGTTGTATTCGGCGAGGTCCCCGTTAGTCCCAGCGGAAGGAATGCCAGTACTCAACGTAGCCATCTTTGCGTTATACTCGGTGACAAACGAATCAAGTGACGCGAGGATTGTTGCGTTAGCTTCCGCGTTAGCATTCGTACGGAACTCCGCGATGGCCGCTTCGATAAACTTAACGTCATCTGCGTGATTCTCGAACGCATCGTTAAGCGCGTCGTACTGTCGCTGTGTTGCGGACTTCTCTTCGTCAAAAGCCGTATTGCGTGCGTCCTTTTCGTCCTGGAGCGCGGCCTTCTGCGATTCGAGATCCCGTTTGCGAAGTTCGCGATCGTGTTCGAGTTCCATGCGCGCAAGCTCTTTGATCAAGTCTTCGCGTTCCTGGATACCTTCCGGACCGACAGCGGATGATAGCAAGTCAATGCGCGCCAGCTTTTCGGAACGTTGCGTCTCATAGTCCGCGTCAGAATTGTACTCGGCTTCCTTCGCAATCAATGCGTCAATCGCCGCAATCTTCTCGTCGACTTCCGCAACGTACGCCTTCTTACGCTCCTCAATCGCAGCGAGATCGGCCTTTAACGCGGCATCAATATTCGTCTTCTCCGTTTTCAGGAGCTGATCTGCCAGTTTCTCCGTTTCGGTGACGAGCTTCTTGCGCAGGTTATAAAGCTGGTCCTCCGCCTTTTCGTAATACTCCGAATCCTTAGCGTGACGGTCGCGTACTCGCGTCCAGGCTGCGATCTTCATCTGCGTGATTTCAAGTTCCGATTTGCCTGCGGATTCCATGCGGCGTTCTTCCTTGCCGATCCACTTTTCGGACGCGCCATACGCATCAGCTACCGCTTGTTCGTTCGCCTTAACGAGTTCCTTACGCGCTTTGTACAGCTTCTCATCCGCGTCCTTATATTCGTCGGAATCCTTCTTATAACGGTCACGTACCCGAGTAAGCGCGGCGATCTTCATTTCAGCGATGGCGACTTCGGACTTACCGGAATCCTCCATGCGGCGCTCCTCTTTATCGATCCACGTCATCGAGAAGTCATAGCGCGATTTGACGCTGTCTTCTTCCAAGCGCTTGAGCTGCAGATTGAGTGTGCGCGAATCCTCGACCGTTTCTTTGAGATGCTGCGCGTGAGCTTTCTTAAGCTTCTCGTACGCTTTAATCTGCTGATCCGCTGACCAGTCGTACATCTCCGCTTGGTAGCGAATAGTTGCGAGATCAGCATTATACGCGTCATCCCGTAGGTCCTTCGCAACCTCTGCGGCAGACTTTCCGGTTTTGGCCTTCGAGGACTTTGCCTTCTTGCCGGCGGCTTTCTTTGATTTATCCTCTTTCAGACTAATTCCGGAGCTACCTTTAGCAGGAGCGTATGCTTCTCCGGAAGAGAGCGATTCTTTCGCACGTGAGATGTCGAGTAACGCCTGCTGTGCCTTTACTTCTTTCTCGTATAGCCCATCAAGTATCTCGCTATCTCCGTTTGCCATCCTCTCAAACGTAGGGTTAACGCTTATGCCGCCGATGCCTGTAACGGTCTTCTTCACGGGGCCAGACTGAATACCTCCGACAGCGTTCATAGCCTTCGCTAGACTCTCGTAGTTACTGATCTGCGCCTTAACTGAGGCCAAGTTTGCCTTAGCCATTGCCTCCATATTACTAACATAGGCATTTACAGCTTCCGCTGACTGATCAATGAAAGCTCGTTCAGCAGCGATGTGCTCATCGATAATACCGATATTCTGAATCCGCACCTGACCTGATTCGTCCATTACGCGGATAAGATCGGGGTACTTTTTACGTAATTGATCGACTGTGCTAGCTAATTCCTGTTTTTGCGCGTCATCAAGTTGTTGTGCGGAGGATAGTTCGTTGTAACGTGCGAGTAGTGCTTCCGAAGCTTCCACTTGTCGATATTTTGCGGTAACATCCGCAATCTCGGCCTCTTGCATCTTCAACAACGCCGGAGTCGATTCTTCAATAGTACGATTTAAAATATCAAGCTTGCTTGTAGCATCTTCCACGCCGTCATATCCGAGTCCGCGCAGTTTACCGTCCATATCCGCAAGCTGCTCGTTAATGTCGATCATCTCGTCAAGAAGCGCAGGCGTTCCGAGTCCTTGTTCTTGCAACGATTCGATTTCGTTCAGACGCGATTGTAACTGCGCGCGCTCCTCAAGAATCGTGTTCAACTCCGCAGTCTGCTCCTGTAACGCCTGAACTTCGGAAACAGTACGGTCGAGCGGCGATTGAGACAGCGTATTATTGAGCGAGCGCTGTGCCTCATCATGCTGACGTACGGCATCAGCCGCCTCGCTGTTACTCGAAATCAGCGCCGTCACTCCCGCAGCCACAAGTCCGAGCGTTACCGAAATCGCAAGCAATATCGGATTGCTGACCGTAAGTCCTTTTAGCGCGATCGACAGTACACCGATGGCTGTCGCAAGTGCAAGCGCGCCCGTTGCACCGGTTGCAAACGCGATAATAGCGTTCTGCAGTACCGGGTCCATATCGTTAAATCCGAGCAGTAAAGCGGAGATACCTTCGGCTGCCTTCCGAACAACTGGCGCAAAGTTATCGCCGACCGTAATACCGACCGCTTCGAGTGCGGATTGCATCTCTTGGATTGCGCCGTTTAGCGTATCCATTTGCGTTTCTGCGATCTGTGCTGCCGTACCACCGGCGTTATTAAGCGATTCGGTAAACGCGTTAAGATCGCCCTCGCCCGCCTTAATCAGCGTAAGGAATCCGGAAGCCGCCTCTTGTCCTGCGACGATGGCAGCCGCCTGTGCACGCTGAGCTTCCGTTAATTTACCGAAGCCCTTTTCGAACTGACCGATAATGTTCGCGAATGGCAAGAAGTTACCGGCCGCATCCGTTACAGTTACGCCGAGCTGCTTCATAACAAACGCGACGTCTTTCGTAGGGCTCGCGAGTCTGAGCATGATTGCGCGAAGTTGGGTACCGGCCATTTCGCCTTGGATACCGGCGTCAGACAATTTCGCAACGGCTGCGGACGTCTCTTCGACGCTAACTCCGAGGTTAGCTGCGATCGGTGCGACGTATTTCATCGCGTAACCAAGCTGCTCAATGTTCGTATTCGAGTTCGTCATCGTCTTCGCCATAACGTCTACGACGCTGCTCGTTTCGCCGGCTTCGAGTTGGAATCCCGTTAAAATGTTCGAAGCGATATCCGCTGTACGCGCGAGTTCCATCTGGCCCGCCGCCGCGAGATTAAGTACGCCAGGCATGGCCGCCATAATCTCGTTTGTCTTAAATCCCAATCGTTACATCGAGGCTCTTTATCCTCGACTCTCCGCGTTTCCCCGGAGTATCGGACTATATCTTCACCGTTGCCTTTACGCATTACGGTGCTCGGCGCTCGTGGGCGTTTCCTCATGTCCAAAGAGTTAGATTACTCCGCCTAGTCTCTACACGTTCCTGTGATTTCTCAACAGGCTTCGCTCGGTATTAGCATCCCATCCAACGCAAATAAGGCAGAATCAACTCTGCCCTTTAATTTGAAATACTCTATTAATTGCGTTAGGTCGTTTTGTGTGTAGCCAAAGGAATCATGAAACTCCTTATGACACACGTCGCACATTGTAACTCCGTTATACATTTCCGTTCTTATGTCCGCGTGCTCAGCGAAATTATAAATGTGATGCGCGATTAAATTTCCGCCCTTACTATCGCCACAACAGCGACAAGTGAACGAATCTCGCGAAAATACATTAGTTCGCCATGCAAAATATTCAGGATACTTACGTGCGTTAATACGATCCTCCTCGGTTAAGTCAGGGTTCCACTTTGGATGGTTCTTTCCCGAAAGAATAACCGAATTGTGACTATTCTTGCATCCAACGGAGCAGTACTTCCATTTTTTATCCTTAACTTGAGAAGGATACCTTTTGAAAGTTCCGCCACAGTAGTCACAAGAATAATCTCTCTTCCCCTTTGGCTCTGTTTTGGGTCTTGCCCAATTTCCGTAGCACTCATTGTTACAGAAAGTGTGCTTTCCTATTTGGGAAGGTTTTCTGAGAAAGGTTTTACCGCACGTCTCGCAGGTACATTCCAGACTGTTGAAGTTTGGATTCAACTCTCCTGCAAAGTACTTACCGATATTTGCTTTATAGCACTCGTTTGAACAAAAAATATACTTTTGAGTTTTTACTTTATGGGGGCTCACGCTTATCTCTTTAGAGCAACCGTCGCAGTTTCTATTCAAACTACCACCTTCGATCTATTAGAATAAGCGTTGGATGGATTAGCTTTCACCGAATTCACCAAGTGTTTTTAGAACGGCATTTCTGCCGAACTGACCCGAATTTAAGCCATTGCTAAAAAGCTCTGAGCGTCAGCCGCCTGGCTTGACGTAAATACCGTTGTCGCACCGAGGTCAATCGATTGCTGACGTAGCTTTTCGAACTCTTCGCCCGTCGCGCCTGATATCGCCTTAACCTTCGCCATAGATTGCTCGAAAGTAGCCGCGGTCTGTATCGCCTTCGTAATGACGACAGCCATCGCAGCCGACAACGCAGCATACGCAAGTCCTAGCTGCTTAACCTCCGCACTCGCACCGTTCGCCGACTTCGCGTTCTTTTCGAGCTCGTTGGTAATCTTCGTAATCTCCGTGCTACTCGCGCCTAAACGCTTCATCTCCGCGGTGACCGCTTCGATCTGTTTACGCAAGAGCTCCGGATTAGCCTTCCGTAAGCTCGCGTTTATCTTCTCGATTTGTGCGGCCGAAGCGCCTACTTCGGACAGCCGCGTATTCAGCGCAGAGAAAGAAGAGGACGCAGCTTTGCCGGCATCCCCGAGTTCCTTCGCTTTCGTTTTTGCGCGGTCGATCGCTTGGTTATAACCGCTGACGTCTGCCGTAATCGTTGCGCGTATTCCTCCGACATCTACCGTACTAATCGCTATCACCTCTCCTTATCGTCCGTGCTGTAGTTGCCTCCGCATGGCTTCGAATCCTGATTCGTCAAACTCCGTTTTTGTTACCGCGTTCATGCCGGCACGTTCCCGCAAACTACCAATGAGCTTTTTCATGTCGTCGCCGGTCGAATGCTGAACGGACAATGACGTCAGCCAATCCTCGGCATCGACTTTCCGTTTAGCCTCAAGCGCGGTAAAAACGTCCATGACGAAATAGCCCGTTTCAAACTCGACTTGCGTCTTGCCGAGACGGACTGCGCACTCTATAAAAAACTCGTCGATCGTTACTCTGCGTTCTGCGCGTCCGGAGTCTGACCCGTTGCCAGTCCCGCCAGGTTCAGGACGCCCCGCCCGTTTTTTAGCAGTTCACCGAAATTGTTCGCCTTCGCTACCGCACCGTAGAACGCCACCAATTCGTCAATGGACGCGTTTTGTTCGATGTACTCCTCGTCAATGCCCGTCAGGACGGCCGTCACTCGCACGATATCGTCGAAAGATTCGCGGATAGCTGCAACGAAATAAGCCGCCTTGTCTCCGGGAGCAGCGGTCATTACACTCACGATGAGTTGCGGTACTGCGTGGATTGAATCGAACAGGTCGCGCCATTGTGCAATCGTGATCTTACGTGGCGTTACCGTCTTGCCGCCGATCTTGTATTTGTTCGCGCCGATTAATCGCAATATTATCGCCTCCGTTAAAGAAATAGCGGCCCCGAAGGACCGCGCGTTAATTATGGCGTTGCTGTGATTGTGCTATCGCCCAGGATCGCTACCACACCGTCTTCGTCCGGAGTCGACCGCAGTGTTACGTTGGTGATCCGTTCGTTTTCGTTATCGTACGCGTAGCTCAGGTCCGTTTCGGAATACGCTTTAGGCAGCGTTACCCAATAGTTCGGATCGTTCAGTTTCGCGAGCGGTTTGATAACAGCTTGCTTCGCGGAATCAATCAGGTTGAGACCGACGCCCGTTTTCAGCTCGATTTTCGAATCTGTGCCGTCCGTTACGACGCTTGCACCCGTCATAATCTTCGGAATTACGGACAATTCGTACTCAGCGAACGGGATAGTAATGCTGCAGTTACGGCCAGTGATCCGTTTGCCGACGATTGTCTCGCCCGTTTGGTCCGTGAGCTGATCGCGGTAAGTTGTTTCGGTTGCGAACGTTACGCCGCCGATGGTGGTTTCGAACTTAACCATATCCACGCCTGTACCGTACTCAACGATAGCTGGACCGAGTTCAATCTTGGAAAAGTCTTGTGCCATTTGTAGGTTCCTCCTCGAATTTGGACATACAAAAAGACGGCCCCGTATGGGAACCGCCTAGATTGTTGTCAGTGTGAAATTAAGGGAAAACATCGTTCGATCATTCGTGTCTTTGCCGAGATAAATCGGAGACGACTGGTTAGCGCGAGATTTAACTATGCGTGTGCTTCCGAAGTAAAACTCGCCTTTACTCGCCAGGTCCTCGTATATCGCGTCAGCTATTTGCGTAGCTTTTGCCGGAGACTTAGCGCGCACTAACACTTGAAACGCTGGCCTCCGCTTACTCGTCCATTCGCTCGGCTCATATCCACCACTCATACGTACATAGGCGCAGTCGTCCGGATTGCCTGACGCGAACTCGTTAGCAACGTAAGTAAACGGGACAGCCACGCGCAAATAAGCCGTGATATCCGGCACTCCTAGAATCGCCATTACTCCGCCAGCCCCTTTCGGATCGCGTCCGCAATCATGCGTTGATACTTCGACGCGTTCTGCGTGAGCGGATCTTCGAGATATTTCGGCTTCGTTCCGGGAGTAGTCGGGTTCTTGAACGTATCCATTTCGTGGACAATCAACGCGTAGTTAACGCGATCGCCACTACTGCCGCGCTCATTTACGGAATAGTAGACTTCGCCGGTTACTCCGGTCGGGCTTACCGTGACGCGTTTACCTGACGTCTCCCGAAGCGTACCTTTATCGAGCGGAGCTTCTTCGCGTGAGATACGTAATAACTCATCGGTCGCGTCATGCATGCCGAGGGCCGCCGCATCCTGTACGTTTGCCTTCGAAAAGTCTAGCGATTTGAAGAAACCAGTCATATCGAACTCGATCGACATTACACGTGCACCTCCGTCAATATCGGCTTACCGTTGAGCGCCCTCTTTACGCTGATTGCGATTGGCGTGTACGATGTCGTCCGCATATTCTCGTCTGTGTACGTGAGTCGGTCCGAAATATTTAACGAGGGCAAACGGTCGAAGAAGAACGCGCCAACACTGGCGACTTCCTCTCCGCGCTGATTGCGTACTAATTTAACCTCTTCGGAAAAGCGGCATTTTAACGCGTAATCATCGCCGTAGGACGGTTCGTTATAATCTGGATCATAGCTGAGGAATGGCGAGACGATGACGGTCTGACGCAAAGGCATAGCTGGCATTAAGGAATCAACCTCCCGAAGCGTTGCGCAGAAATCTTAACGCCATTCTCATCTCCGATAATATCGCGACTTGATTGCGGAACTAATTGCGCTAATTTCCTTTCGCCAACACCAAACGAGACTGAAACCGCCCCGCTTATTGAGGTCGACTGGATGCCGCGCTGTGCTTGCACCATCGTATCGCTAAAGACGACAGATAAGGCCGCAGCGAATTCGTACACAGCCTCGTCCGGAATCGTATACTTGGAATAGAGACGGTTCAATGTTCGCTCTGCCACGTTTAACATTCGTTGTTTTTTGGCGGCGTCAGAATCTTCCCATCCCTCTGTATCAATCACGTTAAGGCCGATGTACGCGTCTGCTGCAGTTATTGTTAGAGCCATGCCTCACACCTCCGATTATTTAGCGGAGGGTTTGGCTGCTGCTTTCCGAGGTTTAGGCGCTTTGGGCGCGTCCTCTTCTTGCGGTGGCTTTTCCTCCGATTTTGCTTCCGACAAATAGCCGTAGTCGTTAACGAGAACCCTGCGCAGATTTTCGTCTTCAACTACGGCCGTGCCATTTTCGAATTTTACGCCGCACGTAACTCCGTCATAATTAGGATTCGGCGTTTTGATTACGAACATCTGCGCACCTCCCGATTATTAGACGATGATACCGGACAGACGAGCAGCGGATTTACCGTCGAACAGCGCCATACCAGTGTAGAACTCGATACGAGTACGCAGAACTGGCTTATCATGTACCTCGCCCAAATCCGTTACTTGTACGCCGCCGTTAGTCAGTCCGGAAGTATACTCGTCAGCTCCGAATTTCACCGCGTAGATGGAGGTTGTGTTCGTAGCTGTACCGGTAGTTTCGTTGTGACCGATTACTTTACCGCCAGCAGCGTTATCTCCTGCGTCGAAGATTGGGACACCGTTGAATGCAATTACCGGTTTACCGAATGCATCCACGCTGTTTTCGTGGAATCCGAGTTTTCTTGCGATCGTGCTCAAACGAATCTTCGTTTTGGAGTCCATGTACAATGCATCCGCACGTCCACGCGTTTGATACAGCAAGGATTCAAGTGCCTCAAGGAACAAATCGTAGTTTCCTTCGTCTCCGATATTTAGACCATTTGTAGCTGCTGTAATGACTTGAGAACCCGTAAGACGTTTCTTCAATCCATCGAAAGACTTGGAGTCAGTAGCGATATCGCCATTGAAGAATGTATCTTGGAATTTGAATGCCGCTGCTTTTGTTTTCAATGCGGTCTGAATCGCACGCTGATCGTTAACATTGGAACGTGTCCGTTGGATAAACTTATCGACGTCAGCGTCGCCGCCCATGATGGACAGAGATTCAGTCAATTGGTTTACAGCGCCGGTAGATTCCACATAACCCTCGTTTACTCCACGGAAAGCTACTCCAGGCAGAGATGCCTCGCGATTGTACGCATAAGCGTTACCTTGAATCTCCATGAACGGCAGGTATTGAAGGACCGGAGCGTTCTGAACGAATGTTTCGATAACTCCTTGTTGAAGCGTGTCCTGTGAAAGTTTTGCGGATTCTAAAAGTGTCAATGCCATTGTTAAAAATCCCCCTATTATTTATTGAAAATAAAAAAAAAGAACCGACAAGGTTCTTATTTGTTACTCGTACTCGAATACCCGAGAGCCATCTTACTGCGCGCATCCATTACGGAAGTATCAATCTTATGACTGCCTCCGTTGGTCTCTCCGCCAATTTGGCGTGTTCCTGCGCTTTGATCTGCAAGATATGGCTTTGAAGAGATGAGCGCGCTGATAACTTCAGCCATCCCCGCAACATTGCCGGAATCATCAACCATAACTCCGGAAATATCCGCCAGCTTAAACGCGTCCTCGATCGCATCCGGCCGGATCTTTTGCTCGCCGGTTGCCGCCAAAGCTTTAAACTCCGCTTTAACAAGGCGCTCATTCGCCACTTTTAACGCGTTGGTTCGAGCTTCCTCGGCTTCCTGTGCGCGTTTCTCAGCGGCTTCTTTCTCCGCCGCGTATTCCGGCTGCTTACCTTCCATCTCCGCTAACTTAGCCTTAATATCCTCGTAATCCTCACGTCCTTTACGGTCACGCATGAGCCTTTCACGGACAATTGCGTCTAGTTCAGACTGCGTAAATGTCTTTTCAGGTTCTTGCGGTGCCGGTTCCGGATCTCCTACCGCAAAGAGCTGCAGATTCATCGGAAACTTAGTGCGAATATGTTCGGTTTTCATGATTGTATCCTCCCGCGTTTTAGCGCCGCGTAGCGCATAGTATCCGTCAGTTTAACGACGTATCGTAGGTCGTGCGATTTTAGTTGTGTATAATCGCGTTATATAATGCGTTCGCTAAGTCTTGATGCCCGTAGTCGTTCATGTGGACGTCATCGGACGCGACGAACTGCAGTACGCTCTTCGCGTAATCAAATGTTCGCCAGCGCTTGTACGTCTCATAGAAAGCTAGGTTATTTTGCTCAGCTAACTCACGGTATACCTGAACGTAAGCATCGAGTGGGATCGCTAACTCGGAACTTCTGAATCCCGCCGAGTAGAGTATTACGTCTCCGTACTGCTTTGCGCGGTCAATCAACGTTTGGGTTTGATTCTTGAACGTATCAAGCGGGACCTGAGCTGCATAGTCATTCGATCCGTACGCGATTACAGTCAGTGCAGGCTTCCAGATATCGATTTGTGTTTGCATAAAGTTCTCTCCCGAGAGTGCCGAGCTAGTTCTCGAACCTCTTAAACCCATTCCATTAACTCGCACTCCTGCGGAGGCTCTTCCTTCGTACATTCCGATTAATGTAACTCCGCTGGCTGCCTGAGGTCGATCAGTAACCGTTAGGACTGCGGTGTGTTCCGCATCGGTCAATCCTGTAGCAACGACCAGTTCAGCCGCGGGACTAGCTGATCCGATTGAGGTGAAAGATTTGGGAGCACCTTGATCTACCGCAACAGTGAATCCGGCACCCAGTGTCCCCAAGACCGTGATAAGTGTTAAAGAAGTTCCAGAGAATTTAATTGATAACGAAGCGTCTCCGGAAGACTTAATCGCCGGAACTCCGAGAAACCCATGCGTTGCGAGGTTGTTCCAAGTTCCCGTCTTATTTACGAAAAAGTCTGGATGAGTGTGTGGAATAAATCCCCTACCGACATTTCCGAACTCCTTCGCTAATTTGGATCGGAATCGTCCGACAAACCCGCCATTGAACCATCCTAGTTGTTTATCAATCGCAACACTACCGTCAACACCACCGCCTCCGCCGCCTTGGCCTACTACTGAGCTAGATCCAATGATGACTAGATTGGCTATTTTGTCGCCGTTTTGTACTTTGGCCAAGTCCGACCGCCAACGCGTAAGTCCTTCGTCTCCGTTATACAAGTACCCGGATTGTTTCTCCGCTTGCTTCACCTGTTCCAGTACTTTCCTCGCGCTGTATCTCGCGCGTGAATCGTGCGCCATCTAAATTCCTCCTCCGATATTTTCCGGATTGCGGACCGGAGAAAGCACGTGACGACAGCGCGGATGGAATATGTCTCTTCGAGGTAAATCGCCTACATACGGATAATCTCCGGGAGCATCCGGTACTAACTTGACGATGCGGCCTTCCCAGTTACGACACGCATCTTTCGCGCCATGACTTGATATCTGCGCGTAATATGTTTCGCGTCCGATCGCCTCATTTATCGTTGCGTCTCGGTGCGCGGAATTAAGTTTCGTACGTGTTACGGTATCGACGTAGACTTCCGGCTTCCAACGCCGTCCTGCCGCGTCAATAATACCGGTGTCTGTTGCCTGGCCTAGTGTCTTACGGATGCCTGCGAGCGTGTCCGCGTTAATCGTTCTGCGGCCGTTGATGCCCGACGCCATGTTAGCGCGGAAAGACTCCGCAGTTGCTTGGCGGACGGCCTGACGGACTCGGCGGTCGATGTTCTGCGTAACCGCAAGCAAATCCGCTTGTGTATCCGCAATAGCCGACGCTACCATTTCGCGGTTGATCCGGTTAAACTTAACGATCTTTTCCGCTTCGGCTAGCGTATTGGCGACGCCTAGCCCTACGATAGCCCGCGCTACTCCATCCGTTGCCGCTTTCGGCACATACTCCGCAACCCAGGCGGCCGACTCCGCGTTTAGATCACGCAAAATAGCCGCAATCTCAGCGAGAGCGGCCTTTGCATGTGCGCGTGATATATCGGAAACGTCTAGGCGTGATAATTCCGTTGTGATTGCGAGGATTCCGCGTTTGTAGGCGTCGACGAGACGGTTGATATCGCGGTCATAGTTCGGATCAGGAATCCGCGCCATTATACGACTACCTCTTCGTTAAATATCGTGCCGTCGACGGTGCCTGCCGTTCGTTTCTCGTCGTCGTCAATGCGGCTCATCGCTTGTTCCGCCTGCTCATCAGTGAGCCCGTCAAGTCGTTTAACTGCGTCACGTACGGACATCGTCGGTTTACCACCGGTACGGATTTGCGCTATTTCTGCCTGCTCACGATCATCCGTCGGAAGTCCGTCAGAGAATATAATGTGCGGCTTTGTTGGCGTGTAGTCGATACTAGCTTTAGATTGCGCCTGCTCAAGGAGTTGCGCGATAAAAAGTGCCTCTGTGAGCGCCTTATCGAAGTACTGACGTTTACGCGCTATTTTAGAAAGCAAAGGATTCATGCGATATTTGACCGCGAGTCCTGTCGCTCCGCTAGTACCTGCATTCTCTTTTCCTAATGCAATGGGTGGGAGCTCTGATGTGGTCAGGAGTGTGTCTATGAGCTTGTCGAGTTCCTTAAATGCCGACTCAAGCTGACCGTCCCAAGTAACATATTGAGGTACGACTGAGCCAGAGTCTATGACTTCAAAGACTTTAGCATAAGCAGCTCTTTGTTGAGGAACTCCGTCCGGACCATCCTCTAAAACTCCTGCCGGAACAGTTAATATCGGGTCCGCGTGTTTATCTAAGATTGATGCAATTTGAGTCAATCGGTTATTAATCTCTCGGAACAAAGCTTTATGCTCGCTTATATCGTCCGATCCGCTCCATGTATCGTCAAAAGAGAAGTTTGGGACGTGTACGATAAGAGGCGCGGGCACTCCAGTTTTCAGCGGTGCCTCAACGTCTTCCAACTCTTTCGTAATAGACCACGAGGTAACTTCATCATTTCGCGTAGTCAAAGCGGTCATTTCGAACTTGGAAAACGTAATCTCACCTGGAACATGAGTTTCAACGTGCAGCTCCCAGCGAATCCGCCCTTCTTCAGTAAAGGCAATTGGGACAGCTATGTGGTATGCCGCGACTTTTTTAGCATTGCCGGGCACTGTTTCCGGAAAAACATAAGCCGCATTCTGTGATTCAATCACCGCGCGATAAGGATCTTGTGATTCCGGTAAGATTCCGCGATATTCTTGCGCCCATTTGACCTTATAAAACGAGTCTCCACGGTAAGCATTTCCGTGAGCCATTTCGTAGTTTGTCGTATTGAGCGTATTTTCTTTGACTATCCGGTCCAACGCGGTTTGTTCTGCTGACGCCTCTTCTCCTGCGCTATAAATCGGAGAGTCTCCAAATAGCAAATCGGCAGCTTTCTTGCATATCAATCCCGCGTAGTTAGCGTAGATATAGCGTTTGGGCTCAACTTCTATTTCTTCGCTCAGTCTCTTTATCAAATCAGCGTTACATCTGACAAGCTCCGCGTTTTCCCGGTATCGGTCTACCCGTTCCTTGTGTTCTTTTGGCGGATACATCTTACCAACCTCAAACAATGCGACGCCTCCTTTATAGTCCTATAGGTTTTTTGCTCCACGATCTTCCCCGTCTTGCTATGCCTCCTGCAGCCTCAACCGCGCCAGCAAGAGAATCCGGTAAATCATCATGAGTTCCGGAGGGAAACTGCTCCATTTGCTCGAGCAATAGCCTGTGCGATTTGTTAAAACGCAAAAAACCGCTCTCGATAAGCGGCTCCAATGATTCAATGCGTATTTCTTTCTTTGTACGGGACACAACCGCCTTGAGGCGTACGCTTCCGATGCCTTCTTTCCGTAATCTTTCGCTCAATTGCCGATACATATCATGCTGCGCACCGACCGTTTCCACTGCAAAAGCCTTATGTCCGTAACGTTTGATAATCTCAACCGCCTGCTCCAACGCTATATGAGCTGCGCATTTCCTCGCCCATGCCTCAATTACGTACATTACACGAGTGTTCCGGTCTATTCCGACCGTTACGATCGCGTTATAGTCGGAACGCGAGCTTTTGCCCTGCGCGATGTCCCAGAAAGCGTAATAATCAAGCGGAAGTTCTCGACCGAATTTATCAATAAGATCCGATTCATCGTAATACCGGAACAATTCCGGGTTAAATATCATCGATTCTTCATCGATCGGAGTATTTTGATATTCCGTGTTAAACGCTTTTGATCCGTTGGCCCACTTCCAGGTCATCAGTGCCCATAACGGCTGAACTTCCGGCCAAAGTACGACCGCTCCTCTGTCCATTTCCTCTCGGTTTGCTTCGTAGAACGCTCGCGCAGCCTTAACTCTATCCTCGATGTCAGGATTCAAGTATATAGCGCGGCATTTTTCCCACAGTTCGGTGTGCTCCGGTTCTTCAATCAACGCCTTGTATAGCTTTGAGTTAAAGTCGGACCGCTTCATAACCGTTCTTAACAGCGACTCAGCATGTACAACCGTTCCCATATATACGAAGGCAGTCCGCTTACCTTTCGGATCACCGAGCGGCACCACCGTTTGCGAAAACCAATCGCGCATCTTCTGGCGCAGTTCCGGAGTGGCCGCGTTAGAGCGTATGTCTTCCAGGTCATCGCAGATTATCAGGTCAGGACGTACACCCTCCCAGTTACGTCCACGCAATGCCTGGTTACTGGATGCCGCCTCCATCTTCGTTAACTGACGCTGGCCGCCGTCCGCTGTAGGCTCCCACGCAACAAACTCCGAGGAGTTATCTTTCGGGTTCATTTGCTGCTTCGGATTCAGTAACGGACCAAAGTCTGCGCGTAGTTTCGCGTTACTCTTGAGCTGATTCGCAATCCACTCAAGGTTGCCAGTAGATACCGCAGGCGTTTCCGATATGTTGATGATGTATTTACGATGTCTATACGCGATCTCACGTAGAGGGAATGCCTTTGATAAGTACGACGATTTCGCGTGAGAACGGGGCGCCGCACGCACTACCTTAGCATTTATCTCCCGCATGGATACGTCGTCCATTGTCTCGCAAATTTCACGGTGAAACGACGGTGAATCTTCGACACTTTCGACGTCGAATCCGTCCCAGTTACCCGCGTTGCCAGGATTATGTACCTCCGAGAAATATTCGAGCGCGAAGTATAGGAGGTCGGCCTCCGCTCTATGGATTCGTGACAATCGCTCTGATTCGTCGAGGTACTGCGTTAGTTCCGCTTCTTCTTCACTCGTTAGCAACTCCGGAACACCTTCCGCAGTCATCGCGTGAATTAACGCGTCTAATCTATCGATAATCTGTTCGCGCTCATCTCTATCGACCCACCGATCGTTTACCCACGCCATGACTCCGCCTCCTCTTCGCTAATTTTCAGCGTGAAATAACGCTGTTGTTGCGTGACCCTACCGAATACACTCGGACTTGGTTAAACGCGCTAAATACACGCTGAAAGCACGGTAAAACTACGGGAACATTCCGAGTCCAAAGTTAATTTTTGTTCGCGGATTTTTCCGGCACTTGTTGAGGCGGTCGTTAGGGGTCGAGGGGGGTGGGCCGCCCTCTCACTCGCTGACCCTTCCGCAATCACTCCGTTTATTCATCCGCTTTTGCATAATCGTAAGCTTCCGTTTATGCAACGTTATGCACAGACTTGTGCACAAAAGCCAGATACTAGACACTAGTCTGATCCGCAAACCCGCGCCCAGCCTACGTTTATGAACGATGTATAATTACGTGTTATGCATCGCATATACATTTCCAATTAATAACGCGTACAACCCGCGTTGCTATGCGGATTACACCCGTTACCCACTGGAAAAATATACGGTCATTTCCCGGTGTCTTTGCCCTTCCGTATTCACACGTTATACAGCGTCATTCACCGAGGAGTGAATAACCCTTCGTACTGTGACGTGGTGAATTACGAAGGCAAAACGAAAAATTTCGAAGGGTCACGCGCCAGGAGCGCGCAGTAGATGTAATTGACGTCTTGTCAACCGCAGTACATACGCACTCCATCGCGTTCCTTCATATAATGACGCGCTAAACACACGCCATCTATACGCTTTACACTCCGCGTCTAGCTTGGTACTCCGCAAGCTTACGGTCCAGCTCCTCACGGTCAAGCGTAGTCGCATCCGTCTTGGTAACGTCGATCTTCTCCGTCAGCATCTCCGTCATAGTTAGTAGCAACTTGGCAGCCGCTGCGTTCCGGTCCTCGATAGCTGCTTGCGCCATTGCGTCGGTCACTGCGGGTATTCGATCGAGTACATTACGCGTAATCTGTTTCTTTAGCTCACGTTCGAATAACGGATCTTTCATCCAGTCATACAACGCTTGGCGGCTAACGCCTGCTTCCGTTGCGATCTGCTCCATCGTAATGCCTGCGCGCTTAGGCTGCGCGAGATAGTTAAGAGCGATGAGGTGATGCGTCTCTAGGCGTTTAAGCGCCATAAATACCGTCTCCTTTACGTGAATAATGCGAGTCTCCTACGCTCAGGCAAGGCGTAAGAGATACCGCGCTATTCTTTTGATCTTGCCAACATGAGTCTCTTCTTCGAGTTATCTTCATGTATAAGCACAAACAAAAAGACAAGCTCAGGCTTCCGCCCTCGCGCTCACATCTTTCGATGATCGCACCTGCTTGTCAGTACTTTGTATCTTATTGAATTGATAACGCGCATAAAGGTATACAATCCTATTCGTCCCGCGAGGTTTAGTTTGCGAAGCAAAATCAACCGAAGCGGTAATGTTTTATAAATCTGTATCGGTAAGTCTTAATACCGTAAGTATATATACAACGCAATATTTGCCGATACCGGTCCGCAATTATTTCCGTTACGAACCGCAACTTTTTCCGTTACGTACTCGTTCCTCGAATAGTCGCTTGCGTAAGGCACTCGCTTCTCTCCGTTGACTGGTCGCTTTCTGTCTCATCTCTACGTGCTCTCTCGCTTCTGGGAACCGCTCAAAGAACGTATCCTCGTCCGTTATCGCAGGCTTAACGATATACACATCATTACCGTGCGTGGGATGGCGCGCTATCTCGACCAATTCCCGTTCAGCAAGGACCGCCTTCACCTTCGTAACAGTACGCTCGCTGCAGTTGAGAGCGGCCGCTATGTCCTCAGATGACGGAAATGCGTAACCGTAGTCTACGTTGTACTGAGAGCAGAGGTACGCATAGAGAAGCGCGTGCTCCGCTTTGAAGTCCGGCAGACGCGTGTACAGTCGAAATATTGAGTTAGGAACAATCGTAAAATCTCGCGTAGGTTCAAACGGCTTCCGCCCGTTTCTCTGCTCCGTTGTCATTTGTTTGTCCTCCATTTGTTGTGGTGTATTCCGTGATCGCTTGGCGAAGGGATTCCGTATTATTGAAGATAAACACGTTCCGTTCCGGATAATTGCGATTTTGGCCTAGCCTTTTCAGGACGAAACCGCGCATCATCAAGTAGCCCGCGACACGTTGCGATATCACTACGAAATCGTTATGCACTCGCTACACCTCCGTGACCGTATAGATTTATGAATTGTCCGCTGTGCGGAATCTGACGATATTCTCCGTTGTCTAGCTCGGCCTGACCGCTTTCGGAAACCTGCAGTATACGTTTAATCGTGCTCTTCTTACCCCAATAGAGCGGATTAACGTACGATGCCAGCGCCATAAGCTCGCCAGCTTCCTTCTTAGTCTTCGCGTATACTACGATCGTCTCTCCGATGCTATTAATATACGAATAAACTTTATCAGCCGCGGGGCGAACTCGCTTTTCCGCTCTAATATCCACGATAACATCGCGAACCATCTCCCGGAGCTCATCACGTGAGATACCGAAGACTTTAGCGGGGAACGTTTCGCGCGATACCTCGATCGCGGCTTTTGTGAGAAACTTCTCGTAGCTCTCCGGACTCAACCGGTCCAGCGTTGCGAAATCTACGCGTTTCTTAACGTAAAACTCAATGTGCATCCACAATCGTCTGATATCGGCCATGTTATCGTCTCCTTAGCGTTGGATTAACGTAAGGGCGTGCGGAGTATACCCGCATCATTCGTAGCCTTAGCGTGGTGGAAAAGTACTCTCCCCTTATTGCCCGTAAAGTAAGGCGTTTTGGTACGTTTTCTATTGAATTATTTTCTTCCCTTGTAACGTATAGCCGCAAAACGACTCAAAATACAAGGTAGTCCACATAATTACTTTCCCCTTATTGCCCGCGAACTCAGGTGAATTATCGTGTTTTCACTTCCTCGATGTATATAGTCATGAAACTGCACAAAAAACAACCTTGCTAGAAAATAATTTACTCTCTATACTCTAGGTCCGGAGAATGAACAAAATATAGGGTATCTTGCGGATTTCCCTTCATAATGTATTGGTTTGACGGGGGGCTTTTTACAACCTATATCAGTAGAAAATTTACCCAAAGGGTATACCGCCTTTGTTAGCGCGGCATTGGCTTGGCTTTACTTGATTGAACTTATGATGTAAAATCAATAATGGGTAACCCTAAATACATCCCTCTGTAAGTTCTAAATATACCGTCAACGTGCGACATGTAAAGAGCCACGATTGAAAACTTTTTTTCTAATCCGCGTCAATCTCCTCCTCGCAGCATCATAAGAAAGCTCACTAATCTCTTTTGCCCTCTCTCCGGACATCACATAGCATTTTTCCTTCGTCAATCCGTACTTTGTCATCTCACCCGCTATCATATCCTTTTCCGCAACTTCGGCCAGTTTCCGTAAGAACTCAGCCTGGCGCCCACCTACCCGTTGCCATACGGTCTCTTCCGCAATCTCTGCGCCCAGAACTGTTCCGAGCGGCGTCATAAAATTGGGACGTACCATGCGATCCGCGCCACCTTTCCGGAATCTACGCAATCCGTTTCTTTTGGCCTGCGCGTCATAATAGCGCGTCATTAACGATTGATTGACGTATTTAACAATCTCCTGGTCGGAGCGCGTGACGTCTACGTACCGGAGAACGTGTTTCAGCGCCGCCTCCATATCGACCATCACCTCGGATCTGATCTGCGACTCTTCGCGGCGAGCGGCCTCTTCTGTCGGCACAATCAGCGATAATACGAGGCTGTATAGGCGTAGATTTGCAACTGATCCGAGCTCGTTGTACGTACGCGTGATCGCATCGTCTGATATGCGCAACCACTCCAGTAGCTCCGCATTAATGTCGTACTTGTAGATGTGTTTCTCCCAGTCGACGGGCTCGAAAGGTATATTTAAGCCCAAATCGATGTATAAAATAGAAAGCTGCCGGTTGAGTTCGTCATATGCCCACCTAATAGGCTCCCGAACGTACCATGCGTGTTTAACCGCTTTTTCCCGGATCGCACGTATTCGGTATGATATATACTGATGGGGATACGCGAGCTCTATGGAGACATCGTTTCCCTCTACAAATCGGTAACGTCGCGTTGGATTTTCGAGGAAGTCCGTCTCATCCGCGTCTTTCATAATGCGTTCAACGATCGCGATATCTCCGTTGTGCTGGTACGCTGTGATTCCGTCTTTTAGATTCATACTGCGCCTCCTCTATAGTAGGAAAAACGGGGCCGCACGATGAAAGTACGGCCGGAATACGGATTACTGCGCTTTAGGGTTTAATATGAGTTTTGGAAGTTTCCGTGGTGCCTGAGCTTCTGGAAATAGCGAAACCACCTGCGCTTGTGGTTTGAGTGGAGATTTACGTTCTGGCTTGACTCCTCCGTAGAAAAACTCGATCAAGGCATCAATCCCCAAGGGTGTCACCTTCACTCCTAATCTTGAGACACTCTCGTTTTGGAATGCAGGATACACCTTAAAGTAGCTTTCGTATCCTTTTCGCGGTAAAAAGACATCGTCTACTTTCTTTTTAGATAAAATATCATTATCCTGGAGCCATCTGCGTAATCCTATGGCAGACATTCCGCCTAAAAACTGCTTCCCAACTGTTGAGTAGGAAGCGCAACCGTCCGAGTCAAGAAATGCATCGTACTTATCCGCTTTAGGCTGCATTATGGTTAATTGCTCCCCTTGCTCCGTTACCTTTTCCGCAAGTAACGATCGCTCTTTCTCGATACGCTCCGTTTCTTCGCGCTCCTGAATCCAACGTTTGGCCCGCGCAATAGGATCGTCGATCGCGTAGGAAGGCGTGGAGAGTTGGCGGAGTTGTTCCCGCATGCGATTAAACTCTCCGATGTACGTTTCCTTAAATCGCGCGGCTTCCCGGCCTGTGTACCCCATTACTAAAAAGGAAAACCCGTCTTGAGTAATGATGTATTTTGGATAGGTCCGCCCCCTCTCATTTGTGTAAGTTGACTCCTGAAAATTAAGGAGTGAGAATTCTGGGCTACATTCCATTCCCCTGATATCTTGAATAACGTTGTCATGTCTCTTACCAAATACGTCTGCGATCGTTAAACTGTCTGTCACCAGCATCCTGTTCTCGATAAACACCAATTGTTGATTTGCTAACATGTACATCTCTCCCATTCAATTAGTTTGGTGTTGACGTAGTGCTATATGTTAACGGCGCGATGGCCGGCAATCTAAATTAGTGATTGGGGTTGACTTTTGATTAGAAACACGATATAATTAAGGTGACAAGTGAAAAGATCGGATTATTAGATAAAAAATAGAGTCTAATCCTCAGTATAACACACTTTTTTTGATGTGCAAGGGGATTTGTCTATTTTTTTTTGTTTTTTTTTCAAAGGACGTAAGTTACTACGCCCCTCACCCTTTTCACCGTGAAACTCCCTCCTCCCCTAAGTCCCCCATCATTTCGGCCACACGCTCCCACAAGTACCTGCTCTCTACGACATTCTTCATAACATTAAAGTTACTTCCATACACTTGACCTTGCCAAAAAGGATCATTTGGATTCAAAGTGTCATGTAAAATTTCTTCGGGGATAATAACTACTCCCTTCGAGTCTAAATATCTCATAAACTCTCTCAACTTACTGACATAGATTAGAGTTTCTCTCATACGGGATGTTGTCGGGTTGCCTAAAATCTCCATTTCATCGTCCGATATTCTGATTTGTCGTACCTTCCTTTTTCTCTTTTCCGGAAGGGTTGGTCTGCCAGCTTTACTACTATAGAAGAAAGGCGTGTATCCCCGATCACGATACGCTTCCCACTCTTTTGTTAGAGTTGCTGACGTAGCTGGATTATCACGTAATATCTCTAATATGGTCTTTTTCTCTTCACCTGTTTCCTTGTGTATGCTCTCTAAGCTCTTTCCTGCAAAGAACTGGCGCACAACATTCTCAATTAAATCCAATAGACTCACCTCCCACTACTGTACATACAATATTATCTAACCTTGATTGATGTATATACAATAATACCACGTCATATAAATGTACGTACAATAATTAATTTTCAAATTATTTCTGCAGAAAAACGAAACCTTGTCCGTTATCTTGCGTATTACTGGATATAACAACGGAAGAGAGCGCGCCTATGCGATAGCCAATCGCCGCTCCCTCCGCTTACACTCGATATATGTGAACGCGCTGCCTGAACGAAGGTTGCCGCCTTCGTGCCGCGGAATATTCAAAGGAAATGCCGGAATAGTTGGCGCTAGACCGGCGAGATGTACCGAGCAATTGGCGTTACTCAGCGATTAAGCGTCCGCATAGCGATTCTCCGATCGGCGTCGGGAGATACGGACAAAACAAATTAAGCGATTAGCAGTCGTATATCAATCCAGTTACCACCTGCAGTTCGAACATATAAACGTTTATCGATGCGTTTACCACAGACATAGCGCGTCATTAGGCTACCGCAGTTGGTGACGGCATAACCTCGGGTACGTCGAAAGAAGTATAGAAAACGTAGGCCATATATTCAAAAGCGCTCATATTGCGGATTTTATCAACAAATTCAGCAGGGGTTTCGTTCCATTGAAAGACGATCGTAGCGTCGTTACAGAGGTAAACGTTGGGAGCCTGCGTAGGTTTGACGCGGGCGATTTCTACGTAACCAGGTCTTTCAGGATCATAAAGGACAGCAGTATCAGGCGTGGCGAGGATTGCGGGAAAGGTGTAAGGATCTTCGGGGATAATGATGTGATTTACCGTGCAAGTTGGGTAAGACGTGAGAGTCCCATTCGTATTTGCCATATCTGTACCTCCTGCATTTAAAGTCTGCACGACTATTATTTATGCGGATACCCGCGACCGTCCGAGCCGAAAGGCCCGTTGGTTTCGCCCTGTTCCGCTAAAACAGGCGCTCATCAGGCGGTATGTTACCGAAGAGATTCAAGTTTAAGGTTCAGATCTCCGCGATCTGGAGTCCACAGCAAGACATCGAGCAGAAATTGTAGACCATCCATTCCGCACAGCTCGGTTATGATTGTTTCGATAAGTTCGCGGACGTCCGTACCTTCGACGTTATTGGCGATTATCATGCCGCCTGAATCTCCATCGATATACAGGTGCTCCATGTGCGGCGTCTTATGAACGTGTCTGAGCCAAAGTTGACCATCGTCAAGAATGAAAATGTGGCGACCGTTTAATACATAACCTTCGTATAGCGCGTATTGGTGCTCCTCATCAAAAGGGCCGAGTACCATAGAAGCCAATTCAAGACTGATCGGCGCGCTCATCACATCACCCCGCGATATTCAAAGTCTACTGAAACAACGTCGGAAGCCGTTACGTTAAGTCCCGACAGGCTCGCGTTACTAACCGCCTTCTCAACTGCGCGGGAGTGAACGGTGCTATCCGGAAGCGGTTGCGGACTGTTGAGGTAAAACGTCCGTGTGGTGCTCGCGATACCAACGACACAACGGTAGATGTGGACGAGCTGGCGCATCATGCTACGATCTCCTTTGTGATTAGAATCAGACAATAGACTGCGCGGAGTAGCTTCAAAAACCTCCGACCATAGGCGTTCGATTCGATGTTGTTAGACGTAGTTTGCGTATTGTTAACAGTAAGTTGCATGTTACGTTTCCTCCCTGCGGATTAGTTTATTTAGTAGTTCCATTGCGCTCATGTCGCGGATATTATCGATAAGGCTGACGTCATTTATCGGAAGATCGAATATTATGGAGCCACTGCCGCCAGTAGTGACGTATTCTACTCCGTCAAAACCAACGCGCTCCAGTATGACGAGATTATATGTAGGGTCAACGTATAGCGCGTGGCGATCGTCGATTAAGGTGCCTTCGTATTCGATGCGATAGTTGTCGTCGCCGTCTGCGATTTTAGTGACTACGGTGATTTTCGGCATGCTTGCGTTCCTCCTTGCGTGAATGTTATTGCTTAACATGAAACCGTTTGGTACGATAATACGTATAAGTTGTTAACAGGTTATCTTGTTATCTTGTCAACTAGTTTACTTGATTACAAATATACATCCACACGTTAATCTTGTCAACTAGTTTACTACATTATTTTTTTGGAGGAATTTTTGTGGCTATTCGGTTCTCGCTAGATAAGATAATGAAAGAACGCGGACTTGAGCAAAAAGACGTGGTTCAAATTACTGGAATAAACCGAAACACAGTGAAAGCTCTTGCATTGAATGCTAACGCGAGGATTGACTTTCCGACATTAAATACATTATGCGTAAAGCTCGGCGTACTGCCCGGTGATTTAATTGAATACATAGAGGAAGATAACGAAGAGGACCGTTAATACTGCGGTCCTTTCATCTACCATCTCCGATTTTATATTGAAGAATAAGAAAGGAATTTTTACTATGCTGAATCGGACAATTGTAAATCCTGAGTATGAAGCCTTATTAAAGGAAATCAGCAGAGTAATCGAACAATGTGTGGACTTTGGGGGTACGGTTTTAGAGACGATCCAAAAACACCCCATAAACGAGTACACTGATTCAACTGTCTACTTGCTGCTGAGAGATTATTTAGAGTATCTTGACGGAATTTCAATTCTAGTTAGAGGTGGAAATACGGAGGCAGCAATCCCTATTATTCGCTCTATGTTTGAGCATTTTTTATCAATAAGATTCATTCTTAGTAAGCATTCGGCTGATCGAGCAGCTTCCTACCATGTAGCACACATAAAATCCAGAATAAAGCTGCACAAACAGTTTTCCAAAGAAGAGATCGGAAAATTTCAAAAAATGCTAAAAGATAGTGATTACTCATTCACTCTAACCGAAGTAGACGCGACAGAACAAATTCAAAACTTAAATACTCTTTTAATGGGCAAATACAAAAGAATAAATGATGAATGGGAGGAGACTCGCAAAAGAAACAAAAAAGAAAAAAGCGGAGGAAAGACCCCTAATTGGTACTCACTATTCAACGGACCAAAAACACTGTACGAATTAGCTGCCCATTTAAAAAAATTACCAGAATACGAATTACTTTATAGAACTTGGTCGGCAAAAGCACATGCGAACTCAGCAATACATAGTGTATTCTCGACGGGATACACCAAGCCACTAAGAACACCTGAATCTTTAAAAACTGTGAGCACTTGGGCCTTGACTTGGAGCTTTACTTTATTCGAAGAAATACTCAATAAATATCGAAAACGGAAGAAACAGACGCATGCCTGGTTTTATATTTACTTGAGAAAGACGTACATGAGAATAACCAGTGGAGAAGACCTAATAAAAATCATTCAAGAAAAATAGAATCTGACCTGCCAACACTTACCGCCTCACCTCGGCTTAGCCACGCGCTATAATCGGAGTGAGGTGTTTTTATGTTTATTAGTCCGATGTTACTCGAAAAGGCGGACGCACCGTTTTCGGATTCGCGCTATCTGTTCGAGCCGAAAATCGACGGCCACCGCCTAATATTTTCGCAAACTGACGGAGAAGTCCGTTTATATACGCGTCACAATAACGATTGCACGCGGCAGTATCCCGAAATTGCTGCAGCCCGCTTCGATCACGACGTTATCCTTGACGGTGAAATCGCGTGTGTTAACCCGGCGAATGGCGTCTCGGACTTTGAGGCGGTAATGTCCCGCTTCTCCGCGCGTAAAGCCGATAAGATACGCAATCTCACCGTAACAAACCCGGCCACATTCGCCGTATTCGACGTGCTACGGTATAAAGACGCTGATGTACGGAGCTTACCGCTAATCGAGCGCAAGGACATTCTCGCGGGTCTGACGATGCCTAACGCAAGCATGGGAGTAGTTCCTTACGTTGAGGGCGCCGGCGAAGCGCTATTTACGCAAATTGAAGCGCGCGAAATGGAGGGCGTAGTCGCCAAACGCAAGGACAGCGCGTATGTAAGTCGCCGCTCTCCGGATTGGCGCAAGATTATTAACTGGACGTATGCCGACGTATTCATTACGGGATATCGGAAAGGTGAGTTCGGATGGCTTGCGGGAGTGGCGGACGAATCCGCTAAAGTACGTCCTGCCGGCATTATCGAGTTCGGCGCGTCACCAACGCATAAGAAGGCGTTCTATGGCGTGAGCAAATCGATCGTATCCGGCGAGGACAGCGAGTTTGTGTACGTTGAGCCACGGATTAGAGCTCGCGTTAAGATGCGGAACTGGACCAAAGCGGGAATGCTGCGGACTCCGGTATTCTGCGAGTTTATAGTTTAGCGGAAGAGGCCGGAGTTATTACGGTCTTTTTAAGTGTCCCCTAGATCAACTAAGCAGAGGTATTAGTCTCTTCGTGACATTGGAGGAACCTTCGTAAATCTCCTCTAGAGTACTTAGTACAGGTCTTCTAATGTCGACGAAAACTATGTCATTGGAGAGATTGATTTCCATATTTATAACTGCTGGGTGGTTATCTAGATCTTCGCTCGTAATTTGACTCCCACCTAAATCGAACAGAACAGTACCTTTTGGCATTACAAAGGTAGAGTCCTTCATGATAATTGAAGTTCCTCCAAATTTGACATGAAGGTCTTTCGCGTACAAAGTTTCCTGGTTTGATTGCACTGTAAGATGTCGATGCTTGCTCCCATTATTAAGATTACGTAGCGCGTATATCCATGTTTTGTTGTACGGGGTACTGAAGCACTGTGCGTCTCTCAGAACATCAACAATATCAGGAGAATTCTTTTTCAAATCCGGAAAGGTATCCTTCACAGCTTTGTTGAAGCTTTTTCTCGTGGGTTTGGAGGGAAATTGAACTTTGTGCTCCAGGTCTTTTACTCTGTCTTCAGAGAGTCCTGGTTTACATTTTTCGGTAAAGATATCCCATGCTAAATAATCGAGTGCTGAGCGACAACTGTTCAGGAAGTCATTTGTGTCTCCTGGAAGCTCCGGGTCAATCAAACCAGACTTAAGCGAGGAATTATACCTTTCTGAGACAGTCTTCAATTGTTTCTCAGCTCTTTTTAATAATACAATTGCATCAGCTATCGAACGTCTCACTTCGCACCTCCCGCATATTTAAACGTACAGACTCCGCGCATATAACGTTCACCCTTTACCGCAACGCTCATTTCCGTAATATCCTCGATCACACCGCTGCCAACGAGCTCCGCGCCGATAAATATAACGATGGGCGTCCGGTCCATTTGCGCGGTATAAAGTTGGATATCGGAGGCTAGCGGACGTAAGAGCCGCGACTTGGAGCGTATGAAACGTTTGTTAGTGCGCATATAGACGTAGTCCTTTCGTTGTGGATTACGTAAATACTTCGACAAAATGGCGGAAATTTCCTGCAAATCTGTTAAGAACATTGGTCTAGATTCTAGGTTTGTAGCACATCAGTAGAGTATTCATTTGACTTAGGACTAATAAGAATAGTATAATCCATAAAAAGATTTCTTTTTAGATTTCTTTATAGATATCTTTTAAGCCTTCTTATTAATTTTTTTAAACGGAGTGTTATTAAATGAATAAACCTACACCTGATTATATAAGAGACGTAGCTGTTTCTATCCTACGTGATTTTGAAATGGGCATAAAGCAATCAGACCTGTGGCGTGAAGTGGAAACATTTTTAGTCGACTCTGATTATGTAGTGAATCAGCATACAATTAAAAATGCATTATGGGATTTAGAGGCGCACAGAGATGTTTTGAAGGTGAAGAGATCGTCTAATAACGTTGAGTTGTTTCCTATTAGAGATGATCAAACTGAAGAATACGATTATGACGAAGCTTGGGAAGAGTCTGTTAATGATAGAGCCATAGGTTCATTACGTAACCTATCAGGTATGTTAACAGCAGTATCAGTTGAAATTCAAAACTCAAGCATTCGTGCAAAATTAGCAGAAACACAGTCTTTTTACATGAAACATTACTCTCCGGAGGCGGTTGAAGCAATAACAAATTTAGAAATAGCACTTGAATTAATGGAAAAAAGCTTCAACAAATTCAAAAAATTAAAAGGGGAATGGAGCATAGATTCAAGAAAGATTCAACCATGAAATTAATTCATAAGCGCGCTTGGAAGGAGGTGAATATAAATGAGTACATATGAGTCGCTAACGGTTATGCTCAACTTTGGGTCACTAATTCTAACTCTACTTGCCTTTATCATTTCAATTTTAGCTTTTATGAACGCGAAAAAGCGGTAGCCTCCCGACCAAGAGCAGCTACCGCAGTCACTATTCAATAATTATCTTAACTCTTGCTCTCAACAGACGCAAGACCTAAGACGTAGTTATTCCGTAGCTACGTCTTTTCTTTGTCTAATCCGGTTGTACCGTCTCAAAAGGCCGCTCGCCGCGCAACCGCTCAGGCACCGTCGGGTCAACGTATTGATCCGTATTCAATCCGAGATACTTCCGCATTAAAACGCCAGCCTCCGCCGCCATCATCGACCACCGTATCCGCATCTCCGCTTGGTAGCCGCGACATTTATAACGCGCAGTTACTCCGTCGCCGTCCGTCACCTCTTCGTAAACTTTGATGCCGCGTTGGCGGAAGCCTTTGCGTACCTCGTAGATGTCTGCGGTGAGTTTGCGTTGGGCCTCCGCAATTGCGTCGACATACGGGCCGGGCGTCTTGAGCGTTGCGTTGATGAGCGCGATATCCCGTTCGAATGCGGATAATACGCGCGGGAGGATGATATGCGATTTGATTAGCGTGAGGTCTTCGTTATTCATATCGATCATATTCCGTTTCATCTCCGTTTGTAGAACGTTTGTTCTTAGTATAGCGCGGAATCGGCGGATTATACAAGCGGACTAAAGTTCCCCACGTGGGGCTGTACCAGACGCAACATTTCTGCGCGGTTGCGGATCGCAACTCTCAGGGGCGATTTAACCGTGTTCACAATCGCAGACATTGACGAAAATCCATTTTTATGTATTATAGTGCAAATAAACATTACCAATTCGAGGCGCCGCGCAATCAGTTAGATATACCCTATTGACTTTTTCTTCGGCATGTGTATAATAAAGATCTTTTAAAGACTTTAAAGATTTAAGATCTTTTACTCAGTTATTCACTACGTTCATAACTTCGTACGCCCCGATAACAAGTGATCGTGTCGTAACAATGGGCATCACACATAGAATAGCGCGGCAGAACTAAAGAAAAAGACAATACGGTCCGCCTCGCCGCCCCTCCCATCGAGCCCCTCCGTATCCGCCTCGTGGAATATCCGTAAAATTACCGTGGAATTAGACGTTCAAATAGAGTGCGAGGGTATTCGTTAGGGTCGACGTATGTACGCCGTAATTTCACGTGAATTTTACGGGAAGTGCAAAGAGGCTAAAATTCTTGCGAAGGCATTAACGGCTGGAAACAACGGATTGATATCGTATGTATAATAGTGCAAATAGAGATTGAGTCACCCCTTCCGCTTAGTCTTTCGCGGCTTATTCAATGGCTTGATTATATCGTTAATTGGCGCGTAAAGTTCATGCTGCGCCTTCAACGCCTTATCAGACGGATTTGTATATTTCATAACCATCCGCATGTCTGCGTGACCTAAAATGCCAGCTAGATGGCGTAGATCTCCTCCATTTTCAATAAATAATGTGGCCCCGGAATAGCGGAACAGGTGGGGAGTAATTCGGATGTTAAGGCCTGCTTTCTTCGCGTGTTGTTTGATACGGTCGCGCAGTCTCGTTGGATTTAACCTGGAGCCATAATTATTAAGAATTAGATATTCGTTATCAAAATCCGCGTTCTCTTTAATTAGCTCTTTAATTAGACGTAAGGTACGCTTTGATACGGGCACATAGCGTCCACGCCTCGTCTTAACAACGTTCTCATCAAAGTAGATCATTCCGAGTTTAAAATCGATATCCGTTTCCCTTATCGACAGTAATTCGCCAACACGTCCAAATGTATCAATTAGTATGTACATAGCTACAAGATCCCGGAGGCCCGCGTAAGTCTTCACATTGGGTGCATCCAGTAGTAATTGCATTTCCTCAATCGTAAGTATTCTCACTTTCTTTTTTGGTTCAGGTATTTTACCTATCCTCGCGGTAGGGTCAAAGTCAACCACTCCCTCCCTAAGCAGAAAAGTGAACATGGTTTTGAGCATCTTCATCTTCGTATTAACTGTGACCGGAGACAGACCGATCGTCTTTTCTGCGTCTGACTTGTGCGCATGGCCCTCGAATCGAGGTTTACTATGTAGCATCCAATGCATGTATGAACGCAAGACATCGGTAGTGATCGCGGTAAATGACCGCTCTAAGTCGTTCATAGCCAAGTAATCGCAAAAATGGCGGTAATACTCATCGTATTGTTCTAACGTACGCGATGAACGGCCCTCCGCTGCTTTAGCGTTGCGGTAAATTTCAAATAAATCATCAAGCTGCTTGTCAGCCCCTCTAACACCTCTCACAAATTTATACTTCTTTCCTGTTCTTATGTCTCCCATGCTGCCTCCTGTTTATTCGCATCCCAAAAAATCAGACCTTTTCTGTAGCTTACCAAAGTATATACTCCATCTTTTAATAAAAGTTCTCTAAACAACAGATATTCGATATCGTTTATCGTATTCTAAATAATAATAAAATAAAAGCGCACATCCCCGAAGAGACGCCCGCCTGATTGTTTGTATTTGTACGCACATTGCGTTATTATGTTTATCAGCTAAATGACCGATAAGTTTACGCTAAATTAGCGCGTGGAATCCAACAGTTTAACGGAACAACGACCGCATAGTTTATCGGAACCCCGCGACCAACGGCCGATAAGTTTACGCGAACAATCGTTCTAGTCACCGTCTGGAAACGTTGATCCACCAGGCTTTCAAGACACCTTATGCTCGATTCTCAGCTTGTCGGCAACCATAGCGATAAATTCGGAGTTCGTCGGTTTCGACTTGCTGATGTTGATCGTGTAACCAAACAGGTGGCTGATGCTGTCGATGTTTCCGCGTGTCCAGGCCACTTCAATCGCATGGCGGATGGCCCGTTCAACGCGGGACGGCGTTGTTTTGAATTTCTCGGCAATCGCAGGGTACAGCGTTTTGGTAATCGCACCCAAAATTTCGATATTGTTATATACCATAGTGATGGCTTCACGCAAATACTGATATCCTTTAATATGCGCAGGAACGCCGATTTCATGTATGATGGACGTGATGCTGGCATCCAAATTTTTGTGTTTGCCCATTGGCACCACATTGGATTTGTTGGTCATAAACATGGATGAACCACTGTTCGTGCTTGAAGAGACGGTTGTCTGGGATCCTACAAGCTGGCGAACCCGGTTAGCGAGCACTTCCATGTCAAAAGGTTTGAGGATGTAATAAGAAGCTCCGAGCTGCACGGCACGCTGTGTGATGTTCTCTTGACCGAATGCCGTAAGCATGATCACTTTCGGTTGTGGATTCAGGTTCAGGTTGCGCAGAC
This sequence comes from Paenibacillus xylanilyticus, assembly GCF_009664365.1. Taxonomy (NCBI): domain Bacteria; kingdom Bacillati; phylum Bacillota; class Bacilli; order Caryophanales; family Paenibacillaceae; genus Paenibacillus; species Paenibacillus xylanilyticus. Next base: position 4,339,005 of record NZ_CP044310.1, read on the forward strand.
GCTCCAATACACCAAGCCCATCCAGATGAGGCATAATAATATCCAGAATCAATACATCCGGCACATCACGGCTTTGCTCCAACAACTGCAGTACTTCTTCCCCGTTGTAGGCAATTCCGGTAACTTCCATATCTTCCTGTTCGGATATATATTCGGCAAGCAAATTCGTAAATTCACGATTATCATCAGCCAGCAATACCTCGATTTTTTGCAAAACGGTATCCTCCTTTGGTTTAACCACTGTTTCGTACATTTCCTTACAGGTTAAATTTTCGACACAGGCGAGGAAATTCCTTCTGTCGAAAATTATTTTTCTTTATTTTTTTTTCGCATTGCTTTATAATAAATATTTTATTTCATTATGTGATAATTATCTTTTCGATTCGACAAAAAATCTTAAGGCGGTTTACCCGGCCTTAAGATTTTTCGCTTTTTCCTTTTTGATCATCACACCGGCATCCTGTAACATCCACTCGATGAAACAGCCGTAACCTGATTTAGGATCATTAACAAACACATGTGTCACGGCGCCAATGAGCTTGCCATTCTGAACGATTGGGCTGCCGCTCATTCCCTGAACGATCCCACCCGTTTTATCAAGCAGCTTAGGATCTGTAATGCGAAGCACAAGCCCTTTGGTTGCAGGCTCCGATTGATCAGCCACATGCACAATATCGATCGCGAAACGTTCAACCTGCTGACCCTCGACAACAGTCAAAATTTCTGCCGGTCCTTCCTTCACTTCATGTGAGAAAGCGACAGGAATTCCTTTGGTGTATAAACTGTGATCGGGATTGTCAGACATCTTACCAAATATGCCAAAAGCCGTATTACGCTCAATATTGCCTAATATTTTGCTTTCTTTAAGAAAATGTGCACGTTTTTCACCCGGATCTCCGGATTCACTTTTGGATATAGATGTCACATTCGACTGAACAATCTGTCCACTGCCTACAACAATGGATGTTTGAGTATTCATATCCGTAATCACATGCCCCAAAGCTCCATACACGCCTTGGTCTGGTGCATAGAACGTTAAAGTACCTACTCCAGCCGCAGAATCACGAATGTACAATCCAAGCCTCCAGGCCTGATCTTCGGCATCGTATGCTGGTGTAAGTCGTGTTTTAACGGTTTCCTTCCCTCGCTGCAATACCACATCGATCCCTTTTTTACTTTTACCCGCTTGCTCTACAGCTTCAGCAACGCCTGCAACGCCATCCAGACGTTTGCCATTCATATGGGTTATCAGATCCCCAAGTTTAATGCCTGCTGTTTCTCCTGGAGAGACTCTTTGGTCTCCTTCAGCACGGACCAAGTGATGACCTACAACCAAAATCCCAGCGGACTTTACTTTTACGCCAATGGTTTGACCCCCGGGTACAACTCGCAAATCCGGAATCACGTTCACATTAACCGTTTTGACCGGAATTTTGCCCCACAGCTTCAAGGTTAATTTCGCTTGTCCTGTCTGCTGGGGATGAAGATGCAATGGCTGCTGCTTCGTGACATGCACTGCTTGCTCCTGTCCATCTAGACCAACAATATCCGGTCGGTCTACAACGGCGCTGGAAGAAGCCGGTACAGCGAGTCGTACATCTGCTTGCCTGCCTGCAAATACCTGCAATTCGTCAGGTAAGGAGGCATAACTCTGCACAGGCTGAATGGCCTGGCTGATTACACATAGAAAGAAGGCAAATAAAAGACCTAGCAATTTCTTCCTGAGGGGGGAATTCAATGGCTGTCACACTCCCTTTGCTTCTTTCGCTTGACGAAAGGTGGTCGCCAATTGCGTACCTATAAGATAACCTTGCCCCCAGGCTTTTATTACTGTCAATCATTACGCCGGTCGCTCGTTTCCTCCTTTTTTGGCTTCCGCCAAATTCAGCATTTCCTGTGCATGATGCAATGTTTTTTCTGTAATTTCAACACCGCCGAGCATACGTGCCAATTCCTTCACTCTGCCCTCGTTTGACAGCGATTCCACCTGCGTCATTGTACGCCCGTCAACGACATGTTTTTCAATGAGGTACTGATGATCTGCCATACAAGCGACTTGTGGCAAGTGTGTAATCGAAAATACTTGGCAGGTTGAGGATAAACGGAACAGCTTCTCTGCAATGGATTGTGCTGCCCGTCCGCTAACTCCTGTGTCAACCTCGTCAAATATGAGGACGGGAATTCGATCGTGACGAGCGAAAATACTCTTCATGGCAAGCATCATTCTGGATAACTCACCACCTGATGCAATTTTACCTAATGGGCGAAGCGGTTCACCCGGATTCGGGGAGATGAGAAATTCCGCATTGTCGGCTCCCTGACGACTGAGCCGGAGCCTGCGCCCGTTCCATTCAATCCCCTTCGGATCTTCTGAAGGCGTAATTTGTACACGCAGCGTTGTACGCTCCATTTGAAGATCCTTCAGCTCACTCTCCACCTGAGCAGCAAGTTCATCGGCACACTGCTTGCGTACCCGGCTCAGATCCTCTGCAGAATCCATCACCAGAACCAGAAGCTTGTCACGCTCAGCGCGCAGTTTCTCCAGGCGCTCGTCCTTGTTTTCCAGCTGGTCTGTTTCATGGCTAATCTGCTCATAATAATTCAAAATAAGGTCAACACTGTCCCCGTACTTTCGTCTTAGACCAGAAATCAAGTTTAAGCGCTGCTCAACCTCCTCCAGTCGACCGGGGTTAAACTCTATTTTTTCACGGTAATCCCTTAATTGAAATGTAGCATCCTCCAATTGATAAAAGGCCGACTGCAGCTGTTCCACGATTGGCTGTAGTCCTTTGCTATCGTAACCGGAGATATCTTCTATCCGGGAGAGGGCGATGCTTACTGCCTCGAGTCCACGCTGACCACTGAGCAGATCATATGCACCGGCAACGCTGTCCATCATTTTCTCACTATGGGATAGCTTGACCCGTTCTTCACCAAGTAATTCATCTTCACCACTTGTTAACCCGGCAGCAGCAATCTCCTCCAGCTGAAAACGATACATGTCCAGCAGCTGATAAGCACGCTGACTTGACTCCTGAAGGGCACGCAGTTCTTTCTCCGCAGTAATGAACCGGCTGTACCTTTCCTGATATTCCGACTTCACTGGACCAATGACAGCTGCTCCGTAGGTATCCAATAAGCCCAGATGGCTTTCAGCACGCAGCAAACTTTGGTGCTCATGCTGACCATGAATATTAATCAATTTCTCTCCCACTTCACGCAGCATCGTCAGATTGACCAACTGACCATTGATGCGGGATGTGCTCTTACCCTGTGTATTCAGCTCCCGTCTAATAACGAGGTGTTCTTCAGGTTCACAATGAATCCCAAGCTTCTCCAGTGTTTCCCACACCGGATGACCCTGTTCCATCTCGAACAATGCCTCCATCTCCGCTTTGTCACAACCGTAACGGATCAGATCGGCCGAACTGCGACCACCTGCGATCAAACCGAGCGCATCAATAATGATTGATTTACCTGCACCGGTTTCCCCTGATAACACATGAAACCCTGCGTGAAATACTACATCCACTTCTTCTACAACAGCCAGATTACGAATCGATAATGTAACTAGCATTGGCCAAAGCACCTCCGGATGACAAACTCAGCAATTATGTTTAAAATCGGATTTTAAGAAATGTAACCCATAATTCGATCGATAACCGTCACACTATTATCTTCAGTACGGCAGATGATGAGAATCGTATCGTCACCACAGATCGTCCCCATAACTTCAGTCCATTCAATGTTGTCCAGCAAGGCCGCAATGGAGTTCGCCGTTCCTGGCAGACATTTCATTACCACCAGATTGTTGGTATGGTCAATATGGAGAAAGTTATCCACTAATGCCCGTTTCAACTTCTGGATTGGATTATAACGCTGGTCGGTTGGCAATGAGTACTTGTAACGACCATCATCCATTGGAATTTTGATCAACAGCAATTCTTTAATATCACGGGATACCGTGGCCTGTGTCACCTGAAAACCGGCTTGACGCAGTGCTTCAACCAGATCATCCTGGGTTTCTATTTCATTCTGACTAATAATTTCACGTATCTTAATGTGTCGTTGTCCTTTCATACATGCCTCCAGTTTAAATAGTTACCATTGATTCCTAGCTCAGATCATCCCCATCATATACATCTTCCTCATAATCCATCAAACGGATGATCTTTACGCTGGATTCTTCCGTATCCACGTACAATATACCTTCACAACCTGGATACAACAATAAATAGTACAAAAAGCGATCCCGAATGCCAGGACCTGTGAATTCCACCGGCTGTCTGCGCCTTGCCGTCTTGACCAAATACCTGATCTCATCACGCTCGGCAACATAATCAACGAACAACCGACTATAATAAACGGATTCATTGACCTCAAAGGCGAGCGGTATCTTCATTTTGCCTCCGATGACTTCATACCCCTCTGCTTCAAGCAGATCAACAACCGGGGAATGCGGTATGTCGGAATTCAGCTGCATGCCTGACAAACTTACCGGTACCGGTCGATTCAGCCAATTACGCAAACCGTAAAAGAGCCATATGATTAAAATGACAGCAAGTACACCAATAACGATTGTGTCGGATTGCCCATTCATCATCGTTCACCTCGAAGACTTATTCGAGGTCCGGCAGTCGATCTCCTGTTAATAGGATCACCTTTCCAGCGAAAAGAAACTCATCCTATGATGAGTTTCCCGTAAAAGTATGAGCGGCTTCCATAGCAACTTGATGGGCAAGTGCATCGAGTGAAGCCAGATCCTTCTCTTGTTGTGATGCATCCGGTTCTTCCAGACGCCAATGAGCGAGAAATTCGATATTGCCCTCTCCACCGGTAATAGGCGAGAAGGTTAAACCCCGAAGATTTAAATCAAGTTCATTCGCGAAGTGAAGCATGGTTTCCAGTACTTCCTTGTGCACTTTTGGATCTCGAACAACACCAGACTTACCTACCTTCTCACGTCCTGCCTCAAATTGAGGCTTGATCAATGCTACAATATCTGCCGGCTGCTTCAGAAGAGCAAGCAAGGGCGGCAGTATAATTCGCAGCGATATGAAGGATACATCAATGCTGGCAAAGTTTGGCTCAGGTCCAATTAAATCCTCAGGCGTCACATAACGAAAATTGGTTCTTTCCATCACGGTGACCCGGTCATCATTGCGTAATGACCAGTCCAGCTGGTTGTATCCTACATCAATGGCATAAACATGCGATGCACCATGTTGTAATGCACAATCCGTAAATCCACCCGTTGACGAACCAATATCAAGCATGACCAGACCGTTCATGTCAAGATCGAAGTGTTTAATCGCTTTTTCAAGCTTCAATCCACCCCGTCCCACATAAGGATGCACCGAGCCTTTAACCTTTAGTTCAGCTTCCCGCGGTATTTTCATGCCTGCCTTTTCAATTCGTTCATTGTTGGCATACACCAGTCCAGCCATGATTGCCGCTTTTGCCTTCTCACGACTTTCATAATAACCCTGCTCGACCAGCAGAACATCAATTCGTTCTTTCGGGAGTGACATGTCTTTCTCCTATCATATAGTTAATTCATTTATTTAGGTAAAGCATTCCATTGATCAAGAAGGAAAGCGGGTTCTGGACATGCCGTAAGAGGTTTGAGCTGCCAAACTGCGCAGCTGCACACATACGTTGTCCACCGTAAGCCCAACTTCAGCCCGTTGTTCATTGATGCTGCCATGTTCAATGAAGCGATCCGGAATCCCCATAAGATCAACATGTACATCATGCAGACCCTGTTCAGCATAGAACTCAAGCACTGCGCTGCCCATACTGCCTGCTTGAGAAGTTTCTTCAAGCACAATCAGTTTGGTACCACGAATCGCGAGATCACGAAGCATTTGTTCATCCAGTGGCTTGAGGAAACGTGCATTGATCACTCCGGCTGTAATGCCTTCCTTTTTCACGGTTTCAGCTGCTTCTTCAGCAATTTGAACCATGGAACCCGAAGCGATGATGGCATAACCTTCAGATGGTCGCAGCTGTTCCCAAGTTCCGATTGGAATCGGTACGAGCTGCTCATCCATTGGAACGCCTACCACATTGTTTCGAGGATACCGGTAAGCAATAGGTCCTTCGTTATAATCAAGTGCTGTTTTCATCATGTGACGCAGTTCATTCTCATCCTTCGGCATCATAAGTACAATGTTAGGAATGTGTCTCATAAACGCCACATCATACACGCCTTGATGCGTCTCTCCATCAGGTCCAACAAATCCCGCACGGTCAATGGCAAAGATCACATTGGCATTATGACGGCAAATATCATGCACGATCTGATCATATGCCCGCTGCATAAACGTAGAATATACGGCAAAGACAGGCTTCATGCCTTCCATGGCCAGTGCAGCACACATGGTTGCCGCATGCTGCTCTGCAATCCCTACATCAATCATGCGGTCCGGGAATTCCTTGCTAAATGGAATAAGCCCCGATCCTGTCGGCATAGCAGGCGTTACAGCAACGATACGCTGGTCTTCTTTCGCAAGTTCAACCAGTGTCTGCCCGAATATTTCGGTGTACATTGGTTTGCCCACGGCCTTGAGTACCTGACCGGATTCTATTTTATAAGGTGAGATACCATGCCATTTGTGTGAGTCTGCCTCCGCTGGCTGGTATCCTTTGCCCTTGGTTGTGAGAACATGAACGAGAACGGGTCCCTCCACGTTATCCGCTTGTTTGAACGTCTCAATTAATTTGGGAATGTCATGTCCATCGATGGGTCCCAAATAAGTGAAGCCGAGTTCTTCAAACAAAACACCCGGAACCATCATATATTTGACGCTATCCTTAATCCAGCTTGCCGATTTGGCCAAACGGTCTCCAATGGCAGGAATCTTTTTGAGCATTCCTTCCACATCATCTTTGGCTTTTAGATAATGGCGATCAGAACGGATTTTGCTTAAGTATTTATGCATCGCCCCAACATTGGGCGCAATGGACATTTCATTATCATTCAGAATGACCATCAGTTTTTTCTGCTCATGGCCAATGTGGTTAAGTGCCTCAAAGGCCATACCACCTGTAAGAGCTCCATCACCAATCATGGCAATAACCTGATTATCTTCACCCTTCAAATCACGTGCAAGCGCCATACCCATGGCAGCAGACAAGGATGTACTGCTGTGTCCAGCCTCCCATACATCATGCTCGCTCTCATTACGCTTGACGAACCCGCACAATCCATTGTGCTGACGCAATGTATCAAAACGGTCCATGCGCCCTGTAAGAATTTTATGCACATACGCTTGATGCCCTACATCGTAAATCATTTTGTCTACCGGACTGTTATAACAGTAGTGCAGGGCTACCGTGAGCTCAACCACGCCTAAATTCGGTGCCAGATGCCCCCCCGTTACGGACAATTTCTCAATCAGAAATTGCCGAATCTCTGCGGATAATAAAACAAGATCATCCGGAGACATCGATTTTAGATCACTGGGTTGTTTAATTTGTGGAAGCAGCACGAGAATCTCCCCGCTTTCCTAGATTGTTTGATTAAGTGGATAACACTTTTTAAACTGAATTTTATTAAATCACATTAAATCATTATAACATAAAAGAACAGGAATCATAATTTACGGCTTCATACTCCAGATTGCGAGCTTTTTCGCGAGCAAGACAAATGAATTGAACCATTATTATGTATCCGTTATGTCAAATGTAATCACCGTGCAAAAAGCACATTAACATTATTACACCGATCTGAATCTTACGAAACAGCCGCAGGGCCGTTTCATTTACTTTTTAGACTAATGATCTCTGCGCATTAAATAATCTGCTATCTCCATCAATCGCGATGAATCTGACAACTCCGCTCTGCTAAGGGCCTCTTTTGCAGATTGGGTCAAGGACTTCACCTGTTTTTGAGACGCTTCCATGCCTATGAAAAATGGATAAGTTACCTTTTGCTGATTGACATCGCTTTGGGTTTTCTTGCCCATTTTTTGCTCATCCCCAGTCAGATCAAGGATATCGTCCTGAATCTGAAAAGCAAGACCAAGATCACGCCCGAATACACGCAGTGCATCAAGTTGTCCTTCAGTTGCGCCACCAATACGAGCGCCAGCCAGCAAGGAGAACACGATCAAATCACCGGTTTTATGCAAATGGATATACTGCAGTTGTTCCAGATCCGTCATCCCTTGCTCACCTTCCATATCAGCCACTTGCCCACCAACCATGCCGCGGGCGCCAGCCAGTTCGGAAAGCTCCTCCACAATAGAAAGCAAGGCTTCTGCCGGCACACCGTTCTTGCGGCCTGCTTGCACTACACTATAGAAAGCATGAGTCAACAAAGCATCTCCTGCAAGAATAGCCGTGGCTTCACCATACACCTTGTGATTCGTTAATTTTCCCCGACGATAGTCATCATTATCCATTGCAGGCAGGTCATCGTGGATAAGAGAATACGTGTGTACCATTTCCACGGCGCAGGCTACCGGCAGCGCAGCTGCACGCTGTGCTCCGAGGGCTTCCGCCGCAGCGACGACCAGAAGAGGACGGAGGCGCTTGCCTCCAGCCATAAGTGAATACTGCATCGCATCACGCAGAGACTGAGGTACATCCCAGTGAACTGGGAGAATCTCTTTTAAAGCTTCCGTAACCTCATCTGTTGTCTGTTGGAGATACTGTTCAAAGGAAGGACGACTACTCATTGCCTTCACCGCTCTCAACTTCCGAAGCTCCGAACGGCTTCTTCCGAAGTTCCCCATCTTCTTCTACGATCATTTCAATCTTGCGTTCCACTTGTTCCAACTTGATTCCGCATAACTGGGAAAGTTTCATTCCTCGCTGAAACAGATCAATGGCCTGTTCTAATGGAACATCCCCATGCTCCAGCTGAGCTACGATATCTTCAAGTGCCGCCATTGCCTCTTCAAAATTCAGTTCCGGTTCATTCGCCATGGATGTTGTCATCCTCCTTCATTCCCCAAACCTGACAGTCCAGCTGTCCGTCTGTTAATTTAATCTTAATTGAATCTCCAGGCTGCACTTCCTTCAACGATTTGATCAGTCTTTGCTCCTGTTCGTCATACACCAGACTATATCCGCGAGACATGACTTTTAGCGGGCTTAGAGCATCGAGGTGGCGCACGGAAGATTTCCATTGCTGCTGCTTCGATCTGACGATAGACCTCATCGCAAGTTCAAGCTGACGCCGTGCTGCGGCATTTTCCCGTTGAGCCGCATTCACCTGTTCACGTGGATTGAACCGCTGCAGAGCAGCACGAAGACGCTCTTGTTTCTCCGCGGTCCATTTCATCCGTGTATCCACTGTCCTTAACAGCCGCTGATGCAGCATGTCCAATCGTTCTGTATGCTGCATCAATGTCCGTCTTGGGTGAACAAGTACCGGCGAACGCTGTAATCTGGCAAGTCGTTCACGGTTATGTGCAGCCCGTTGACGCAGACTATGCTGCAGCTGACGCTGTCTTAGCGCAATCTGGTCAAGCAGCTCTGCACGATTTGGCACAGCCAGTTCAGCAGCCGCTGTTGGCGTCGCAGCCCGCAGGTCTGCAGCAAAGTCTGCAATGGTAAAATCGGTTTCGTGTCCGACTGCAGAGATCACAGGAATATCTGAATCAACTATGGCTCTGGCAACCATCTCTTCATTAAAAGCCCACAGCTCCTCCAGTGATCCCCCGCCCCGGCCTACAATCAGCACGTCCGCTTCACCAAGGAGATTCAGGTTTCGAATGGCTTTTACGATTGAAGGTGCTGCGCCTTTTCCCTGAACCAGAACAGGATATAGAAGCACTTTCGCAGAAGGGTATCTGCGCTGCAATGTAATCATGATATCCCGTACCGCTGCTCCTGTAGGAGACGTAACTACACCGATCGTTTTGGGATAACGCGGAATAGCACGTTTCTTGGCCGAAGAGAAAAGCCCCTCATCCTCGAGCTTCTTTTTCAATTGCTCATAAGCCAGATAGAGACTTCCGATTCCGTCAGGCTGCATCTGGGTAGCGTAAAATTGATATTGACCGTCCCGCTCATAAACCGATACATTACCACGAGCAATAACCCTTGCACCCTCCTTTGGCACAAAGGGCAATCGCTGATTATGGGACGCGAACATGATAGCCTTAATACGGCTGTCTTTATCCTTCAATGTAAAATACATATGGCCGCTAGAGTGATGTGTGAAGTTGGATATCTCCCCGCGCAGCCAGACGTCCGACAGGACCTGATCGGATTCCAGTTTCATTCGGATGTACCGATTCAGGTCTTTGATGGAGTAGATCTGTCGATCTGCCACAGACGTACCTAGGCCAATCCGTGAGCGCGTTTGGCAGCGATCAGTGTATTTTGCATCAGCATGGTGATCGTCATTGGACCAACGCCACCCGGAACTGGAGTAATCGGACCGGAAACTTCCTTCACACTTTCAAAATCCACGTCTCCAGCCAATTTACCATTGTCCAAACGGTTCATACCCACATCGATGACTACAGCACCCGGTTTCACATAATCGGCATCCACGAAGTTTGCACGACCGATTGCTACGACCAATATGTCGGCTTGACGTGTAATTTCTTTCATGTTTGCCGTACGTGAATGACACATTGTTACGGTTGCATTCTCACGTTGAAGCAGCAAAGATACCGGTTTGCCCACAATATTGCTGCGTCCGATCACAACAGCATGCTTACCCGACATTTCCAATCCAGTCCGCTTGATCAGTTCAATCACTCCGGCAGGTGTACATGGCAGCAAACTGTCATCGCCGATCACAAGGTTACCCACATTGACCGGATGGAAACCATCCACATCTTTTTCAACCGCTATTGCATCAATAACAGCCTTTTCCTCAATATGCTTCGGTAATGGGAGTTGAACAAGAATCCCGTTAATGGAGCTCTGATTGTTCAGCTTGTCCACCAGAGCCAGCAAGTCCTCTTGGGACGTACCTGCATCGAGACGATGTACTTCAGAGTAAAAACCGAGATCGTGACAAGCTTTTTCCTTATTTCGCACATAGACTTGGGATGCCGGATCTTCCCCGACGAGCACAACAGCCAGACCAGGCACAACCCCCTGTTCGCTAAGCTGCTTTACTTCTTCAGTTATGCCTGCGCGGATCTCCTGGGACACTTCTTTACCGTTAATAATAGATGCTGTCATTGTACTCTCTCTCCCTTATGTGAACATTTAATAAGTAACTCGCTATTTTAGGACAATTTCGCTTTGATCGTGTCAACTTCCTGGATCATGCGTCCAAGCACACCGTTAACGAACTTCCCCGATTCTTCTGTGCCAAAATGCTTGGACAGCTCAATCGCTTCGTTAACCGATACTTTCGCCGGAACATCATCACGAAATACCATTTCATAAGCAGCCAGCCGCAAGATCTGACGGTCTACCCGAGACAGACGGCTAATTTGCCAGCCCTTGAGATAATCCACCAGCAATCCGTCGATCGCTTCCTTCTGATTCCATGCTCCTTGAACAATTTCCGTTACATAACTGCGCATGACATCTGCATCGTGAATAACGACTTCCGTTTCATTTTCCTCGGCCGCTTCGTTAATCAGCATATTTACAGCTTCAGCTGCACCCACTTCATTCATTTCCATCTGATACAGACTTTGTACCGCAATTTCCCTTGCCAAACGTCTTTTCATGTCCTGCCTCCTGCAGCGCTCATCCGAGCGTCATCATGCTTATTTTAAAATAAAAGAACCATCCACGCATCATGTTTGTGATGCGAAATGAAGTGGCCTTTACGATATGGTTATTGTTATCCCTTTTCACAAAAAAACCTGCAGTACGTTTCCTCCAAAAAACGGGCATATTAAACTAAGCTCTTTTCGGAAGAAACATATTGCAGGGTTCAGGTGGCTCACTTAAACGGACGCCAGCGCTCTCCAAGCCATTGTCCCCATTCCCTCCAGGGAATGAACAAGCCCAGCTTCGAATCGCTTCGTCTGCCTAATGTATAACCGATGAACACCAAAAGTGCAAAGAACAACATATCCCAAAACCCGGTAAACAAATAAAGAAATCCAAAAAAGATGCCGCCCACAATTCCGGTTATCCGGCCTCTGTGACTATCCCAAATCTCTCTCCACAGCATCAGTGAAACTCACCTCATTCCACTCGACTCTTGTAGTTAGGCGACTGGGTAACATTGGCAACATACACGGTTACATTCGAAACCGGGATCCCCGTAATCTCGTGTACATGATCATGTATGGCCTTCTGCAAATCCGAACTCAGGGTTGGAATTGGCGTCTCGCCATCGACCACTGCACGGATCATAATCTCCAATCCCGACTCAACCACACGAATACGTGCCTTAACATCGCGTACTCCCCGGAAGCGGGAAGTGGCTTTCAGGCAGAGATTTTCAATGGTCTCCATTGAGATCTGCACATCACCGTATTCCGTACGCTGATCTACAGATGGCAACGAAGCCCGCCCACGCCGTACCGAGATGTAAAAAAAGCGCAAACTCAGGATAAACAAGATCGCCGCTGCAACAACGGCTGCAACAATGACGTTCTGTTCCTGCTGGTAATTCAATTCGTAAGGCAGTACTCCACTAATGAGTAGAATGACAACTGCCGATATTGCTCCAACGCTTATGCTGTATATAAACAACAGAAGCCGATCCAGTATTTTCGCCACGAACTGCACAGCCTCCCTTGCTCACTAACATTGCTGTAACCTGAACATATGCATATCGTGTCAACACCTTCTATCCATATGTCCCAATGGAAGATGCAGACATGTCCAAGACGGGATAACCCCCGGCAGTCATGCCGGGGGAATCAGTCTTCTTTTATTTTACACGCTGACTGTTCAGGTCAATCTCTTCCACTTTTTCAGTGCTTTTGAACTGAACGTCATGAATGTGCACATTGACTTCGTTCACATTCAATCCAGTCATATTCTCAATGGAGCGTTTAACATTTTGTTGGATTTCAGTAGCTACTTGGGGAAGACGATAACCATACTCGATGATAACCGATACATCCACTGCAGCCTCGCGTTGGCCCACTTCCACTTTAACGCCCTTGGAGAGGTTTTTGCGACCAAGCAATTCAGCAAATCCGCCAGCGAAACCACCGCTCATGCCCGCTACTCCTTTAACTTCTACCGTAGCCAGCCCAGCGATTACTTCAATGACTTCAGGTGCGATCTGGATTTCACCGATATCCGTTCGTTCAAATTCTGTCGGTAGTGTACTCATAACTGTTCAACACACCTTTCGCGTAATAAGTTTGCGGCCATCCGTCAGGGCGCTGTCCTACAGGCTTGATGGCTTTGGACACCCTGCCGGTCCGGGCTATTCCGGAACCCCTGCAAGCAAACTTCACCACGAAACGTGTAGGCTTATCCCTTGCAGGAGACATGCGCTCTTATTATTACATACTATATCATTTGGGCTAGATTATGACAAACAAGCCCAATATGCTTGTTAAATCTCGTTTTCCTCGAGGAATTTAATATCAAAATCGCCCCGAATGAACGTTGGATGTTCCAGCAATTTCTGATGGAAAGGAATCGTCGTAGAGATGCCTTCAATGGCAAACTCAGCGAGCGCACGTTTCATCTTGGCAATCGCCTCTTCCCTGTTCGCACCCCACACAATCAATTTAGCGATCATGGAGTCGTAAAACGGAGAAATCGTGTAGCCCGGATAAGCTGCGCTATCCACGCGGACACCTGGACCACCTGGTGCAAGATAAAAACCAATTTTACCTGGTGAAGGCATAAAATTGCGATCCGGATCTTCAGCATTGATACGGCATTCGATCGACCATCCGTTGATGACAACATCTTCCTGACGGAATGAGAGCGGGTTGCCTTCAGCTACCGAGATCATTTCGCGAATCAGATCCACACCTGTCACCATTTCGGTAACGGGGTGTTCCACTTGAATACGCGTATTCATTTCCATGAAATAGAATTCACCGTTAGGACTGAGCAAAAACTCAAGGGTTCCTGCACCGGAGTAATCCACAGCCAGTGCTGCACGAACTGCAGCCTCACCCATCCGTGTACGTACTTCCTCATTCAGCACTGGACAAGGTGCTTCTTCCACCAGCTTCTGACGACGGCGTTGAACAGAACAATCACGCTCGCCAAGGTGTACTGCGTTCCCATGCTTGTCGGCAATGATCTGAATCTCGACGTGTTTCATGCCTGTCAGGAATTTCTCCAGGTACACCCCGCCGTTGCCAAAAGCCTTTTGCGCTTCCTGCTGAGCAGCCGTAATCTGTTTGATCAGGGCTTCTTCATCTTCCGCGATACGAATACCCTTACCTCCGCCACCTGCAGTAGCTTTGATAATAACAGGGTAGCCGATATCCCGGCCAAGCATAATCGCTTCTTCCATGCTTTCGACAAGACCATCGGATCCCGGAATAACAGGAACGCCCGCGTCTTTCATCGTTTGCTTGGCGACAGCTTTGTCACCCATCTTGGTTATGGCTTCAGGGGAAGGACCGATAAAGGTGATGTTGCAGGAATCACAAATTTCCGCAAAATCAGCGTTCTCCGCAAGGAATCCATAACCAGGGTGTATTGCGTCACATTCCGTTAACGTCGCCACACTCATCAGATTGGTGAAATTCAGATAGCTGTCTTTGGACAACGTAGGTCCAATACAATAGGCTTCGTCTGCAAGACGTACATGCAGCGAGTCCTTGTCCGCTTCCGAATAAACCGCAACTGTCGAAATACCGAGCTCACGACAGGCACGAATAATGCGTACCGCGATCTCTCCACGGTTCGCAATCAGTATTTTTTGAAATTTCATTTCGTTATTGTCCTCCTTCGAAGCTCAAGCGGTTGCCGCTCTCCGGCGATTTACCGTTATTCCGGTTTAACCAGGAACAGGGGCTGTCCATACTCGACCAGCTGTCCGTTCTCAACCAGCACTTCAACGATTTCTCCCTTGATGTCGGCATCAAGCTCGTTCATCAGCTTCATCGCTTCAATGATACATACTGTTGTTTTATCAACAACCTTATCACCAACGCTTACAAAAGGACCCGCTTCCGGTGAGGAAGCTCTGTAAAAAGTACCCACCATCGGGGATACAATTTTATGTAAATGGCTTGTAGTATCCACTTGCGGAGCAGCTTCTGTTACGACTGCAGCAGGTTGTTGTGCCTGCGGTGCAGCAATGACTTGCGGTTGAACTGCAGCTGCCTGAACGTATTCGGTTTTACCCGGTTTGCGGATCGACAGACGTGATCCTTCATTTTCAATTTCCAACTCCTGAACGGAACTTTCATCTACCAGTTTGATCAGTTCTTTGATCTCACTCAATTTAAACATTTCCATTATTCACTCCTTCGGCATCATGCCAGTCTCACTAGGACGGTCATATGGCTTTATGTATTATATCATAATCGTTAAAAATGGAAAGAGCCCGAGACTCTAACAAGCTCCCGGGGCACTTCTCCATCGATCGGATTACTGTTCTGTCACGTATTGCACGCTGATTCTGTTTTGCGTAACCGCGAGCTCTTTCATGACCAGGTCCACGATAGAAACGGCTTGCTTAACGTCCAGTTTATCGCTAAGCACGACTACTTTATACTTGTCGGCATCTTCTTGTACGATCGCATTGGCGAACTGTTGGGACAGCGTTTCTTCAATGCCGTTAATTTTGGCTTCTTTTTCCTCCAATGCACGGAGCTCTTCGGTCGCTTTCGCATTTTCCTCAGGTGTTTTGCTCAGATCGCCAGCAATGGTCATAAGTTCCTCATACTTGCGGTTGTTGCTCTCTTCACGCTGCCATTGATAATTTTGGAACTGACTGCTTGCGGATGCCGCCGTATTTTGTTCTTCCATCTCCTTCAGTACTTCTTCATCCGTTTTGGTTGCACTTCCCTCTGTCTGACTGCTCGCATCAGGTGTAGCGGTCGTTCCTTTATCTGCTTCTTCATTCGATTCAGCCTTGTTCTCACCTGACTCTGCTGCTGGAGTTTGCTCTGTTTCAGCAGCCTGCTGTCCTTCAGCAGCCGCAGGATTATCCGTTTCTTCGGAAGCTGGCTGGCCTGCAGGATCAGAACCGGTTACTTCGCCTTCGTTCACAACTTCATTGACAACCAAACCTTCTGTAGGATCAAGAATGCCCGCTGTCTCTTTGACTTCCCCCTGATTGATACCATCCACTTGCTGGCTCTCCGCCACTGGGGCATTAACTGGACCAGAGTCCTCTGTGAACAGATAATATGCGGACAAAATGACCATCAGACTCAGCATAGAAACGAGCCATACCGTTTGGCGTTTGTTATTCATTAGAACTTCCTCCTCAAATTAGCTTGATTCGCATAATAACTGGGCCATTCCACTTGGATTGCACTTGACTAGTCCTGCTTACGAGGCACGACCGATATTCGGTATGCAGCGACGTTCAGTCCTTTTTCCACGGCATCGGTTATCAAATCCTTCACGACCTTGTTTTCGGCGCCTTTGGCAACGACGAGCACCCCCCTGATCTGTGGTTTGAGCTTTTTCGTAACAATCGGTGTCTGATCCCCTGAAATTTCATAAGTAATGATCTCGCCATCGCGGGTATATTGGGTCATGTGCCTCTTGCCTCCGTTTGCATCCGTCTCCTCGGTCAGCTGCTGCGAATCTTTTACGTTTCGTTGTACGACCAATTCCTCGGTTGAGTCGACAGTGACCATGACATCCACCGTTCCTACACCAACGATGTTTTCAAGTACACCCTTGATCTTGTCTTCAAATGCGAATTCTATGGCCTGAAACGGATTTTGGTCTGCCGGATCAGTGGGTAAAGACGCCATCGATGCTACCGGATCCGGGGGTTCTCGTCCGATGTTCTCGGGATCAATCTTTTTCACATTGACGAAGGAGTTAAACAGCATAATTCCTACTCCGATCAGGCCCAGAATGATGAGCCATCGGAACGTCTGGCTTCGTCTGGCTCCGCCTTCGCCTCCACCGAGCAGGCCTTCAATCTTTTTAAGCCATTGCTTCATCGGATACCCTCCTTTTTTTACAACGCCTGAGCGCTTTTCTGTTCCTTCACCTGTACGTTGGTGGCATCAATATCCCACTTTTCGGTGAGCAGTGTAATAATTTGCACAGCTCGCTCGGAGCGGGACGTCCCCTGTTCTTCTTGATCATGGCCTCCCGAAGCTCCATTCACAGGTTCGGATACGGTCCCATGGGGTTCATCAACATTCTCTTTGCCCACCTCAATCTGTACTTCAGGCACCTGTACCTGTCCAATCTCGATTGGCTTCGGAGATGAAGCTGGTTCAGAAGAATCCCCAGCTTGTTCAGCTCCAAACACCGGACTGGAGTTTACCGCTGCACCTTGCTGTTCAGCATCATTCCGCTTACTGCTCCCTGGAGGGGACATTTGCACGACGACACTTTTAATCACGGGCAGATCCCCTGCGGAAGAAGCATCTGTATCGGCCTGGCGCTTGGACATGACCAACTGGACTTCAACCGATTGCACCCGTTCTTCCGTCGTTTCCTCGATCTGCCCTTTCATCACACTCGCGAGTTCCCGTGCCGTCCACTGCAAGGATTGTTCCTGCTCATTCGATTGCAGCTGCCTGCCTTGAGCCAAGATTTGTTCCAGTGTGACATTCCCATCCGATGGTGATTCCATGGCTGTCATGGCCCGCTTCAGTTCACCAACCGGATCACTCCGCAGCAGCTTGGTAATGGGAGACAGGAGCGTCAGGAGGATAAGGAGGCTCAGCACGAGCTTGACGTAACGCTCCATGGAGCGGTTGGGTAACAGCATATCCACGAATGTTGCCAGCAGTACGATCATGATCAATTCCCGGAGCCAAGTGCTCAGCCACCCCATCCTTCCAGCTCCTTTCCCGAAATCACCTGCTCATCTCATCATGATTGTCAGGTTACCCGCAGTAAGCAGTATCGTAATGGCCAGAAAAAACATCAATCCCACGGCAGCCAGAGCTGCGAAGACATAGATCATCGATTTCCCTATGGCTTGCAGGCAACCAACGATCGGCGTATCTCCTAGCGGCTGCATGATAGCGCCCGTTATGTTGTAGATAAGGGCAAGTGTCAATATTTTCAGCGCAGGAAACGCACATAAAAACAGGATGATGATGACACCCGTTAGGCCAATGGCATTTTTGACCAGCATGGAAGCCGTGATAACCGTGTCTGTTGCATCTGCAAATGTTCTTCCCACAATGGGGACAAAATTGCCTGCAATATACTTGGCGGCTTTGAGGCTTACGCCATCTGCAACGGAGCTTGAAGCCCCCTGTACTGAGATCACCCCGAGAAACATCGTCAGCAGAATACCGAGTAATGCAATGCTGATATTGCGAAGCAGATCGGCCAGTTGAGTCAGCTTGTATTTGTCTGATATTGAACTGACAAGGTGCAGTACAGCCGAGAAAAATAATAGCGGAAATACCACGATGTGAATCAGCGTGCTGACCAGATGTATCATGAAAATGATCAGCGGATGCGTAACAGATACGGTAATGATGTTTCCCATGGAAGCCAGTAGGGTGAACAGTAAAGGCACCATAGCCATCATAAAGTTGACCATACCTTCAATGGCTTCCTTGGCATATCCAATGGCTACGCTGAAGCTGTTAATTGCAATAACGATGATGACCATGTAACAGATGGAGTAGGCGATTTTACTTATGTTGTTTTTCTCAAAAGCGGTCTGCAGTGTTTCCAAAATCATGCTCAGCACACTCAGCATCACAATGGTGACGAGCAGTTTGCCGTTATATAAAATCTCATGCAGCATGAAGGTGCCAATGGCCACAAACACGGATTTCAGACTGAATCCCTCATTGCCGGGAATAAGCATATCCATGAAAGAAGGAGTCTTCCCATCGGGAAAAAAGCCACCATATTGCTGCATGAGCTGATCCCAATATTTCTCCACCTGATCCTTGGGAAGCTGATCGGCCTGCTGCTGCATCCATTCATCCGTGGGTGAGCTTGAGCCTGCTGCAACCTGTCCCATTATGGCAAACAGAAAACACAGTACCAGAACGATTGTAAGGCGCCATCGCTGCTTGTCTTGCATCATGTTCATTTGCTGTATGCACGCCTCCTTCTAGACCGGCATCAGCTTCATGACGGTTTCAATAATAATGCTGATGATCGGAATAGCGAGTACGAGGATCAATACCTTACCGGCAAGTTCAATCTTGGAAGCGATGCTCTCCTGCCCTGCATCTCTTACAATCTGAGCACCGAATTCGGCAATGTATGCTATACCAATAATTTTCAACACCGTTTTCAGATATATATTTTCCATGCCTGAATTTTCGGCCAGCCGCTTGAGCACCTCAATCACAGCGCCAATCTTGCCAATGAGCAGCATGAAAATCACAATGCTCGTCGCAGCCGCAATCAGAAAGGCAAACATCGGCTTCTGTTCCTTAACGATGAGAATAAGAACTGTTGCTATCAGGGCTAGACCCACGACTTGGATAATTTCCACAGGTCACCACCATCCCGGCTTCATGACCGTTTTCATTGAAACAGAAAGATCGATTTGATCTCTTGCAGCAGGCTGTCCAGCATGCGAACAACCATAAACAATACAACGACAAATCCGATCACGGTCACCCAGTGCGCCATATCTTCCTTTCCCATTTGTTTCAGCACCGTATGAATCATCGCAATGATGATTCCGATGCCCGCAATTTGGAAAATTGCGTTCACTTCTAGATTCATGACCTTGGCACCTCACTATCGCGGCAATTTCAAAAGATCAGAATGACGATTAACGCTCCGACAAGCATCCCGAGACTGCGGCTCATCCGTTCGTATTTCATCTGATCGGCTTGAGCACGGGATTCCTCATGCATAAGTTGTTGAATGGCTAGCGAAATGTGTTTGGTCTGATCCTGACGGTCGCTGGTGCCAAGGCTGTAGCTTAATTGCAGCATGACTTCCCTCTCATCTGCTTTCATCGCTGATTTTCCCCATGCTTGTTCGATTCCGGACTGCAGACTCTCTCGTGCCGTGTGACCCAGCGGAGGCTCCATTTGCTTGGCTGCATGAAGAAACAGGGTTTTGACAGGCTCTCTGGTTTGAACTCCCATTTTTCCCATCGCATCGGGAAGCGGGGTCAGTCCGTAGTTGATCTCGGTCATCAACCGCTGCAGCGCAGCAATCAATTCTCGCAGCTGCCTAGGTCTGAGCGCATACTGTCTGGCACGGTAGAAGCCCGCAAGTGTGCTCGCAAGCAGAATCATTACAGCACCCAGCATGTTAACCAAAGGCTTCACCTCCTGCCTCGGTCTGCTGAAGACCGCGCATTTTACCATCGGCCACCTTGAAGCTCATGCCTCGGCTCGTCCGCTGCAGCTGAACATAACGCTGAAACATCTGTGCTCCGATTAAGGTGCGGAGTGCAGGCCTGGAAGACAGCTCGGACAGATCCCGGCCGTGGGCAGTTGCAATCACCGAAACACCGGAATGCAGTGCCTCCATCACAGCTTCTGCATCTTCCGGACGGCCAATCTCGTCCACAATAAGCACGTCTGGCGACATGGAACGAAGCATCATCATCATGCCTTCCGCTTTGGGACAACCATCCATGACATCGGTTCGGGGACCGATGTCAAACCCGGGTACACCTTTATAACTTCCGGCGATCTCGGATCGCTCATCCACAATGCCAACCTTAAGACGTGGCCTTAGCCCCTGAATCAGCTCACTGACACCTGTTAGCTTGGTTCCACTACTGATTTGTCTGGCCAAATCTCGCAGCAGCGTCGTTTTTCCTTGCTGAGGCGGTGAGAGTATCAACGTGTGGAATACCTGTCCGCTCTTCAGATCCAACAGGTGGGGCAGGATTCGATCAGCTACCCCATGTACTTCACGAGCTACCCTGACGTTGAAACCATTAATATCACGCAAGTATTCCACTCGGCCGCCGCTGAGCACCGTTCTGCCGGCTAATCCAATTCGGTGGCCTCCCGGAATGGTGATGAATCCTTTGCGCAGCTCTTCCTCCAGCGTATAGAGCGAATGATTGCTGATCAGATCCAGCAGCCGGTGTGTTACCTCTTTTTGAGGAATATAAGCTTCTTCAGGCTTCGCTGTCGTGCTGCCTTCTGCGGTAAGGAAGTGATAGGCGTTCCCAGCATTGATCTCGAGCGGCCTTCCTTCGCGGATACGTACTTCCTCCACTTGTTCCAATATAGCGGGCGGCATCCTTCCCAGAATGGTTCGAATCGGTTCCGGAAAGAGATCCTTCCAGTTCACCTTCATGAATAGGCCCCTCCAACCCTAAAATCGTATTTACCGCGTATCGGGTGCTTGTTCCTATCTCAAGTCTATGCCTGTACATTCAATTTATGACGCTGAAATCTAGCATTTCTTTCAGAACAGGCCTGAGAGTCAGATATCATAGATCCAGGCTTCTTCTAGGCACCCGTCTATATCATCATGCATATAGTGCTTGCAGACAGGTGAAATCCATTCCGGAGGGAAGACAATACCATCTATCCCCAAATGAAGAGAGGAGTTGTGGGGAGTGCAAGTCGACGTGGTAGGCAATGTGAATGAAGTTCGAAGAATCGATATCGCAGGGCGAAGTGCCGTTGTAATTGACGTGCTGCGTACAACAAGTACAATCGTTACAGCCTTGGCCTATGATGCTGCGGGTGTCATTCCGGTGGAGACCGTTCCTCAAGCGAAGCAAATGACCGTTAAAGATTCGATTCGCGGAGGGGAGCGGTTCAACAAAAAAATCGCTGGATTCGAGGTGGGCAATTCCCCCTATGAATATATGACGCAGGAGATCGCGGGTAAAACCGTGATCTTGACCACTACCGACGGGACACGTGCGCTGATCAAAGCTGCCAGGGCAAGACATGTGCTGGCGGGTTCATTTCTGAACGTGCAGGCTGTTGCAGCTGCTCTCTGCCTGCTCCGAAGGGACGTTCTGTTGTTATGTGCAGGAGATCAGGATGAATTCGCACTGGAAGATGGATTGTGTGCAGGATGCATTATTGAGGAGCTGTACCGTCAGTCCCATTACCCTATCAGACTGAACGATCTTGGCAGGGTACTGCATCAGGCTGTTACCCAGTGCGAGGACACTTTACCGGATCTTGTCCGTGTATCAACAGGTGCAAGGCGGCTTGACAAACTGGGCAGAATGCATGATGTCACCTACTGTTCCCAATTAAACGTGCTCGACTGTGTACCAGAGATGAGAGAAGATCATCGTATGGAATTGTTTCGGGGCTTGGAGGGAGAACGGATATCCAAATTGCTGTAAAGCATAAAAAAGGTGTTCTGTCGCCCGGATGGCGATACAGAACACCTTTTGTTCATTTATACATATTAAATTATCTGCGAACTTGTGGACCACCAATGACAGCCTGCTCTGCCGTGTCGAGATCATACGCTGTGTGCAGTGCTTTGATCACATCATGAAGTTTGTCACCATCGATGACGCATGATACCTTAATTTCGGATGTGCTGACCATTTTGATGCTCACACCTTGAGAAGAGATCACTTGGAACATTTTGGCTGCAACTCCCGGATGGCTGACCATACCAGCACCCACGATGGATACTTTAACCAAATTATCTTCCGATGTGACTTCACGGTATGGCAAACGGCTGTGAAGGCCCTCTAGGACACGCAGCGCGTTCTCGCGATCAGACAGTGCCACCGAGAATGAGAAGTCTGCTTTACCGTCCATTACACCGCTTTGTACGATAATATCGACATCAATCTGTTCAGATGCCAGTGCACCAAACACCTCGGCAAGAACTCCCGGTACGTCCGGAACTCCCAAAATACTGATACGAGCCACATTTTTGTCATAGGCAATTCCGCTTACCACGACGCCTTGTTCCATTGCTGCTTCCTCCTTCACAACCGTTCCTTCATTATGGTTAAAGCTGGATCTTACAATCAAAGGCACACCAGAGTGCTTCGCGTATTCAACCGCACGCGGGTGCAGCACTGCGGCCCCGAGGTTTGCAAGTTCCAACATTTCGTCATACGAAATTTCCTTAAGCTTGCGTGCGACTTTGACAATCCGGGGATCTGTCGAATAGATTCCGTCTACATCCGTATAGATCTCACACGCATCGGCCTTGATGGCTGCAGCCAGCGCTACCGCCGTTGTATCCGATCCACCGCGACCAAGTGTTGTAATTTCTCCATCTACAGTCATGCCCTGGAATCCTGCAACGATTACAATATTGCCTTCCGCAAGCGCTTCATTCACACGTTCCGGATGGATATTATTAATTCTTGCTTTTCCATGTACGGGTTCAGTACGGAAGCCTGCTTGCCATCCGGTAAACGAAATGGCCTTACGTCCCAGTGCCTGAATGGCCATGGATAAAAGCGAAATCGAGATCTGCTCTCCTGTGGTCAGCAGCATATCCATTTCCCGCGCAGGCAATTCACTGTTCAGCAGCTTCGCCTGATCAATCAGATCATCTGTCGTGTCTCCCATAGCCGAAACCACAACCACACACTGATGTCCTTCATCAGCTTTCTCTACAACACGTCCGGCTACACGCTTCATGCGTTCCGTATCTCCGACCGAGCTGCCCCCAAACTTCATGACGTACAATGACAACGCAAATCCACTCCCTACCTTGTGCAGTATGCATAATTATGTCCATCGCCATTAATCTCTCCGAAAAATGACTTTAACCCAGTATATTACGAAAGTGACTGATAGGCTAATCTTTTTTCGAAAAAACCCTCTGCCAAATCATTGGCAAAGGGTTGAAATCATTGTGTATTTTGCTTACACCCCATGAAAGTTACGCGCGGGAAGAGTATTTACCTTCACGTGTATCGATCAACAGTACATCGCCTTCGTTGATGAACAATGGCACTTGTACGTTCAGGCCAGTTTCCACTTTAGCGTTTTTGGTAGCGCCTTGAGCAGTGTTACCTTTAACGCTTGGCTCAGTCTCGATAACTTTCAACTCAACGCTTGTTGGCAGGTCAATACCGAGGATTTCACCTTGGTAGCTAACGATTTTTACGTTCATGTTTTCTTTCAGGAAGTTCAATTCCCATTCCAGCTGGTCGCTTGTCAATGTGAACTGATCGTATGTTTCGTTGTCCATGAACGTGTGCTCTGTGCCACTTGCATACAGGTAAGATACGCCACGGTTTTCGATGATCGCACGGCCAATCGTTTCACCTGCACGGAATGTACGCTCAACGGTATTACCGTTACGCAGGTTTTTCAATTTGGAACGTACGAAGGCAGCGCCTTTACCTGGTTTAACGTGTTGGAAGTCAAGTACAGTGAAGATATCTCCATCCACTTGTACGGTCAAGCCTGTTTTAAAATCGTTTACTGAAATCACGAAAAATCCCTCCTGATATGGTTGAAAAGTAGGCGATATAAGGCGATGGTTTATTTTATAGGTTGATTCATCTCTGAATTGCTGACCATGTGCTACGTGGCCGTTACGGGTTCGGATCGTTCCTCTGATCGCTGTTGTCTCCTCATTTTCTTAATTAGACTTAACTAAGGTTTAAAATGAGGAGACAAACGCGAACGCTTCGCTTCTTCAGAATCGATTCCGCCCCTTCACTACTTTTGCAATGATCCAGAACAATCAGAGATAACCTGTACCTACAAAATAAAAAAAGTCTTATATCGCTAGTGGCTAGAATGTTAGCCGATAACGGTGAACTTCTTGTCCGACTTCGTTAAGATATGAATGCCTGTTTCCGTGATAACCACGTCATCCTCAATACGTACGCCGCCAAGTCCATCGATGTAGATTCCCGGTTCAACGGTTACCACCATGCCCGGTTTCAACACATCATCACTTAGCTTGGACAGGCGCGGAGCTTCATGGACTTCCATACCCAGGCCGTGGCCTGTACTGTGTCCGAATTGATCTCCATATCCGTATCCTGCAATGATATCACGTGCCAGCGCATCAGCTTCCCGTCCGGTCATGCCCGGTTTCAGGTTTTCAAGCGTATGTAACTGGGCTTCCAGTACAATATCATAAATTTTACGCAGCTCTGGTACAGGTGTACCCGTGGCAATCGTGCGTGTCAGATCTGAACAGTATCCGTCAAGCAATGCACCGAAGTCAAATGTAATTAGCTCATTTTGTCCGATGACCTTGCTGCTCGCTACGCCATGTGGCATTGCGGAACGTTCACCCGAAGCTACAATCGTGTCAAAGGAAGAGGATGTCGCTCCATGCTTGCGCATGAAAAACTCCATTTCCAAATCCACTTCACGCTCAGTCATGCCCGGTTTGGCAAACTGCAAAACGTGGCTAAACGTCGCATCGGCCAGATCAGCAGCTTTTTGCATTACAGCGATTTCATCCTCATCCTTGAAGATGCGAAGTTGTTCCACGATGCCGGATACAGCTTTCAATTCAATAGATTGAAGTGCTTCAGCATAAGCGGAGTGCGTGCCAAATGTGACCGTATCCTGCTCGAAGCCAACCTCTTTGATATTTGCTGATGCCAGCAGTTCCCGCACCGATTCCATCGGTTTAGGTCCATGCTCCACAACGGTAGATCCTTTGGCTTGCTGCGGTGCCTGTGTCATATAACGAAAATCAGTCAGCAGATAGGCTTCCTGTTCCGTAATCAGCACATATCCCGCTGACCCTGTAAAGCCCGTCATGTAACGACGGTTGATCGGGTTCGTAATCAGCATTGCGGTGAGTTCGCGCTCACGCATGGCCTCACGCAACTTATTTACTCGTTTGTTTTCCATCGGTAACCCTTCTTTCTCTCACATTCCCGGGTCCCCGGCTCAGGTTTGTTTGTCCAGATGACGCACGAGAGCCAGCAGCCCCAGTTCATAGCTTACTTCGCCAAATCCGGCAATCTGCCCGATTGTTTCTGCAGCAATCACTGAATGATGTCTGAAAGCTTCGCGTGCATGAATGTTGGATAGATGTACTTCCACGGTAGGCACTTTTACTGCATTAATCGCATCACGTATAGCATAGCTGTAATGGGTGAACGCTCCGGCATTCAGCATGATTCCGTCTGCATCGTCCATCGCGGCATGAATACGATCAATGATGTCTCCTTCGTGGTTGGATTGATAAAAAGCGATGGAGACGCCAAGCTCCTCAGCCTGTCTGCGAATCTTGTCCTCAATATCCTTCAGACTAAGCGTTCCATAGATGCCGGGTTCACGTATACCAAGCATGTTCAGGTTCGGGCCATTGATCACAACAATCCGTTTCATAGCTGCTCCATCCTTTCTGCAAATAACCATCTGCTATTTTAACACAGCTATTGCCGGATTGAGAAGCTTTTTTGCGGCTATGCTCCCGCTTTCTCGGGCTCGCGTTTCCGTTCGTCCGTGTACTCCATGGCTACCGTATAGCCGATGAACAGCCCCCACAGCAAAAAGAAGCAAAATTCAGTGATAATGGAATCCCAGGTCAGACGGTTTATCGGCTTCACCATGTCCAGTTTGGGCCCAACCAGTACAAAGATGATCAGCCACCAAACGATTCCGTAACCAATACCGGGCAAGGGGCCCTTCCATTTTCTCAGTGTATATGTGTAGATTAGTGCAGCCACGATGGAGAACACAATAAAAAACAGCCAGCCAGTCAGATGCCCTGCAGCAGTATAGATGTACTGATGTTTGAAAAAGGGCTCTGCCAAAAAGCCTAACGGAACGATGCTGAAGTGAAGCAGGTAGTTTAGCCAATGTATGCCACCCCATATAAAACCCGCAAAGAAACCAAGCTCCACAGCAAAGGGGAACGGCTTGGTATAGTAATGCTTTTGGCCTTGTCGCTGTTTTGAGCTTCTGCCCTGATTCCTGTGATCACTGACATCTCCATGACTTGTATTCAGATGGGATGCATGTTTGTCTGTATATTCTGCCATTCGTATTCTCCTTCACTCTCATTCTGCTCGGCCGCTACAAAACCGCTTATCTGTCATTCCTTACGGGGTAGTATGTTCAGAACAGGGCAAACTTAACAACAACATCTCCAGGTTTGTCCCTGAAACTAGAAATCGGTCTCAAAATTCGATACAATAGGGATATCAAACTACCTTTGAACCTGAGGGTATAGAACAGAATAGGAAGGTGAATAATTTGCCTCAACAATCCAAGCCTGTCAGCTACGGGGGGCAAGCTGTCATTGAAGGCGTAATGTTTGGCGGTAAACATGTCAACGTTACAGCTGTTCGAAGAAAAGACGGCGAAATTACGTATCTGGAAGTTCCCAAGCAAGACAAGACCTGGGTCATGAAATTGCGGCGGATTCCGTTACTGCGCGGGATTGTCAGCATTATAGATTCAAGTGTCAAAGGAAGCAAACATCTTAATTATTCTGCTGACGCTTATGCTGATGATGAACTCGAACCTGAAGAGAAGGCGAAACAAAAAGAAAAAGAAGGTTCCGGCTGGAGCCTTAGCATGATTATTGGTGTTACCGCGGTAGCCATTCTATCATTCCTTTTTGGTAAAATTGTGCTCACACTGCTTCCTGTCGTCATTGAGAATTTTTTGTTTAAAAATGCATTCGACAATCAGTTTTTGCATAATTTACTGGAAGGCGGCATTAAGCTGATTCTGCTACTTGCCTACCTATGGCTGATCTCACAGACACCAATGATTAAACGACTATTCCAATACCACGGGGCGGAGCATAAGGTCATTAGTGCTTATGAAGCCGGTGAGGAACTTACACCTGAGAATGTTCAGAAATACAGTAGACTGCACTACCGCTGTGGAAGCAGCTTTATCATGCTGACGGTGATTATCGGAGTTTTCCTATATTCCCTTTTCACCTACGACAACCTCTGGGAACGGATGGGACAGCGCTTGCTGTTGCTGCCTGTTGTCCTCGGGATTTCATTCGAACTATTGAAGCTCACCAACTCGGTGCGTGACATTCCCGTACTGCGTTATCTCGGATATCCTGGACTTTGGCTGCAATTGCTCACCACCAAAGAGCCAACCAACGAACAGGTGGAAGTGTCCATCGCTTCGTTTAACCGCATGCGTGAACTGGATGCCAAGCTTGCCAATGTATCAGCTACGTCCGAAGTACCTGTTGCAACACTCGATCCTGTGAAAGGGTGATTGATATGAACAAGCAGGCGGTCATGACTATCGTTTTTTGGGCGGCCATTGCTCTTGCAGCATTTGGAATAATAAGCACACTGGGAGACAAAGGTTTTCTCGGGTTGATTATTCCTGTTGTAGTACTAGGCGGTATATTCCTGCTCTATAAGTTCCCACCGGGGCGCTGGGCACGCAAAACCAAGCCCAAGATCAAACCTTCGGCACGCACCATGGCTAAAATGAAGGCTCAATCCGGGTCCGGAGCAAGAAAAAGCAGCGGTTCCTCCAAAAAACGGAAAGATTATCCCTTTCATGTCATTCAAGGAAATAAGGGAAAAAGCGATGACGATATTCCCAAGTTTCACTAATTCTTATATGCAAAGTAAAAAGCACTGCTTCGTAATTGAAGCAGTGCTTTTATTTGATTATACAGGCGTTAATGGCGGCGTTTGAGTCTTTTTCCGCTCTTCTCTTTTTTGTTTATCCAACTGCTCATCATAGAACTTTGTGTTCCATCGACTGAAAAACTCCGTACCTGCGGCAACACCCGATAAATACAATGCCGTACTTTCCTGTACAGACAGATTAAACTGAGTGGGCTTAACGCCAAGGGTTGGTATTTTAATCGTTCGGAAACGGTTAATCTGCTCAATATATCGCTCATCATGCGCTGTGAGCATTGTCTCAACCAGTGCCTGAAGCATGCTCAAAGGACCTTTGATTCTGCTGGGCTCCCCCTCCGTCTTGCCAACCAACTTGAAACCGATCGTGGGAATGATGTCTCCATCTCGCGCTGTACGTTCCCCGTCAAACAGCCATAACGGAAAATTACTAAGCAATCCTCCGTCCACGACATACACGAACTGATCGGGAAAACGCATGCCTTTGGACATCACAGGTGACCGACGTATAGCCACAGGATCAAAAAAATAGGGAATACTGCAGCTCATTCTTACAGCCTTGGCTACTTCGAACGTATTAGGATCAATACCGAAACGCCGTATATCATCCGGAAGTACCAGTATAGTCCCATTGGAGATATCCGATGCAGTAATCAGAAGCTTACCTGGTGGCAGGTCTGCAAATGTTCGGATTCCTTTTTGCTTGAGCATGTTCCCAATCCATGATTCAAGTGCCTCACCTGAATATAAACCCTTTTTTAAAAACAGTCTTGCCGCTGGTCCAATCCAGCGTATATCAAATATAGGTGAACGCCGCAGCAATGAGGCAAATGGCGTATTCTCAATGATGGATTTCATCTCTTCCGCTCGATATCCTGCAGCAATCAATGAAGCTACAATCGATCCGGAGGACGTCCCTGCAACACGATTGAACTGGACTCCATAGTCCTGTGCACTCTGCACGGCACCTGCAAGCGAAATCCCCTTTACGCCTCCGCCTTCAAACACCCCATTGATTAACATATTAAAAAACCCCCGTTCTCCAGGCAGTCCATTCCTACTGCCACTCTATGAGAACGAGGGTTGGTCATATTACGCTAAAATGAACTAAAGTCCATAATATGCTTTTAATTTCGCAATCAAGCCCAGCGGATTCTTCGTCAAATACTGCGAGCTAAAGTAAATATCGCCTTTGATTGTATCGTATTTCTCATTGTACACGAGCTGATCAATAATTTCCTGGGAGGTCTGCCAGCCAACTTCAGGCGTGCCCAGCTTATAAGGCGAGTGCCCAATATACAGTTTAACGTCCGTATTAGCGACTTCGTTTGCCCACCAGTCCACCACCTTGTCATAGCGTGCTGCACTTAACGTCATACTCCAGTATACTTGCGGTGCGACATAGTCAATCCACTCCTGTTTGATCCATGTACGCACGTCCGCATTCATGCTGTCGTAGGCAGTTACTCCCGCTTTGGTATCGGAACCTGTGATATCGACAGCTTTATTGCGCCATACACCAAAAGGGCTGATTCCATACTCTACGCCAGCTTTTACTTGGTGGATGCTCTCACCCAGCTCTTTAACAAACTGGTTGATGTTATCCCGTCTCCACTCGGCACGGTCTTTGGTATTCAATGTGTTATAGGCCTTAAAGGCAGCGTCATCGTTAAACGTTACGTTAGAAGGATAAAAGTAATCGTCGAGGTGAACACCATCAATATCATATTGGTTTACCACTTCCATAATGCTGTCGATGATATGCTGTCTGGCTTCCGGAATTCCTGGATTAATATAAAGTTTACCAGATGCATTCACGATCCAGTCCGGATGCAGTTTGGAAACATGATTGGCTGCGAGTCCGGTTGTGCTCGCCGAGTTGGTTGCCCGGAAGGGGTTAAACCAGGCATGGAATTCCAGCCCCCGTTTATGAGCCTCCTCAATCATGAAGGCAAGTGGGTCGTATCCTGGATCCTTGCCCTGAGTCCCTGTTAGCACACTATTCCATGGTACAAGACCTGAAGGATAGATGGCGTCTGCATTGGCCCGAACCTGAACAAATACGGCATTGATTCCCATGTCTTTGAGCGTATCCAGCTGTTGAGTATACTCCAGCTTTTGCTTTTCCACATTGCCTTTGGCACTGGAGGAAGGCCAATCACCGTTCACAGTTGAGATCCATGCACCACGCATATCATCCGTGCTTGGCGTACTGCCTGTTCCTCCTGGATTTGCCGGGGTAGCCGGGTCTGGCGTAGGAGCGTCTCCTGTCGTCAAACGAATCGTCTGTTCTGCCTGATTCCAATTCACTGTAATTCCAAGGTTTTCACTAACGAATCGAATCGGAACCATAACACGGCCCTTCTTCAGTTCAACCGATGCATCCAAAGCGACTGCGATACCATCTACCGTCGCTTGCTGGCGTCCACTGGTCATGGTGATGACCGATTCAGATTTCTTGATCGTTACGGTTCTCGAAGCTTGTGACCAAAGGACGGACGCTCCCAATCCTTCACTAATTACACGCAGCGGAACCATCGTCACATTCACCTTGGGCAAAATGTAGGGCGATACATCGGATTCCAAACGTTGACCATCCAGATAAATATCAATCTCTTTTTGTGAAGCAGCCTGCGCACTCAATCCAGCTGTTTGTAAACCCAGCACGAAAATGAGCAGCAGGATCAAACCATTACGAAACTTCATCAGTACAATCCTCCATCATCATTAAAATTCTCGGCAAATTCTGCTAGTTTAATAGACGCTTGAAAGGATTGGTTAGTTGCGATATTTCACCAAATTATGGACAACAAAAAAAACAGAGGGTGTCTCTCTGCCATTTACAACGACAAAGATACACCCTCTGCTTTTTTGAAAATTTAAGCTCTTAAGGACCCTGTGAATGGCCCTGTGCTGACTCAGGATTCGGTATTGCTCATGAGTTCCTGAATATTTTGCAGATCACGCAATCGGCTCTCGTCCTGACGGAAATATTCTACCAGAGACTCGATGCAGGTAATGGAGTCCCAACTTAGATGATGTTCGATTCCTTCCACATCCTTGTAGATATTCTCTTCCTGAACACCGATCGTCGTTAAAAATTGTTCAAGCAGATGATGGCGTTCCATTAAACGTTTCCCCATCTTTTTCCCTTTTGGAGTAAGCACCAACCCACGGTACTTTTCGTAAATCAGGTACTCGTCTTTGTCCAGCTTTTGGATCATCTTGGTCACCGATGAAGGATGCACTTCCAATCCTTCAGCTATATCTGACACACGAGCATAGCCCTTTTCATCAATCAGTTTGTATATACGCTCCAAATAATCTTCCATACTGGGCGTTGGCATCTGCTTCCCTCTCTTCTCTCTGACCGGCAATATTCTTGCCTGATCCCTATCTTATAATGATACATGTTATCAATACGCATTGGCAAGTCTTGTACGAATCAATCGCTATGTCGTTTGTAACACATGGGCGCTTCTGATTCGGTACGCAAGTATTGGCAAGGGTGACTTCCGCCCATGTGAGGCAAACTAAGCAAGTTCCTATTGAAAGGAGTGATTCCGTGAGTACAAGTGTAGCGCAGCCCCCGGTTCGCAAAGCAAAAGGTACTAAACCCTTTATTCCCGATTTGGTCTATTTTGAACCCGGTGCGCTGGAATATGAGAAGGGCAAACGGATTATGGAATGGGTTACTTCCAAAGAAATTCCATATCAGATGACGACTTCCCATAACCGGATCACCAATCTGCCTGGTGAAACAGAGCAGGAAAAATACCGGATGGCGAAGCGAACCCTGGTCGTAGGTGTGCGCAAAACACTCAAATTTGATCAGTCCAAACCTTCCGCTGAATATGCGATCCCCATCTCCACGGGATGTATGGGCCATTGTCATTATTGTTATCTTCAAACCACGCTTGGAGCCAAGCCTTACGTCAGGGTGTATGTAAATACCGAAGAGATCATTCAGGCGGCCAAAGGCTATATCGATGAGCGGGCACCTGAAATTACCCGATTTGAAGCAGCCTGTACTTCAGATCCGGTAGGACTCGAGCACATTACCGAAAATTTGAGTGATTTGATCCGTTTTATGGCGGACGAGGAATACGGACGTTTGCGGTTTGTGACGAAATATCATCACGTGGACCCATTATTAAATATTAAACATAACGGGCATACCCGCATCCGGTTCAGTGTCAATTCGGATTATGTCATCAAGAACTTCGAGCCTGCTACCTCAAGGTTTGAAGAACGTATTGAAGCCGCAGGCAAAATAGCGCATGCGGGGTACCCGTTAGGGTTTATCATCGCTCCCATCATGTGGTATGACGGATGGCAGGAAGGATATGCGGAGCTTTTACAGAAGCTTGCCGACACGCTCCCGGAAGATGCCACGAAGGATCTAACGTTTGAAATGATTCAGCATCGATTCACCAAAACGGCAAAAGCCACCATTGAGAAACGCTACCCCAAAACCAAACTCGAAATGGATATTGAGAAACGAAAAATGAAGTGGGGCCGTTGGGGGCAGTATAAATATGTGTACAAGGATGACCAACAGGACGCACTGCGTGAGTTCATCACAGAGCAAATTTTTGAACACTTCCCGTTAGCAAACATTGATTACTTCACTTAAGTACTGACATCATATCTACGGTAGTGGCGATCAAAAAAGCAGGTTACATGGGACAGAATGTGCTCTGGCCTTCATGTAGCCTGCTTTGCATATTTTCTTACATTAAATTGATCAATGGCCTTAACGGATACTTTGCTCAGATAATCATCCAATCGGGTGTAATCTGCTGCAGCCAAATGGTGATTTTGGTCATCTGATCCGTGAATAGCAGCACACCCAAAAACAGCATCAGCGCTCCACCAGCTTTCATCATCACATTCGAATATCGCAAGATCCAGCGTGTTGAACCGATGAAAAAGGCAAGGATGAAGAAAGGTAATGCGAATCCTGCCGTATAGCCGGTGATCAAGGCCAGCCAGGTTGTCGGTTCACTCGCAGCCATCGCAATGATTGCTGTCAGGATAGGACCGATACACGGCGACCAGCCTGCCGAGAAACCAATTCCGAAAATAAAAGAGCCCAGGTACCCTGCTGGCTTCCATTTGAGGTCCATCTTGCGCTCTCTCATCAGAAATTGCGGTTTGAATACCCCTAGCAGGAATAAACCCATGAGCATGATTAAAATAGCAGATAACTGACGGATCAAATCACGGTTATCATTGAAAAATTGTCCAAACAATCCTGCTCCAAGTCCAAGCGAGTAAAAAACAGCCGAGAATCCTAAAATAAACGCCAGCGTGTGTGTTAAAGTTTTAAACCGAACTTCACGCTGATTGCGATCGTCTTTTAACCTTTGTACTGTCATACCCGTGATGTAGGATAAATACGAAGGGTACAGTGGAAGACAGCACGGTGATATAAATGAAGCCAATCCTGCGATAAAAGCCAGCCACACATTAACATCAGGCATGAAGCGGTGGTCTCCCTTCCCTGGGGCTCACTTGCACGCGTATTTCTTCAGGCTCGGAACCCTTTTTTTCCAATCATCGTAAGAATGAGCATCATGATAAGCAATAATACAATCGTTGCTCCTGGAGCCAAATTCCAAATTCCCGCTACCACCAGACCAATGACTACTGCAATCTCCCCGATAACAACCGAGAGTATAATGGCCGACTTGAAACTGCGAGCCATAAGCAAACTTACGGCTACAGGAATGGTCAATAGTGCCGACACCAGCAGTGCCCCCACGATCTTAATCGCAGTACTAATCACCAGAGCCGTCATCACCGTAATCAGCATGTTAAGCAATTTTATAGGCAGACCTGTAACTGCCGCAGCGTCTTCCTCAAAACTGAGCAGGAAAAACTCCTTATGTAGCAGCGCAACAACGATGACTACAATCAGCGTTACCACTCCAACCAACTTCAAGTCGGTAGAGTCCAATGTATAAATGCTGCCGAACAAGTAACTCATTACATCCGTATTGTACCCTTTGCCCAGTGTAAAGAACAACGAAGCAAGCGCGACGCCACCTGACATGATTATAGCAATGGATAACTCGGCATAAGTCTTATATGCCTTGCGCAGCTTCTCTATAGCAAAGGATGCGAGCACAGCAAAGACAAGTCCCACCGCAATCGGATAAACCTCAATCAAAAAGCCGAGGGCAACCCCGGCAATCGTAACGTGAGATAGCGTATCCCCGATCATGGACAAACGCCGCAGCACCAGAAACAGTCCGATCAGTGGAGCTGTAATGCCGATCAGCAATCCCCCTGCCAGTGCACGCTGAAAAAAATCACTCATTAAAATCTCCAAAACACACGACTCCTTCAGCCTTGTCTAATCTAGTTGTACAATATCATTATCGTACCAGGGCAGTAGTATGCTGCAAATTGGTCTCGGCACAATCCTCCACCTCATGCGAATGACGAACATGAAAGTTGATTTTTCCGTTGGTTGCAGCCGCTTCTGAACCAAGATAGTTCTCCATTCGGTCCATATCATGTGAAACCATCAGGAACGTCATCCGGTGGTGTTCATGCATATGGGTAATGAGCTCAAAGAAACTTGCTTGAGACTCGGCGTCAATCCCGACTGTAGGTTCGTCCAAAATCAACAAATCCGGATGATTAATAAGCGCACGTGCCAAAAACACACGCTGCTGCTGTCCTCCGGACAATTGTCCAATCCGTTTGTTTGCCAGATCCTCGATACGCATAACCTCCAGTGCATCCGTGCACTGCTGCTGTGATTTGCGCGTCATCCGGCGGAACATATTCTTATTGTTGTACAAACCAGACATGACCACTTCCCGCACGGTTGCAGGGAACAATGGGTTAAATGCATTTTTTTGCGGGACATAGCCGATCCGTTCCCAATCCTTGAATCTGCGAATCGACTGTCCGAACAATTTGATGTCCCCCTGCGCTGGAGGCAGCAGTCCCACCAACATGCGCAGCAGTGTCGTTTTTCCCGCTCCGTTTGAACCGATAATACCGACAAAATCCCGTTCCTTGACCATAAAATCAAGATTTTCGATCACTCGCTGGTCACCGTAAGAGAAAGATAACTTCTCAATCTCAATGATTGGATCATGACATAGTGGCATGATTTGCTGCATGGCAAAGCCGCCCTTCATTATATATAAGGATTGCAAAACGAATCCTTCAGTCTATCTTATTTTAATGCGATCAGCAGATTTTGCAAATTTTTCTCCATCAGGGTGAAATAATCATCCCCATTGGCTGCCTGTTCCTTGGTAAGCCCTTCAACCGGATTCAACACCATCGTTTCCACACCGGCTTCGCCAGCGAGTGTTTTGGCCAATTTGTCGGAGACCAGCTCTTCGAAGAAAATGTACTTGATGCCCTCTTCCTTCACAAGCTTGGACAGATTCACAATATCCTGACCTGTTGGTTCGGCATCCGGAGATAGCCCCATGATGGCATGCTGTGTCAAACCATAATCACGTGCAAGATATCCAAATGCTTGATGGGACACAACAATTTCTTTATTGGAGACGTTGGATAATTCGTCCGTAAAGCGCTGATCGAGCGCTTCGAGTTTGGTACGAAGTTCTTCATAGCGCTGTTCGTAACCATCCTGATGATCAGGATCTACTTCGACCAGACTATTTTTGATATTTTGAGCCATCACGATAGCCGACTTGGGACTTACCCATGTGTGAGGGTCCACGTGATGGTCTGCAACGTCCTCTGTGCCTGCTTCTTCCGCGTGTTCGTCTTCATGCTCTTCTCCATGGTTATGCCCATCATCACCTTCAGCCGTCAGCAAGCTCACTCCATCACTTACAGCCACAGACTTCACTTGGGTATCGCTGTTAAGGGATTTGAGAAAGTTAGGTACCCATCCTTCAAGGCCTGCACCGTTGTATAGGAACAATTGGGCTTTGGAGGTGTTTACAATGTCCTGGCTCTTTGGCGTCCAGTCATGTGGTTCAACACCGGTTGGCAGCAAATTAATAACGTTTGCGTCTTCACCGCCGATAGCTGTTGTAAATGCATATACAGGATAAAAACTCGTGATCACATTCACTTTGCCTTCCTCGATCTTGGCACTTTCCGAATTACTTTGTCCACACGCCGACAACATGAGCAAACTGAGAATAAGCAAGCTGCTCCATAACCATTTCGTTCTGGTTTGGCCACGTTTGCTTGTATGCTGTATCCGGGCACCCCTGGTTTGAGTTGTTTCATTATACCATTTCACTATTGCTTCACTCCGCATCTCTTAATCGTAAACATTACTGAAAGAATTATAGGTAACCTGAACGTGGTTGTCAAGCGGTCGGGTCCTATTTATTCTCCCCTGGAGCGCAGAGTTCATAACAGTATATGCTTGTTTTCCTACGTTATTAGCGGGGCAATCAAGAGGAAAGAAAAAAAGCGACCCGATAGCATCGGGTCACCTTCATTCTTCATATAATCAAGCATCGGACTACATGTTCAGCAAAATTTATTTTACTTGAGCACCATTAGGCATATTGTCCGGTACCGTAGCCAGTGTTAATTGGTCTCCATGAGATGCCGCCAAAATCATCCCTTGGGACAGCTCACCGCGCAATTTTACCGGTTTGAGATTCGTTACACAAATGACCTTGCGTCCAACCATCTCTTCCGGGGAATAGAACTTGGCGATGCCTGATACGACCTGACGCTGCTCATAACCGAGATCCAGCTGCAATTTCAGCAGCTTATCGGCTTTTTTGACTGGTTCACAGGCGATAACCTGTGCTACACGCAGTTCCACTTTGGCAAAATCGTCGATGCCGATTTCTTCCTTGCCCTCAGGTGCAGTCACGGGTTCGGATGCTTGCGCAGAATCGCCAGCATTACCTTGTGTGCCATCCGCTTGCGGTTCCGCTTTTTTGCCTCCAGTCATGGCTTCAGCAATATACGCAACCTCCTGCTCTGAATCGAGACGTGGGAAGATTGGGTCTCCCTTTTGCAGAGCATTACCCGCTGGTATTACACCCCATTGCTTAGACGTATCCCAAGCTGTAAGTTCGCCCTCCTGAATACCGAGCTGTTCCCAGATTTTATGCGGAGCACGAGTCAGGAACGGCTGCAGCAAGATGGAAGCAATACGCAAACTTTCGATCAAGTGAGACATAACGGATGCGAGTTCATCCCGTTTCGCTTCATCGCGTGCCAGAGCCCAAGGCTGTGTCTCGTCAATATATTTGTTACTCCGGCTAACAAATTGACTGATTGCAGTCAGTGCAACGGAAAATTGCAGATTTTCCATCGCCTGCTCCACTTTATCCACCGCTGCAAGGCCAGCTTCTTCCAGTGAAGCATCGAATTCCGTTACGCCTGAAGTAAATGCAGGTGCCTTGCCTTCAAAATATTTATCCACCATCGCAACGGTACGATTGAGCAGGTTCCCCAGATCGTTGGCCAGATCCGAGTTCACGCGCTCTACAAAGCTCTCTGGAGTGAACGTACCATCCGAACCAAATGGAACTTCACGCAGCAGATAATAACGCAGTGCATCCAGGCCGTAACGGTCAATCAGGGTCACTGGATCAACGACATTGCCCTTCGATTTGGACATTTTGCCGTCCTTCATCAATAACCAACCATGCGCAAATACTTTTTTCGGCAAAGGCAGGTCTAGTGCCATCAGCATGATTGGCCAGTAGATGGTATGGAAACGAACGATTTCCTTACCTACCAGATGAACATCTGCAGGCCAGAACTGGTCATACAGTGATGAATCGGATGATCCGTAACCGAGAGCCGTAATATAGTTGGACAATGCATCAATCCAGACATATACGACGTGCTTTGGATCGCCTTTGACTTTTACGCCCCATTCAAACGTTGTACGGGAAACAGCCAAATCTTCCAGACCGGGCTTGATAAAGTTGTTGATCATCTCGTTCTTGCGGGATTCCGGCTGAATAAAACCAGGATTCTCTTCATAATATTTCAGCAAACGATCTGCATACTTGCTCATGCGGAAGAAATAGGATTCTTCTTTGACAAGTTCTACCGGGTGTCCACTATCCGGACTTTTAGCAGCGACAATTTCACCCTTCTCATTCTTCTCCACATCAACCAGTTGGGTTTCCGTGTAGTAGGTTTCATCTGGAATGCTGTACCAGCCCTCGTACTCACCCTTATAGATATCTCCCTGTTTAAGCAAACGATCAAAAATATCCTGTACAACTGTTTTGTGACGTTCTTCCGTTGTACGAATGAAATCGTCATTGGAGATATCCAGCTTGTTCCACAGCTCCTTGATGCCTACAACGATGTCGTCTACAAATGCCTGTGGTGTCTGCCCCTTCTCCTGAGCCTTGCGTTCAATTTTCTGTCCGTGCTCATCGGTTCCTGTCAGGTAACGCACTGCATAACCGCGCAGACGTTTGTAACGAGCCATTGCATCTCCAGCTACCGTTGTGTACGCATGCCCAATATGCAATTTGTCACTCGGATAATAAATCGGCGTCGTCAGATAAAATGTTTTTTGATCAGTCATGAAAGACTTCTCCTCCTTCATATGTCATGCTTGCTTTTGCGTTCTTAGCTAAAAAAGAACACAAAAAACTCCCGCCCCTATGGGACGAGAGTAGATCTCACGTGTTACCACCCAAATTCCCCGTGCTTTTTGCAAAACACAGGCTCTGCCGGTCCTTCGACCGCCCATTAACGCTGGATCACGCCTCAGCCTTACGACAGCGTCTACATACACGACTGCACGCTCGAAAGAGGTTCCTCCGGGACCATATTCCATCCTCCTCCCAGACCGGTTCTCAGCTTATCCGGCTCTCTGCACTGGGGGTGTGTCTGTACTTATCCCTTCACTGGAAATCATTATACGAAAAATATACTGAACTGCTGCCCTCTTTGTCAAGTCGGCAGCAGTACAACTACGACCTTGTCATCCGATCATGCCGTTCATGACTCCACCTTCATCCCTCATCATGTACCATAATCGTTTTTTCTGTCTTTGGCGGAACCAGATCAACACCACCGGGATGAAACGGATGGCATTTTGCGATACGCTTGGCAGCCAGCAGCGAGCCTTTAATTGCGCCATGAACCTCGATCGCTTCCATTGCGTATGCGGAACAAGTCGGATAGAAGCGACATGTAGGTGGTTTCAAGGGAGAAATATAATTTCGATATACCCGAATCGGCGCCTGTGCCACTCTGCGGGATAGCTTCATGGTTAGTGTTTCCCGTGATTGTGTGAATGCCCAGTGGACACTTTCGCCGGAGCGTATTCCGCACAATCTTTGCAGTATCCGAACACTTCGAATTTATGATCCACAACCTGAAACTGTTCTGGAGCATCTGCCAGCTGCATCGGACAAAAAACGATCGGATAGGTCTTCTGACATTTCAGACAGATCATGTGATGGTGATGGTGGTCTTCGCTGCAATGCGCTCTGAATTTTACACCGTCTTCAAAAATAACCTGCTCCAGCACACCCAAATCCTGCATGACGCGCAGGTTCCGGTACACCGTGTCAAAGCTCAGTCCGCTGTAAGTCTTACCCATATATTCATAGACGTCCTTGGGTGTAAGATACCCAGGAGATTCGGCAAATAACCGGGCCAGTGTCTTCCGCTGATCCGTAATGCGAAGTCCCTGTGAGGACATAGTATTAATTATCTGTTCTGTCGACAGCATGACTTCAAGCACCTCCTGTCATACAAGCATTATGCATACATCCTGAGAGCAAATCCAAATTAGCAAAAAGCCAGATTACTAAGGTTTGTTCGTCCAGATGTTACCCATTGACTTCATGGGAATTACAATGATGCAACGCTGATACCATGCTTGTTATTATAATTCTAATAATGCCTCAAATTCGGATTAGAGTCAACGAAACGACTGGCGCACTGTTCACGTCAGATCATTAAAAAGGACCCCATTCACATGGAGTCCTTCTCTGACGGTTCAGAAGATCATTTCTTCGGGCGACTTTTGGGGTGATCGGGTATATGACATATAAGCTTTCACTCCAAACCGTCCGTTCCTTGTTGCCTGGTCAAGATTACTTCTCAGCCGGAAGCGGGGTGAACAGCAGATTTACAGGAAGATTGCTTCCTGGTGCCGCTGAAAACAGAATGGTAACACTCTCACCATATGAGCCTGTGCGATAGAGTACACTTTGCTCGTTAGGAGCACTCAAGGATTTACCCTCGGAAATTTGTACAACCTGTCCGTTAACCAGTGCCACACCTGAATATTTACCACCACGAGGGTTGAACGAGATCAGCGTACGCGGTGCTACGTTATTCAGTGTAATTTTATAAAGCACACCAAAGTTACCGGCGTTGGAAGCATCTGTGTAAGCCATAGGGTCTGTTCCGACCAGGTTTGGATCACTTGCATTGTCACCAAGCGGAAGACGGGAAGGCTTCGAACCTACTTCTTGATCATACGTGATGACACGTGTTGCATTCGGGTAAGTTCCCCGGTTGTGAACACCGTCACGATCCAGTACTGGCAGCGTAGACCATACTTCCAGCGGATCCTTGTTTTCTTCAATCATAATAATGTTGTAATCCAGTCTGTAATCGCTGAATACATCGGAGTACAGGGAGATTACCTGGCCCTTCTTCATCGGCAGAGCACTAAGTTCCGTAAGAACCAGTTTGCTCTCTCCTGGCTGCAGGACAACGTCCAATTTGCCAGTGCCTTCCTGCATGGATTTGAACCAGCGGTCAATCGATAGCTTCCCAGCTACAGTAGCAAACGGAGATGGACCTGCGAAGCCCATGTTTTGCTGCTCCAATGTTGCCGGATACATATTGTTGTTGGTAGCCACAACGTACATTTTTACGTTTTTGCCTGTATTATTCACGTGGTGAATCATAAAACGTGTTTGTCCAATCGAAGATTCCTTATAGACAATTCCTTCGCTGTTGACCGTTTCCGGACTGTTACTGCGAATCAGAATGCTTTGCTCATCATAGTAAGTGTATGGAACCTTCTCCATGGCAGGGACTTCTCCACCATTGAAGGTGAACTTCCCACCAACCGGTGTGAACAATTGATTGAAATCAGAGAGAGTGTACAACGTTTCGCCCGTGATATTGATGATTTTGGAATAGCTGTCACTCAGACCGTGTTTGTCTGTAACTGTAATCGTAATGGTCTTCGGCCCTGGAACAAAGAATGCCAGTGCGTTGTTGTCCCACTCTGTTGTCTCAATCGCGTTTTCGTCGTCTGTGCTTTGATCAATGTAGGTGATCTTTTCACCCATTTTGTACTCTTCCTTGTCTGTAGTGAACATCGCTACAGGGGGAAGATTTGGTTTTTGGACCTGGATTGTGACAGAGTAAGGATCACTCCATTGACCGCTTGAATCCTGGACAGCATACGTTACCGTATATGTACCTGGTTGGTCGAACGAATCCTGACGGCCAGTCCAGCGCTCATCCACAATGTCCAGTCCTTTCGGAGAACTGTATTTCGTTGTGTATGTTACGTTGTCACCGGCAAAAACTTCTTTGGGTACCGTGAAACTGGCTACCGGTTTGGTACTCAGTTTCAATACCACCGTTTTGGCGGATTGGTTCACTGTATAAGTAATGTTGAGTGCCTGTGTAATTGAAGTCAGCGGCACCATAAACGTATTCTTTTGTTGGTAAGCAGCGCCCTTCATCGTTCTTGCTTCACCATTAACGGTATAGATTTTGCTGTTGGTCTTGAAACGCAGCTCATCTTCCCCGCTAATAATAATCGTTTCCTTGGTCGTGTTGTCGTACTTCACATCATAGCCAACTCGGTC
This sequence comes from Paenibacillus xylanilyticus, assembly GCF_009664365.1. Classification (NCBI taxonomy): domain Bacteria; kingdom Bacillati; phylum Bacillota; class Bacilli; order Caryophanales; family Paenibacillaceae; genus Paenibacillus; species Paenibacillus xylanilyticus. The sequence continues at coordinate 4,381,269 of NZ_CP044310.1, forward strand.
AACCAGCGCGCGGATCGCTACATAGGATACACCATTTTTGACAGCCATCGGCTGTCCGGCTAGGTATGTCTTGCCATCTTGCACCATTTTATTGCTGTTCATGTACAGCGTCAGGTCTCCACCGGCAGTGCCGGACTGACCACTAGTGGAAGGCTGCTCAACTTCTACAGGTGTAGGTGCTGGCGCTTCTTCCTCTGTACCTTCTGCATCTTCAGACTCAGCAGGAGCTGCAGGGTCAACTGGAGTAACGTCCGTACCTGATGAATCCGTGGATCCAGGATTCGTCTCCTCTGTTGTATCGTTATCGGATGTCTGTGTACCTGATTGATCTTTAACTTCGGATTCCGCTATGGTTTGTTCTTTCTTAATAACCTCAACGGATTTAACTTTGGCTGTATTCACTGGTGTCGAATCGCTCTGATCAGCTGCCTGTGCATTCGCAGGAATGGCTGCAAACGCCTGAAAAACAGCTAAAGCGGTAAGTATAGACAATTTCCTCTTCAAATTCATTCTTTTTCTTTGGCTCCTTCTGCTCCCATTTTATTAATATCCCCCTCAAAAAGTCATACTATTAGACGCTTGTCACCGGGAAAAGTTGCTAAAAATAATAGATTAGAAATGTAAAGTTTTAATAGAGCGAAAACACTATGAAAATAGTTAGTTATCATTTCATCATCATTCAAAGATTCAATTGGTGATTCAATAAAGAAAACCTTACCATTATATGGATGGATATCACCACATAATAGTAAGGCTGTCTTTATCCCTTTAAAGTTAACTTAATCGGACGGGCAAGCTTCCACTCGGATTCAGTTCACCCGTAATTAACAAGGAAAGTGCACGTACCACGGCAGGTGTATTTTCATAAGTACATACGTAAGCTCCTGGCCTTGGCATTTCCAGCAGATCATAGGGATTACGCAAAGCTACGACAATTAATGAATGGTTTACACTCAGCCGTTCAATCAAGTAACGCTGACCTTTGGGAAGGACCCCGGCTGAAGTGTACGTGCATACAATGACTTGTTCACCCTCCATTACACTTTTAGTAATTCGTTCTGCTTCTTCATATGACGGCTGTGTTGTTATCTTATGCTCACGAACATGATTTTTGATTTGCCCAAGCACCATCCCAAGTGAATCCGAATGGGACCAGGGTTCATCTACCTCTGTTCGCTGGACAACCTCAGGCCATACAACCAACACATTTTGTTCCGGCTTTAATGGCAGTACACCGTCATTATGCACTACAGTAATGCTTTTGGATGCAATTTCATCTAACAGCAACTTCTCCGGAACAGATGACAACGAATATGGCATTCTTGATTGTTCACTTGATTGTTGACTTGATTGATCACTTGATTGTTGACTTGATTGGCTATCGCAGCGTTTTTGCTTCCATTCCACGACACGCTCCAGCGCCAGGTCAATGATCTGCTCTTCGATGTCTCCATGGCGGACCGCATCCACCACTGCATCTATAGCTGCAATTTGCTCCTCCAGGGTATGACTGACCAGAATCAAATCTGCTCCCGCCTTAACTGCACGAACAGCTGCATTCGCAACCCCATATGGTTTGGATATTGCGTGCATCTCCAGACAATCTGTAATAATAATCCCTTTAAACCCCATTTGTTCGCGCAGCAATTTATGTAATACGTTACGGGACAACGTTGCGGGAATAGGCTCAGGTTCAATGGCCGGGAAAATCACATGTGCGGTCATGATGGCATCCACATCTGCCTCAATGGCCCGGCGAAAAGGCCGCAGCTCCACCTGCTCCAGCCTTTGCCATTCATGCGGAACCGTTACCATGCCAAGATGTGAATCTACGGCCGTATCTCCATGCCCCGGAAAATGCTTCGCCGTTGCAGCTATGCCACTGGACTGATATCCAGCAATGGCTGCCGCACCATGGACGGCGACGTTCTCCGCATTTTCTCCATAGGATCGCACGCCTATCACCGGGTTAAGAACGTTATTGTTCACGTCAACAACGGGTGCAAGGTTCATATCGATCCCAATCCGCTTAAGCTCGGTCCCAAGGATCCGTGCACATTGATACGTGTAATCCGGATTACACGTTGCGCCAAGAGCCATGCTTCCCGGCACTCGGGTAATCCCGTCCTTATCAATTCTCGCAACCATACCGCCTTCCTGATCTACCGAGATCATAAGCGGCAGCTCACTGCTTTTTGCGGCCAAGCTCTGCAGCTCGGCAGACAAACGGGTCAATTGTTCCACACTTTCCACGTTGCGCCTGAAGTAAATAACACCCCCAACATGGTAGTCCTGTATCAACCGCATAATCTGTTCGTCCACGTGCTGTCCATGAAAGCCGCACATAAACAGCTGACCTACCTTTTGCTCCAGTGTGAAATGTCCCCATGAGCTCATGTCTGCATTTCCTCCTCCAATGAAGTGGTTATTCTATGGCTTTGCCTATATTCGGACGGCTTCATATGAAAATGTTTATGAAATACCTTCGAGAAATAACGCCGCTCTTTATAACCCGTGGCTTCCCCAATCGACGTAATGCTCCATTCCGTTGTACTCAATAACATCGCTGCTGTTTCCATCCGTTTCTGGGTCATATATTCAACAAATGTAACCCCGACATGGCTTTTGAACAGCTGACAAAAATAACTTGAACTAATACCAAGCCAATCCGCTACTTCATCTATGCCAAGATCATGATCCAGATGTGTATCCATATACTCACATGCAGACTTGATCCATTCCGAAACTGAAGGACGCGAGGCACTTTGTTTCTGACAGTGCCGGTATCGCTCAATAATCTGGTGGTCCAGACATACGGGCGTATCGTCAAGAATAATCCTTGCCTTCATTGCTGAGTCAACAGCAAAGATGGCATTAAGTCTCTTTTGAATACGCTGAGCTAGTTGATCTGCTCTGGTCTCCCATCCAAGCGAAGCCTTGAGCAATATCCCCCATTCTCCCTTACGGACGTGAGTTATGATGCTTCCTTCGATTATTTCGGTTAGATCTCTAAGATTGGTATGAATTTCATCATGCCACTGCTGATGCTGGTCAGCTGTCCAGCCCATGGAATGGCGGAAATAACCTTCTGCATCCACAAGAATCAGGACATAGCGATCAGCAGAAGGCAACGTTTCCGAGTTTTGCACGGGGAAGCATGCCAGGTTTTCCTTTTCACCCCGCAGCAAGTCGGTCACATGTTTGTGCCTGATCCAGTTTTCCATTTCTATACTTCGATGGCGTTCAGACTCACTTGTTACTCGCTTCTGAATAATTTGTTCAGTTAGCTCACGTAATTTGTTCTCCAGATCCGAATAATCAATGGGTTTGCATATGTATTCATGTACATTGTATCGGATGGCCGTTCGGGCATATTCGAACTGCTGATATCCGGTCAGCAAAATAATTTCACATGACTCACCCCGCTCGCGCAGAATTCGAATAAGTTCCAAACCATCCATGGTAGGCATGCGGATATCGCACAGCATAATGTCAGGATGGCAATCAGCCACCTTATCCAGTGCTTCTATTCCACTTCTGGCCGTGCCTGTAATTTCAATCCCCATGTCCTCCCAGGGCAGGATCAGTCTCAAATTTTCCAAAATCGGCAGCTCATCATCAACAATCATTGCCGTCAGATTCATCTAGGCATCCCCCTGCTCATATCGTGGAATTATGCATTGAATCACTGTCCCATGTCCTGGAGCAGAACATATGAATATGCCATATCCCGCCCCGTATCGAATTCGTATCCGATCCGCCACACTTCGTAAGCCAAGTCCCCGGCGTTCAGCCATGGAGGATAGGGAATGCTCCCCTTCCTTTGCATGCGAATGTTCCGGAGGATCTTCTGCCATGTATTCGAATCTCCCCATTATTTCCTGGGGAATGCCAAGTCCGTTATCCTCCACTTGCAGTATCAGATTATGGTGAAGCTCAAACGCACTGATTCGAAGTACTCCCTTGTACTCAATACCCTCAAAGCCATGCTGAATGCTATTTTCTACTAAAGGCTGCAAGGTCAGTTTAAGTACGGAGGATGCATATAAATGAGTAGGAATATGCACTTCGTACGTAAACAATTCGCTGAATCTGTATTGCTGAATTTCAAGATAACTCTGGAGATGCCTTACTTCCTCGCCCAGTGGAATTTCTTCCTGATCCTGAATACTGATCCGAAGAATATTGCCAAGACGGTTTACCATTTCGCTGACTTTCCGTCCCTCTCCTCGCATCGCCAGCCCGTTGATAGATTCCAATGTATTGAACAGGAAGTGTGGCTTGATCTGAGCCTGCAGCACACGCAGTTCAGCCTTGGCCTTTTGCTGCTGCTCTGCCCGCACACGGCGAAACAGGCTTCCAATCCTGTCCAGCAATTCATTGAATCCATGGGCCAGAAGCTGCATCTCATCGAATCCCTTACCCTCAACCCGTGCGTTGAAGTCACCATCCTCGACTCGCCGCATGAAACGGACCAGTACCGCAATATTGCCGGTTATCCGATTCATGAAAAACAGGTTGAAGACCATCGCAGCAAGAAGACAGACCAGAATAATAATCACCGACCAGCCTGCAAACACATTGGTTTCGGCCGACAACGCTTCCCACGAGGTTACACTGATTAAACTCCAACCGTAGTTTTTCAGATGATACTGGGACAGGATACTCTCCGTGCCATCAAATACGGTCCGGATGCTGCTGAAGCCGGGTCCATAACTGGCCGCGTTTACGCCGAGGTTCTCCATCTTCTCCCCACTGTACCGCCCGGATGGGTCATAGACGACCAAACCTTCTTCATTAATTAATAAAAAGGACGTATTTTGAGCGGAATCACTGATCTGCAAATGCCGGAAGATGCGATCAATCTCCCCCTTTTTGATTTGTACCACCAGAATTCCGATATTTTGAAAATAACTGAGTTCCTTCACTAACCTGATCTGCGTAAAGACAGGATCGTTGCCGGTAAGTTCGGGATATTCAAGCGGGGCAAGCCATTTGGGCACGCCGTTAAGCTGATGGATTTCCTGAAATAAAGGGTGTACCTTGAATTGCTGAAAAGGAAGCGTTTCAAAATTTTCCTTGGTAAATATGGAGACAATCTGATTGTTCTGGGACGAACGCAGATCATATAAGAAAGCATAGCTAATAAACGGATAGTTATATAGAAGAGATCGGAAATTGCGCTGGCTGGCATTGAGCGATAATTGATTACCGGTCCCGAGATCCTGCTTGGTCGGGTCTTTGGCGTTGAGTGCCATTTGAAATACCGACGTGGCGATCCCGTTATCCGTGACATTGTTTATCTGCTGAAAAACATTTTCGATATTGTAACTAATGGCCTGGAGGGCATATTCGGCTTGTTGGTTGTATTTCTTCTCAATTGTATGTGAGGTAACCAGGAACATCCCGATACCCAGTGCACACATCGGTACAATAATTAACAGCAGAAATGCCAAGGCCAGCTTCATGCGCAAGTTCATATCCGTTCTCCCCAATAACCGCGTAGGCCATCAACCCTTGACGCCGCCTGCGGTTACACCTTCAATGATTTTCTCCTGTAGTATGGCGTAAATAACAATGACAGGCACAACACTATATACAATTCCTGCGGACATCTGAGCATAGTTCATCTGGTACTGATCACGAAACTGGACCATGCCTACAGGCAGGGTGCGCAGCTTATCTGTAGATAGGAAATAATTGGCGAGCAAAAATTCGTTCCAGTTGCCGAGGAAATTCACGATAAATACCGTAACGATGGCTGGAACTGTAAGAGGTATCACTATTTTAGCAAAGATCCCTGGGGCCCTCAAGCCATCCATTACCGCTGCTTCCTCGATCTCTCCGGGAAGTGATCTCATAAAAGCAGCCAGTATGATAATTGTAAAAGGAATTGCATTCGCTACATAGGGAACAATCAGAGCCAGATGCGTGTCCAATATGCCCAGCTTGCGGACGAGCAAATAAATGGGCAGCATCAGCGCATTGTTCGGAATAAGCATGCCGGCCAGTATAAGACTATAGAGAAACAGGCTCCACCTGCGGTGTCTCATCCGGGTTACAGCAAAAGCAAACATGGCGCCCAGAATAATGGTACCTGCCGAAGAGAGCACGGAAATGTACATGCTGTTCCAGAAATACGTACCAATCTTGGCGTTGACCCAGGCTTCCACGTAATTGCTGAACACCCAGTTCGTTGGCAGACCAAATGGATGAAGAGCAATCTCATTGTTATCCTGTTTGAATGAAGAGAAGATAACGAATAAAAAGGGAAATAAAATAGCCAATAAATATAACATCAACAACACATGAGGAATACTGGCTCGTATATTCTTTACCATCAATACTCCACCCTTTCGTTGTGCCTTGCCACGAGCAGTTGGTACACAGCCGTCAGCACAAGTGTCAGAGCAAAGATCAGAACCGCTACCGTATTGCCGTACCCATATTTAAAATTGGTAATCGCATATTTGATCATATACGTAGCAAGCACCTCGGTGGAGCCGGCCGGTCCGCCTTTGGTCATTACAAGCACAATGTCCGCAGCCTTCATCGCTCCGGCAATGGACAGCATGATGACAACCGAAATAATGGGCCTGATGAGTGGCAGCGTGATTCGGGTGGCCCGCTGCACTGCCGTCGCACCATCGATGGCTGCTGCTTCATCCAGGTCACGGGGAATGGCCAGAATGGCCGCCAGTACCATAACAATGTAAAATCCGGTCCACTGCCAGGCATTGGTCACAAGAATGGACAGCATCGCGAAACGATTATCCGAAAGCCAATACACCGGCGGAATGCCAAACGTATTGAGCAGTTGATTCAAAAGCCCGATGTTGGGCTCATAGATAAATCCCCACAAAATACCGATGACTGCCGTCGACATAATGGAAGGTAAAAAAACAGCCGTTTTGTAGACTCCCTTTAATCGTTTGACATTGGCAATAAGCAATGAGAATAATACAATCAGCGGAACCTGGATCAATACGGAAAATCCGATAAAAAAGCCATTATTGCGTGTGGATATCCAAAACCGTTCATCCGTTAAAGCCTTGGCGTAATTCGACAAACCCACAAATCGTGGGTCTGTCGAAACGCCATTCCAGCTGGTCAAGCTATAGTACAGTGAGCTGCCAATCGGATACAGGAAAAACATGACAAACAAAATCAATGCCGGTAATACAAACAGCGTGTAGATGAGTGGGCTGCGGAGTGAAGTGTTCATATTCAGCCTCCTTCAGTAACTTCAGTTGCAGCTTTGGATAGAGTTGATTCATTATTCCACGGAAGCGTTGGCTTCCTCCTGAACTTGCTGCAGCTCCTCCGCCATCTTCTCTGGTGTGGTCTGTCCGCCAATTAGTTTTTGAATCTGCAGATTGCTGATCTCCGTAGTTACATCCGCCTGTACCAGCGCATCAAAGGCTGGGAACGACGTCTGGGATGCATTCAGGACAGCGACGATTTCCTTCATCAGCTCGTCGGTAATGCTGTCCGTTAATACCTTCTCATCCAGCTTCATGGCAGGAAGGACTCCATCTTCCACAAGGCCACGCACCTGCATATCTTCATTATAGAAATTTTTGATAAACGCTTTAACCGCTTCCAGCTTCTGAGGATCTTCCGCTACAGATGCCGAGAAGCCATATCCATTATTGACATCACGCATGAGGGAAGTCTGATCTCCCACGCCATTCTCTACCGGCGGCATATTGAAGAATCCAACCTTACCGATCAATGATTCCCCGCTCTGTCCTTCCTTAAATACAGATGATTTCCATGTTCCGTCATACATCAATACCGCTTCACCACTTGTGAATTGAGTCGTATACTCTGCGTATTCGAAGCCGAGCTCGCCTTTTTTGAAATACCCTTTATCGACCCATTCCTTATGCTTCGCAAAACCTTGAATCACACCCGGATCGGTCCACTTGGCTTCACCAGTTGCAAACTTCGCAGTAATCTCGGGACCGGCATAACGGGACCACAGATGGTTCGTCAACATCAGCGGGACCCAGCCGGCCTTGGAAGCAGAAGCAAGCGGCACTTTCCCATCGGCTTTGATCTCGGCCAGCATGTTATCAAGCTCAGCCATGGTCGTTGGTGCTTGCCAGCCCTTTTTTGCAAAATATTCTTTGTTATAGAAGAAACCTTCGCCTGAACCACCAATCGGCAGTCCATACACTTTGCCTTCATACGTGAATGGTTCAAGGGATGTAAACTGATCCTGAATGCCCAGCTCTTGCAAAATCGGTGTCAGATCCAGCAGCATGCCTTCCTTGGCATACACTTTGGAGTCCGGGCTGCCGAACAGTTCGAAAATATCCGGTGGATTGCCGGCCGCCATTTCCCCGCGAAGCTTCTCCTTCCGGTTCACATCCGATTCAACCCCGTCCAGCGTAAAGGTCAGATTAGGGACCTCACTTTCCACTTTGTCGACGACGTCCTGCAGAATGGCCAGCCTTTTTTGTTTATCCGCCCCTACTTGGGTGTGACGCAGCAGCATTTCCACCGGTTCCTTGCTCGTTTCCGGTTCGGCGCCTGAGGCTCCCTGCGGATTTTCGTTCCCTGAGCCCGAACATGCAGCCAGCGTCCAAGACGTTACCAGCAGCAGTGAGAGCAGCATTATCATTCTTTTTTTCATCGTCGTTGACCCTCCTCGGATATTGCGCATTTGGTTTTACACTCTGATTATAAAAAGCCGGAGCTACCATCGTAAGGATGACAATTCATCAATGAGGGGATAAAATCCTTCACTGAACAAGCCATTTCGTAATCCTCATGTAAAATGCAACAAAAAACAGCCCTTGCGACGTCTGTCGCAAAGACTGTTTGAAGAGTGGGTCCATTTTATGGAATATTTATTTTCTATCGGCCCCGTGGATATGGATCATTTTGCCCGAGCAAGTGTGTCTGTCGTTTCTTTCCGCCCCTGTTCAATTAAACGATAAGCCCGTTCCAATTCCTCTTCGGTAGGAGAAGGAACGCCGTCAAGCGGATATACTTTTCCGAGTGCCTGCCATTTGTATATGCCCATCTGGTGATACGGTAAAATCTCAAACTTCTCCACACCATTCAATGTTCCGATATAACGCCCCAGGTTAAGCAGATCTTGTTCATCATCATGAATGCCTGGCACGTATACGTGCCGAATCCACATTTTCCCTCCATGATCCGATAGCCAGCGAGCCATCCGAAGTGTTCTCTCATTCGATTTCCCGGTAAGCTTGATATGCTTTTCATCATCGATATGTTTCAGATCCAGCATGACCAGATCCGTATGATCCAACAAGTCAAGAATACGATCAGGTTCATTGTAGCCGTTGCTGTCCAGGGTGGTGTGCAGTCCCCAGCGCCGCTTCACTTCTTTGAAGACCTGGCCGACGAAATGAGCCTGCAGCGTCGGTTCGCCTCCCGATACCGTAAGTCCGCCTCCCGAACTGCGATAATAGGTCAAGTATGGCTCGATCTCTGCGAGAACTTCCTCCACGCTCATATCCCGGCCTCCATCAAGCGCCCATGTATCCGGGTTGTGACAATATTGGCATTTCAGGTGACATCCCTGCATAAAAAGCACAAAGCGGATGCCTGGGCCGTCAACCGTCCCGAAAGTTTCGAGTGAATGAATATGTCCGTTAACCATGCTGCCTCTTCCTTTCTGTATCCGCATCCGCTGTGCGTTTATGATGGTGATCTTCTCCTGTTTACCGTGTTATTACATCGAACCGTGGAAGGTCCGGTTAATGACATCCAGCTGCTGCTCACGCGTCAGTTTGATGAAGTTTACGGCATAGCCGGAAACCCTTACGGTCAATTGTGGATAGTTTTCCGGATGCTCCATGGCGTCAATCAACTGCTGACGATCGAACACGTTCACGTTCAGATGGTGAGCACCTTGACCGAAATAACCGTCCATCATGGCAACCAGATTGGATTTGCGGGTATCAGACTCTTTACCGAGCGCTTTAGGCACAATCGAGAATGTGTTGGAGATACCGTCCAGGCTGTGTTCGTAAGGCAATTTGGCTACAGAACCCAGAGATGCCAGTGCGCCTTTTTTGTCACGTCCATGCATCGGGTTAGCACCTGGAGCAAACGGTTCGCCTGCTTTACGTCCATCCGGTGTTGTACCGGTTTTTTTGCCGTAGACCACATTGGATGTGATGGTCAGTACGGATTGGGTTGGAATGGCATTGCGGTACGCTTTATGTTTGCGGATCATGCCCATGAAGCTCTCTACCAGTTCAACCGCGATGCTGTCGACGCTGTCTTCATTGTTACCGTAACAAGGGAAATCTCCTTCAATTTCAAAATCAACGGCGATTCCTTGCTCGTTACGAATCGGTTTCACTTTTGCATATTTAATTGCACTCAGGGAGTCGGCTGCAACGGACAGGCCGGCAATACCACAGGCCATGGTACGTACGATATCACGGTCATGCAGAGCCATCTCGATCCGTTCATAACTGTATTTGTCATGCATGTAGTGGATTACGTTAAGGGTATTCATGTACAGTTTAGCCAGCCATTCCATCATCGGTTTGAACCGTTTCATGACCTCATTGTAGTCCAATACTTCGCTTGTAATGGCTGGATATTCCGGTCCGACCTGTGCTCCGGATTTCTCGTCGCGTCCACCATTAATCGCATACAGCAGTGCTTTCGCCAGGTTGGCACGAGCGCCGAAGAACTGCATTTGTTTACCGATCTTCATGGCCGATACACAGCAGGCAATCCCGTAATCGTCTCCGTAGATTGGACGCATCAGATCATCATTCTCATATTGGATGGAGCTCGTTTCTATGGACACTTTGCTGCAATACTCTTTGAATGCTTCCGGAAGTTTGGTAGACCAGAGTACGGTCAGGTTTGGTTCCGGTGCAGGTCCCAGATTGTGCAGTGTGTGCAGGAAACGGAAGCTGTTTTTCGTTACGCGTGTTTCCCCGTTCACGGACATCCCGCCGATAGACTCGGTTACCCATGTCGGGTCACCGCTGAAGAGCTCGTTGTAATCCGGTGTACGCAGGAATTTGACGATCCGCAGTTTCATGACGAAATGGTCAACCAGTTCCTGAGCCTGTTCTTCAGTCAGGAGGCCTTCCTGCAGATCACGTTCAATGTAGATATCCAGGAATGAAGATACACGTCCAAGGGACATCGCAGCACCGTTTTGCTCTTTAATCGCAGCAAGGTAACCGAAGTACAGCCATTGGAACGCTTCTTTTGCCGTGGTAGCCGGCAGGGAAATATCGAAGCCATGCATTTCGCCCAGCTGCTTCAATTCCTGCAGAGCCCGGATTTGTTCGGATAACTCTTCACGCAGACGGATGACATCTTCATCAATGACATCCACTTCAAGAGCGTTCAGCTCTCCTTTTTTGGCGCGGATCAGGAAGTCCACCCCGTACAGAGCAACCCGGCGGTAATCGCCAATGATGCGGCCGCGGCCGTAAGCATCAGGCAGACCCGTAATGATGCCAGCTTTGCGCGCTGCGCGCATCTCGGATGTATATGCATCGAATACACCCTGATTATGTGTTTTGCGAATATTAGTAAATATATCAATGACTTCTTGAGGCATTTCGAAGCCGTAAGCCTGACATGCATCAATCATCATGCGGATTCCGCCTGTTGGCTGAATGGAACGTTTGAATGGAGCATCGGTTTGCACACCGACGATCTGTTCTTTGGATTGATCCAGGTACCCTGGTTGGTGAGACACGATCGTTCCCGGAGTGTTTACGTCCACATCCAGTACACCGCCGTTATCGCGTTCTTTTTTGGTCAGATCAGATACGATGTCCCACAGGTCTTTGGTGTTCTGTGTTGCCCCTGCGAGAAATGCTTCATCCCCGTAATACGGAGACAGGTTGTGTGCCAGAAAATCATTCACATCCACGGATTTGGTCCATGTGCCTTTCGTAAAGTTTCTCCAGCCTGTTTGTTGTTTTACGTCTTTTTCGATCACCGACATAGTAATCCCTCCACAAATTTGGATTTCCGGACACATGACAGGGTGCAAGCAAAATCGTCTCATCTGTGCCCAGAGCCGCGATTAATGTGAACTTTTTCACATATCAGCCGGAACACGTTCTCTCTACATGGGAACCGGAACCGCGGGATGGATGTTTTTCTTACATTTTCAGTATACGTCTTGCGGGTTTCACCATCTGTGATTTTTATCACAAAGTTAGTGAACTTCCTCACTCCACCTGCTGATGTGTCTCATTGACGAATGCTTAATCCACATGGTCACTACGCGGGCAGAACAACTTCCGATCGCTGTTATCCCCGGATTTTTTTATTTTTAATTTTTCAAAGGTGAACATCCGGTGATAAAGGCGAGCGCTTCGCTTCTTCAGTTTTTTCTGCCCTCTCCGTTATTGTGTGAATACCAAACCGTTCAACGGATCCTCAAAGGATTCCGTCATCGACAAAAAGACGGCAATCGGGGCTCCCCTCCCGGGGAACCCTCAACCTATTGCCTAAATCCTGTTGCTATAATTGTTTATTCGAATCGTCCGTAGAAGGCATTGCGGTAAACGTCCGCCAGTTCAGTCACCAGCGGCAGTTTCGGATTGGCGGTTGTACATTGGTCTTCGAAAGCACGATCGGCCAGATAATCCACATGAGCTTCAAAGTCCTTGGCATTAAATCCGATTTCCTGGAACGATTCCTCAATACCGAGTGTTTTGTTCAGTTTGCGGATTGCATTGATGAGGCTGTTCACCCCTTCTTCTGTAGTACGTGCTGGCAATCCCAGAATCCGGGCAATTTCAGCATACCGCTCATCTGCTACAAAGTGCGAATATTTCGGGAATGAGGCAAATTTCGTCGGTTTTTTCGCGTTATAACGAATGACGTGCGGCATCAGAATTGCATTGGTACGTCCATGTGCGGTGTGATACTGTCCGCCCCATTTGTGCGCCAAGCTGTGGTTAATGCCCAGGAACGCGTTAGCGAAAGCCATACCGGCAATCGTCGAAGCATTATGCATTTTCTCACGTGCCAGTTTATCCCCTTGCAGCGCCGATTGCTCCAGGTATTGGAATACCAGCTGAATGGCTTTGATCGCCAGACCATCCGTGTAATCATTGGCCATAACCGATACATACGCTTCGATAGCATGAGTCAGTACGTCCATACCTGTATCTGCAACGGCTGTTTTCGGCAGTGAATAGACGAATTCAGGGTCCACGATGGCTACATCCGGAGTCAGCTCATAGTCTGCCAGTGGATATTTGGTGTTGCCCAGATTTTTATCTGTGATTACGGCAAACGATGTTACTTCCGATCCTGTACCCGACGTTGTAGGAATCGCTACGAATTTTGCTTTTGATCCAAGGCGTGGGTATTTGTAGATCCGTTTACGGATATCCATGAATTTTTGCTTCAGATCGTTGAAGTCCGTGTCCGGATATTCGTAGAACAACCACATGGCTTTGGCAGCGTCCATTGGTGATCCACCACCAAGAGCGATAATGCAGTCAGGCTGGAAGCGGCGCATCATTTCCGTACCACGGTCTACCGTTGTGGTTGATGGATCCGGCTCTACATCCGAGAATACTTCGATTGCGACCGGCATTTGGCGTTGACGCAGGTAATGCTCCACTTTTTCCACATAGCCCAGTTTGACCATCATGGCATCCGTAACGATGGCTACGCGAGTAATATCAGGCATTTTGGCCAGATACTGCGTTGCTCCTTTTTCGAAATACACTTTGTTCGGCACTTTGAACCATTGCATATTCACGGTACGGCGAGCCACCCTTTTCACGTTGATTAAGTTGACGGCAGTGACATTCGATGAGGTCGAGTTACGGCCATATGAACCGCATCCCAGGGTCAATGACGGCATGTTCGTGTTGTAGATGTCCCCAATGGCGCCGTGTGTGGATGGCGAATTCACGATAATCCGTCCCGTTTGCAGACGATCCGCAAATTTGCTTATCACTTCTTCGTTATTCGAGTGAATAACGGAGGAGTGACCCATGCCGCCAAAGGCAACCACTTCCGCAGCACGCTCAATCCCTTCAGCTGCCGTTTTTACTTTGTAACAAGCCAGTACCGGACTTAATTTCTCTGCAGACAGCGGGAACTTGGTGCCGACGCCCTCAATCTCTGCTACAAGAATTTTGGTGCCAGCCGGAACCTCGATACCACACATTTGCGCAATGGTTACTGCCGATTGACCGACAATCGCCGGGTTAACCGCACATTTCTCCGCATTGATGGCACCTGCAGTCAATTTCGCAGCTTCATCCTTATTGACGAAATAACAACCGTTCGCAATCATTTTCTTTTTCACCTGATCGAAGATCGGTTCTTCGATGATGACCGCTTGCTCGGAGGCACAGATCATACCATTGTCGAATGACTTGGACAAGATCAGATCCGTTACAGCCTGATTGATATCTGCCGTTTTCTCGATAAAGCAAGGTACGTTCCCTGGTCCCACGCCGAGTGCCGGTTTACCACAGCTGTACGCTGCACGTACCATTGCTGATCCACCTGTCGCCAGAATGAGCGCCACATCGTTATGATTCATCAGTGCATTCGTGCGGTCCATGGAAGGATCATCAATCCACTGGATACAGTCGGCCGGAGCACCATGCTTCACCGCGGCTTCGAGCAGAATTTTGGCGGCTTCACGGCTGCAGTTCTGAGCTGAAGGGTGGAACCCAAAGATGATTGGGTTACGTGTTTTGATGGAAATCAACGCTTTGAACATCGTCGTGGATGTCGGATTGGTCACCGGTGTAATCCCCATGATAATGCCGACAGGCTCCGCTATTTTCTGGAAGCTCTCATACTCGTTATCTTCGATCACGCCCACGGTTTTGTCATATTTGATGCTGTGGTACACATATTCTGTTGCAAAGATATTTTTCGTGATTTTATCTTCATACACTCCGCGGCCGGTTTCTTCCACCGCCATTTTGGCAAGCATCATGTGTTTGTCCAGACCTGCCAGTGCCATGGCTTGCACGATGCGGTCAATCTGTTGTTGATCCATGGACATGAATGCTGCGTGTGCTTTGTTCGCTTTGTCAATTAACGTTTGAATATACTGACCTGCTGTCGGTTCTTTTGCTGGGGCGACTTCGTTCTTTACAGCCATCTCCCTCATCCTCCTAAAGGTTCGTATTGTTTTTTTGGTTTGTCTCTCTTCTTTACGTACCCATCGTAACATGTCGAAAAGGTTAATTATGTGATTATTTTCACAAAGTATAGCAAATTTTATTTAAGTTTTTTGAGTTCCTTCCACTGGTCATTTTCACTTCCTATATAAACTATATGGCTGTCAAATGCAGCCTTCCCTCTCTAAAGTGAATTTAATCACAATGTTTGAAATTTCGCCATTTTTGCCCCCTTTCCATGCCCCTCAAACGGTAAGATTAGGTATATACTGAACTTAAAAATTGAACCACCGCAATTTGTACCGTCCTCCCCGGCGGAGATGACCCTAGTCAGGACGGTAACGGTTGCGGCGAACCACGGAGCGCGGAGTGCAGCATGATTGTAATCCCCCTCCGGTGGATACAAAGGGGAGATAGACTTATGAGAGAACAACTGAGTGTCATGGAAAAACGCGGCAATACCAACTGTTTCTCGGAAGTGAACTTCAATCATCTGCTCGTAACCATGAAAGACCGTACCTATCCTGAAGGGACCCACCTGTATTGGGAAGGTGATGTGTCCGACAAGCTTTATTATATGAAAAGGGGTCGTGCCCAGATCACCAAATCAACGGATGAAGGCAAAGAGCTTATCATGTACATGTACCAGTCCGGTGATATGATTGGTCAGGCAGATCCATTCTTCGGTTCCAAGCATACGTTCTCGGCCGAAGTGCTGGAAGACAGTGAAATCGGTGTATTGGAGCACAAAGACCTGGAGATGCTGATCTGTCAGCATTGTGACTTCGCCATTGATTTTATGAAATGGATGGGCATACATCACCGCTTAACTCAAACCAAATTCCGTGACCTGATGTTATACGGCAAACCTGGTGCGCTCTGTTCCACCTTGATCCGGTTGTCCAATTCCTATGGCGAGCCTCACGGCGATCACGTGATTATTCATAAAAAAATTACCCACACGGATCTGTCCAACATGATTGGAGCTACCCGTGAAAGTGTGAACCGCATGCTTAGCGATCTGCGCAAAAAAGATGCTATTGAATATGATAACGGCATGATTGTTATCAAGGACCTGAAAATGCTCCAAGGCATCTGCCATTGTGAATTATGTCCCAATGAGATCTGCCGCATCTAAGCATTAAGTTCTTAAAGTCATCACCTTTCGGTTATGAGCTTAATCTATAAGTGACATGAAAAAAGCCCGTCCTCCTGCAGAGGTCCGGGCTTTTATAATTATGTTTAAGATGCCGTTAACTGTAATTTAACCGCATCCCGTGGATTCAACTTCATATCCAAACCGTTTTCCATCAGTTCCTTGTCATTCACCATGATCACCCAACGCTGATTCATGCGTGGAACAACATTTTCAACCGAAACGACGTATTTGTTATTTTCCGACATTCGGACGATGCCGCTGGACTTAAGTACATCCCGAACCGTGCACTCCTGGATATAGACACCCGCATATTGACGATTAAGGTCTGGCATAATATTGCCGCCGCTGATCTTGAGCAGGGTTGTCTGATATGCAACACCTTCTCCTTTACTGTCGGCGGCTTTTACGTAAATGATCACTTCATCCTTGGCATGAAGCTCCATGCCCCAATTTTCCGGATCAATATCCTTGCCGTTTAGCTTAACTGCCCAGCTTAGCGAGGAATCAAGTGAAACTTCCCCTACGGATTGAATCCGCTTGCCGTCGGCCGTAAAATCAACCAGACCACTGTTCAATAGCGCCTTCTTAAGCGTGAGTCCTTCACTAAAATCCCTCTTGATTGACTTCGTTGCATCAGGCAAAAAAGTGCTTCCATCGACAGCAACGGTAATGGTATTGGAAGTATCGGTCTCCTTGACCACCGGCTGTTCAGAAGGCTGTGTCTCTGTACATCCGGCTAGAATTGCCATGATAAGCAAACATAAACCGATGTAACCGGGGAACTTCTTCATCATGTCGGTAACACCACCCTGCGTAAAATCTTCACCCTGTTGTCCATAACCTCTATTATGGCACAATATTCATTCAAAAAAAGTGTCAATGCCGTTACTTTTCTTCCATATTCCTTCCTGCAGCACAAAGAGCCCGCATGCGGGCTCCTTCGTTCGGATCGTTCAACCCTTATATTTAATTACCCTCTATTGAACACAAGCCTGCATATAAGTCCGGCCCCCGTCCCCATTTTTCAGGTACGGATTAAGCCCATGGAACTGTTCCTCGGACACATATACACCTGTCAAAAGTAGCCCTTCGAGCAGTTCTCCATCCATCTGTACGCAGAATGTAGGAGCTGTTACGTATTCCTGATACAGCGGGATCTGACTGTACGGATGGTGAATCTTGAAGAGCTTGCCCTGCTCATGCAGGGGACGTTCTGAGAAGTATGTCGGTACAATGTACCGGGCGATGACATCCAGCTCTTCTGTAGTATAAAAAGCTTCATCACCAAGCCAGGGTGCCAGCAGCCTGATTTTTTCATATTGAGACCATACAATGGCTTGAATTAGCATTTCAGGTTTCACATATCTTCGTTTCCCGGAAGCTCCAATAAGCTGACCGCGTTCAAAATCATCATCCAGCTTATCCTGCACAGATCCCGGATATCTTAACTCACAACCAATGCATTTCCAGCCTGACGATGTCTGAATCCACTTTTGCAGGACGACCGGAGCCAGTTCCTGCCCAGTGCTGTTTCCGAGTGGAACTGCTTCCCCTGAGTCCTGGTGGTTCCCCGTGCGGGGATTAACATAATATTTAAACAGTTCCGCAGCTTTTTTGTAAATCAGATGAACCTGAATGGATGCGCTCTCAAGTTCCGCAATATCTTGTTTGCCGTAGCGTACTTCACGGGATAAGCTTTCTTCTCTCATGACAAGTGGCCTCCTCGCTCCGGCCGCCTGCGGCCATTTTTCTTAAATTATACTATAACTTCTGTCAATATGTGCAAGGACTGCAGGAAAAAGGTGGTTTCTTTCTACATTCCTGTATATTGAACAGACAAGCGATGTTGACTAAGTAAGCCTATAAGACAAAAAACTCCTGATTTCAGCGAAATCAAGAGCTCTCTGTTGTCAGGTCATATCATTGAGCCTGGACATATGAATCATTTAATCTACCCATTGCTCTGCCCAGTCCTGAATTTGATTCATGACAGGCTGCAAAGCTTTCCCTTTTTCTGTTAGCTCGTATTCAATACGAACCGGTGTCTCGGGATAAACATGACGAATCAGAATACCTTCACTCTCCAGATCCTTCATCCGTTCAGATAACATCTTGTCACTCATTGACGGAATCAGGTTGGAAATATCCTTGAATCGCTTAGACCCACTCATCAACGTTTGAATAATCAGACCGTTCCAGCGTTTGCCTAAAAACGAGAATGCCGTCTCAAAACGCGGACACATCCGTAAATCTTGGCCTTCCACATTAATCACCTCTTTAGAGATCACTGAACTTACATTTAGTTAGTATATTTCATAATAACACATTTACGTCACAAAGAAAACGTCTGCCGTAAAAAAGTTAAAATTAAATAGGCATTTTTGTACTTTGACTATACAACAAGTATACCTCAGGACGATTCGATGAACCATGGCAAATATCGTATAACGCCCATGTACCTATCTTACCCAAAAAGAACCCAACTGCCACAGTCATACTTGACTCGGAGAAGGGTTCTTAGGTATACCGTTTCATTTGCCCATCAGATACTACTTTTGCGGCCTAGACCAGCACGCCACCAAATGGTCTTACAGGTTCGCTCTTGCCAAATTGAGGCTTGAAGCTGCGGGCAGGATACGCCCATTTTACTGCATTGCTGATCACTCTCAGAATTTCCGGCTTGTAATACGTCGGATAGGTTTCATGGCCTGGACGGAAGTAGAAGATTTTACCTTCGCCGCGACGGAACGTACAGCCGCTTCGGAATACTTCCCCACCCTGGAAGTTGCTTACGAACACGAGCTCATCGGGTACCGGAATATCGAAGAATTCACCGTACATTTCTTCCTTTTCAAGTACAATCTTACCTTCAATCCCATCCGCAATCGGATGAGAAGGATTGACGCACCATACGATCTCCTGCTCGTCTGCTACACGCCATTTCAGATCACAACTGGTGCCCATCAAGGCCTTGAACGGTTTGGAGAAATGCCCGGAATGCAGAACAATCAGTCCCATGCCGTTCAGTACTCGCTGTGCAACCTTCTGTGAGACCTCGTCGCTTACACGATCATGTGCCATATGTCCCCACCATATCAGCACATCTGTGGAATTCAGCACCTCATCACTTAAGCCGTGTTCAGGCTGATCCAGTGTAGCTGTCCGAATCGCAAATCCTTCGCCGCCGAGTCCGTCTGCCAGCGCCCGGTGCAATCCGTCCGGATAGACTTCCCTTACTTCATCGTGAATTTTCTCATGGACAAACTCATTCCAAATGGTGACGTTAATCATATTCAATTTCCCCCTAGTATAGCTCTAAACCCACCACATATCGCCCAGCGGTTCCTCAATCAATACTTGCTGGAGATTTTGTACAGCTTTAGAGAATCCTTCTTCAACCGACATCAGACCGTCTTCGTGTTCAATACTTACAACATAATCGTAGCCTACGAGACGCAGGGCACTGATAATATCTGCCCAAGTCTTGTTATCATGACCATAACCTACCGAGCGGAACTGCCAAGCGCGGTCAAGCATGTTTGTGTAATCCTGCATATCTGTCAAACCATATTTGTTTACGTTTACCGGATCGATCGTTGTATCTTTAGCATGGAAGTGATGGATCGCGCCTTCACGTCCCAGAATGTGAATCGCTTGCACCGGATCAATTCCTTGCCACCACATGTGACTTGGATCCAGGTTGGCACCAATAACTTCCCCTGCAGCTTCACGCAGTCTTAACAATGTAGCTGGAGTATGCACTGAGAATCCACCGTGCAGCTCCAATCCTACTTTTACATTGTGATCTGCTGCATACTTGCCCCACTCTGTCCAGTACGGAATCACTTTGTTCTCCCATTGCCATTTCAACACTTCCTGGAAATCATTCGGCCACGGTGCAACAGGCCAGTTTGGATACTTCGCATCTTCATGGTCTCCCGGACATCCGGAGAATGTGTTCACTACAGGAACTTCCAGCTTTTGTGCCAATTGAACTGTTTTCACGAAATCATCGTGGAAACCTTTGGCGATATCCTTTTGCGGATGAAGCGGGTTACCGTGACAGCTCAGTGCGCTGATGGTCAGACCGCGTGATTCCACTGCATTTTTAAAGTTTTTCAGTGCTGCTTCATTGTTCAAAAGCTCCTCCGGGTTGCAATGTGCATTGCCTGGATGGCCTCCAGTTCCGATCTCTACTGCTTTCAAACCCTTGGATGCTACGTAATCAAGTGCATCCTCCAATTTACGTCCTCCGAATAGTACCAAAAATACGCCGAGTTTCAAGTGCGATTCCTCCCTGGATTAAATATCGAATAATTGCTGATTAAATGAACCAAGAACTGCATAAATGTACCGTTCAGATCACAAGTTTGTTTTAATAGTGTGGAAAATCTAGAGCATTTCTATCCTGAAATTAAACGTAACAATACTGGTTATTCCAGATGGAAAAACCATCTTGCTGTGGTGCTTGAACTTCAACTTAAATCAGTTGAATTCCCTTAATTCGATTGCACAATTTCTGTTGGATCCTCATTTGCTTTGGTCGCTGCATTTGGATCGTAAGTACTCTCAAGCATAACGTGCTTGCCCTCCAGAGAAGAGCGCTGGAATGCATGCATCGCTTCTAGCACGTGATACGCGAGCTTGCCGCTGGCTTTGTGTTCCCGTCCGGCACGAATGGATTCGACCATCTCGGTAACACCAATTCCGCGTTCATTCTGACTGCTCTCGAAGACAGGGGTTACCGTCTCCCACGTATCCTGACCGAATCTGCGCAGCTTCACTTCCCCATTGAAATAGTTAGGATCCGGTACACTCAGCGTGCCTTCGGTTCCATAAATCTCAATACGAGGCAAGTCCGAAGCTCCACGAATATCGAAGCTGGTAATCATCGTTGCAATAGCTCCGTCGGTAAAATCGATGGTACCTGCCAGATGCGTCGGAGTTTGTACCCGGAGAGGCGTTCCTTCCTTCGGTCCCGAGCCAATAACACGATCGGTGATCTGAATGCCTGCAGAAGAGCTGATTCTCCGAATAGGTCCCAGCAATGTAACCAGCGCTGTCAGATAGTATGGTCCCATGTCAAACATAGGTCCTCCTCCTGCAATGTAGAAGAACTCGGGATCGGGATGCCATGCTTCAGGTCCACCACCCATGAAGAAAGAAGTCGCCGCAATCGGTTTCCCGATCAGACCGTCTGTAATAGCCTGACGTGCCGTCTGAATGCCTGATCCAAGGAAGGTATCCGGTGCGGAACCAACATACAATCCCTTCTCTTCCGCAAGTTCAATGACTTTGCGGCCGTCTTCAAGCGAAATGGCCAGTGGCTTCTCGGCATAGACATGCTTGCCTGATTCGAGCACAGCCAGATCGGTCATGGCATGACTGCCAGGCACCGTCAGGTTCAGCACAAGCTCGATTTCCTTATTTTGCAGCAACTCATCTACATTGTAAACGTTTGCGATATTAAATTCATCTGCCCGTTCCTGAGCACGTTCACGGATCAAGTCCGCTACGGCTACAATTTCAATGAGCGGGCTATTTTTCAGATTCTCCAGATAGATGGCGCTGATGTTACCGCACCCGATGATGCCTGCTTTTAATTTCTCCAATGTGACGTTCATCTCCTTACGCATGGTGAGAAGCTGTGATGAATGTTTAGTGCCTTGAATTTAATACTATGGTATTCCGTTTTGGGTTCAATTAAAATGAATAATATGATCGAAACATGAACTATCTGGTCATAATTTTCAAATTGCAAGGAGTATGCCAATGCCGACCGATTATTCCTGCCAGGTTCTTACAGCAGGCTTCTCATTTCACCGCAAACCCTATGCGGGCATTCATCCCGACGGGGTTAAGAACTACCTTCTGAGGCTGCAGACCGACGGTCGCTGCCGGGCACGAATAGACGGTGAGATGTCACTCGTCGATGCGGGCGATCTGCTTCTTTTCAGTCCGGACGAGCCTTATGAACTCAAAATAGACAATGAACGTAATCCGATGGGAGAACGACTCGTAGAGAGCGGTGACTACCACATCTTTTTTAATGGTTCCTGGGTGGATGAATGGTGGGAACGCCACAAAAGGCCAAACCGGATTAAGGTCGAATTGACCGAAAGCCTGCTGACCCTGTTCCGTCAACTCGTGCTGGAGCAGCGCCGAATTTCCAATCCATATCCAGAGATATCCAGTTACTACATGCGTATCTTATGTCTGGAAGTGGATCGTCTTCTCTCTGAACATCCGACGATCACCAACACCAACTATGTGGCGTATGAAATAAAAAATTATATCGAGGAGAATGCTTCCTCCCTGTTCAAACTTGAAGATGTAGCAACCCATGTGGGCATCAGTGTGTCACGCGGGGTTCATCTGTTCAAGGAAGCGTTTGGCAAAAGTATCATGCAGTATACCCTGGACGTACGGCTGAACATGGCCAGAGAACGGATCATCTTCAGTCCGATGACGCTGGAGCATGTCGCCGAATCGTCGGGGTTTAACAATTACACGTATTTCCACCGCGTATTCCGTTCCCGGTTCGGCATGTCGCCAAAGGAATTCCGGCTCATTCACCGGGAACAGATGTAAGGTATTATACGTACATTCTGCTTATTTGCGCGCGGCGATTGCCTCCGATACCACCATGGCCAAGTCTTCGTTGCCAAACATGGACAACACACCCAGTACCGTATCATCCGGAATCTCTCCGGCTTCTTCCTTCGGCACGACCAGCTGCAGCACTTGCTGCAGCCGTTCATTGCTCTGCTGATCCGGGTAAGCTTGCCGGTACATTTCTTCGGGGTCCAGTCCATGATTGGCACACCACTGGGCAAATACCAAAATCATCATTTCTTCTTCCTGTTTATAGGTTTCTACGACCGCTTCCTCGATCTGTTTTCTGCGTTCCTTTTCATATTCGTCCATTGTGTCATTCCTCCATATAAGTTATGTTCTTATCCCTTTTGCAACAAAAATCACTTACGAACCAGCTGCTCTGCAAGCTCATGGCTATCCATGACGTGACTGGAGCTTATGATGCAATCGTCCGGCGTGTCCAGGTTAGCCAAGAAGTGATCTACGGCTCCGCTAAATCCTCTGCGCGTTAATATGGAGTCCCAGCTGCCGAAAGTTTCTTTGCGTTCAAGCTCTCCGCGTTCGGTATATCTGGCTTCTTCCATATTTACAACTTCCACCGATCTGCCTCCGCCGTGGAGTTCGATCTTCTCCAGGTCAGCCCCCGCCTCGCGCACCATATCGAATCGGCCGATGGCCTTTCTTCCAAGCTTGGCTGATCCGGCAGCATGAAGAAGCTGGTCCAACTCATTCGTGCGGATCCATTGATGAACCAGCTCCACATTATGATCCGAATACCATAACATCAGATCCAGCATATGAATCAGATCATCATAGATCGTTTTTGCTGCAGGAAGATGCTGAGTCCCTGTCCGATGCTTCGTTAACATCAGGGATTCAAACCCCTGCCCACCCTGCATCCACGCTTTCGCTTTCTGGTACATCGGTGCAAACCTTCGGTTAAAACCTACCGCAAGGAGCAGCCCCTGCGCCTCGGCAAAAGCAGTCATTTCTTCAGATTCCCGCAAGGTGTAGGACAGCGGTTTGTCCACATATACAGCCAGTCCCCGCTCCAAACATTGCATGACAATATCAAAATGTGCTTCCGTTGCTGTATGTACAAAAACGGCATCCAGATCCCAGGACAATAGTTCTTTCAGATCCGTCGTTCCGTTATCTAATCTATAAGCATGCTGAGCAGCCGTTACCGGCTCTGGAGAACGGTTCATAATACCGGCAATTTCCACATCAGGATGCGCGGTTAACAGGGGCAAGTATACTTTTTGAGCAATACCCCCAAGTCCGATGATCCCAGCTCGGGTTCGCTTCGTTGTTTCCATGATAAGCATTCCACCTTCAGATGAATTCTAAGTTTCCACGACCTATAGTGTAACCCTTCAGCCAGCAACATGCCAGTTGATCAGCGCAAGAAGGATTGAAATATCCGGTTCCCGGTCCAACGTGGTACACTTGGATAGAAAGGCATGTAGGATCAGGAGATTAGAGTAGTGCCCTGACCTGAAAGGAGCGTTTGGGGATTTGCGGAAATGGTTATGGCTCCTCTTGTATGTTTTGCTCGCCGGAGTCACGTTTATTTACAGATATGAACTGCTGGCATGGACCGATCAGAATCAGTCCATCCCCCTTCTCATTATCATAGCAATGCTTTTTGCGTTGGTACCTGTGATTCCCTACAAGTTTGTAATCGCAGCTTTGGGGTACAGTTACGGCACCACAACAGCAGCCTGGGTATGCTGGGTGGGGACCACCCTCGCAGCACTGCTCGTTTATGCGGGAGCGAGATATGCTTTTCGTAATCAGGCCAGAGCTTACCTGGATCGCATCCGTGGATTGAGTCGTTTTACCACCTGGATGGAGGCGCATCCCTTTATGGGCATTATGACGCTTCGCCTGCTTCCCGTTGTACCTCAAACTGCGGTCAATATTTATGCCGGCATTACCTACACACCTTTTTGGGTGTTCATGGTGGCTACGGCCATTGGCAAAATGCCTGCCATTTTAATTTTTGCCTATGCGGGCGCGCAAGCGGAAACTTCCATCTGGACGAGTCTGCTCATTTTTGTAGGATACTTTGCCATTATGGCCCTCGTCTTACTGCTGTTTCGTGTTCGCTCGCGAAAAAAGACCTGATGATTATTCATTAACATGACTATTGTGCTTAATTGTCCCTGTCCGGCTTGGTTGGCTTGCCAATTCAGGATATAATAGAAGTGTAAGCCAAATTCATAAATCTTCATCAGAAATGGAGTGACTATAGCATGGAACAACATTCAAGCGAAAAAGCAACATTTGCAGGCGGATGCTTCTGGTGTATGGTATCCCCCTTTGAGGAACTGCCCGGAATCCACAAGATCGTATCGGGTTATACAGGAGGACATACCGAGAATCCAACATATGAGGAAGTCTGTTCGGAAACGACAGGACATGTAGAGGCCGTTCAAATTACGTTCGACCCTTCCATCTTCCCTTATGAGAAGCTCGTCGAGTTATTCTGGCAGCAAATCGATCCGACGGATACGGGTGGACAATTCCATGACCGGGGATCTTCATACCAGACGGCTATCTTCTACCACAACGAAGAACAGCGTCAGATTGCAGAAGCCTCCAAGGCAGCTCTGGAGCAGAGCGGACGGTTTGATAAACCGATCTTCACACCCATTTTGCCTGCCAAACCATTCTATGAGGCCGAAGAACATCATCAGGACTACCACCACAAAAATCCGGCTCACTACAAACGGTATCGCAAAGGCTCCGGACGTGAAGACTTCATCGAGCGCAACTGGTCCGGCAATGTGGATAAAAGCAATCTGAAAGAGCGTCTGACTCCACTGCAATACGAAGTGACCCAGAATAATGCAACGGAACCAGCGTTCCACAACGAGTTCTGGGATCACCACGGTGACGGAATTTATGTGGATATCGTTTCTGGCGAGCCTCTCTTCAGTTCAACGGACAAGTACGATTCAGGCTGCGGCTGGCCAAGCTTCACGCGTCCATTGCGTGATTACAACGTGAAGGAAAAAACAGATCTCAGCCATTTCATGATTCGTACCGAAGTCAGAAGCCGTGAAGGGGATTCCCATCTGGGGCACCTGTTTAACGACGGTCCTGTCGAAGCGGGTGGTATGCGTTACTGCATTAACTCCGCCGCTCTTCGCTTTGTACCGAAGGAAGACTTGCAAAAAGAGGGATACGGCGAGTATGCAGTCCTCTTCAAATAAATTAAATACGACTGCCTGACCGTGGAACCAAAACACGGTCCAAAAAAGCAGGAGCAGCGGGTTATCACCGTTACTCCTGCTTTTTTCATGTTCCTATTTGAATCAGATAAGACATGTAAAGAGTTCTTGACACCTACACTTTTTTCCTTTTACAATACAGCTGTAAAGAGTTCTTTACAACCTAGGGGCAAGAAAAGAGGTTGATTCATGCAAAACCGCATTAAGCTGCTGCGTGAAGAGCTGGGCATATCCCAGGGCAAACTCGCCGAGTTGTGCGACGTCAGCAGACAAACCATTAACGCCATAGAGAATGACAAATACGACCCCAGCCTTCCGCTCGCCTTTGCCATTTCCGAGGCGCTTGAGGTCACCATCGAGCAGTTATTTCAGTACGAAAGGAAGAATTCAGAATGAAAATAAAGCATTGGAAAATGACACTTACAGGTGCTGCTGCATTTATTGTGCTAGCTACCGTTATTTATCGTACTGCAACAGGAAGGGACATTGGATTAAATGATATTGCTTCACTTGGTGCAGTTACGATCCTTTTCCTGTCAGCCCTGACTTGGGGGACCAAAGAGGATCGGGATGGGGTGCGTGAGGATGAGGAACTGGGCAGACGCATTACGGAGCAGAGCTCGAAGGTGGGATATTTTATACTGACCCTGTTCATTCTGGTGGCCGTTGGCATAGATCAATGGGTTCATGAAAAGCCAAGCCTCCTGCTATTATCGCTGCTCGGACTTTCCATGGTTACGCTGCCTTTTATCGAATGGGTTCACATGCGCAAATACAGGACAACAGAGGATTAACGTGTTCTGCGCAGCATCACTCCCCTGATGTCCTGTTCCATTTACTTCTTCACAACCAGCTGACGACCCAGCCGATCCAGTATGCAAATGGAATGAGCAGCAGCTGGGCCACAAGCGTGCCGAATAAACGGGATACCAGCATGCAGCCATAGATCTGATTCATTCGGTCCAAACGGATTTCGCCTCGCAGGGATTTATCACTGAGCAGGGAAATTCGCGGATCGATCAGGATCGTCAGCAAGATGGTCGCAATTCCGTTAATCAGCCCTGTCGATTGGGAGGCAGCCACGGCCTGCCCTGGATACAGGTAAGCTGCGTACAAACTGGATAATACACCCGTCGTATAAATGGCTGTCACCGCTACATTAAGCGTCATCAAACGTCTCGGCATTCCATGCTGCACTAGCCGCTTAGCCATTTTCCAGGAAGGCGGCGTAATATAATAGGCTGCGTTTCTGATTTTGGTGCCGTTCAGCAATCCGCGTACCATCGTCGGAATGGACCCCGCTGCTTCAAAATGCACAACCATTCTGGACGCAAGCTTCACCATCGTTGGAAAACACAATATGGCCATGGCAGTCCCTGCTGTTGCCGCCCCCATCAGCCAGTGCAGCTGCACGGCAAAATGTGAGTTCCCTCCATTTGTTGCGTTATCCACCAAATTCCCTACCATCGGTCCCTGGGCCATGTTGGATGTACGTGATACCAGCAGCAGAATCCCCGACAAGGAAAGGGCCAGCGCAATTCTGCGAGTTCTTAGCCCGCCAAGACGAAGCGCATAAGACAGGCTGTCTGCGGCATGAATAAGCATGGTAAACAGCATCGGAATAGCCAGACTTAGACTGAACATTAGATTGTACTCCTTTTATTTTCCTGTATTGGACTTTTTGTACATGTGACAGCATTATACCCCTCCAGCTTGCAAAAGTATAGGAATGCCATCTCGGTATGACAAATCATTACCCCTTCACAGCCAGTCCATTTTGTCGTTTATCCCTTCTCCCACAGGGTAATATACAACTAACCAAGATTACTCTCTAGGAGGGATTCAGACATGCCTTGGAATAAGAATGATTATCCGGTATCCATGAAAAATCTGGAGCCCCGTATCCGAAATAAGGCGATTGAAATCGCCAATGCCCTGCTGGATGACGGGTATGAGGAAGGACGCGCAATAGCAATAGCCACTGCCAAAGCCGAAGAATGGGATGAGAACCACCCTGCATCGGGTTCAACGGATTCGGGCCGGTCATCGGATGATAGCGGTTCTGCTTCCAAACGTCGCCATTCAGAACCTGTCTCCTCTTCCAAAAGCCATGACAATATTCACGTCGTACCTACGGAATCGGGCTGGGCCATTAAGGAAGAGGGTCAATCCCAATATGTATCCACGTTTGACACCAAATCTGAAGCGGTGGATGCCGCCAAGGAAATCAGCGGAGAGCAGAACATTCGGGCTATTATTCACAACCAGGATGGACAGATTGCTTCTTCCATTAAACCCTGACAGGTTTGTGCATCACTCTGATAGTGAACCATATGAAAACAGCTTCTCCGTGTAAAAAGCAACAAAAAAAGTCCTTTTCACTGCCGCTCAGGCAGTCAAAAGGACTTTTTGGTACCTTTCATTTATTGTGTTACTCCTCTCGCCACTGAAGTCCGTGGTGCAGGGGAAGTCACCGCCTTGGCTGCGGAAGGTATGGATACCTTCACAGCTGAGGTCGTAACGGTCCGGCGTACCGGAACACTGACCACGTACGTAATGACTTTGCTGGCAATCCACACGGCCAGAATGGTATATAAAGTTTCTTTTACCGGAAGAAAGAAAAGGGATAAGCCCAGCACAAACGCATCGCTGACAAAGAAGACGGTTCCCAGCTTCCATCCCTTCCAGCGGCTAACGAGCACGGCAAGGATATCATCTCCGCCTGTCGCTCCGCCGAATCGGAGCACGATCCCTGCGCCTACCCCCGTCAATATGCCGGATAGGACTGCAGGAATCCACAGGTTTCCGTTGAATGACATCTGCAATGTCGAGTATCGCTCAAAGCCGTCATAGAACAGGGAGAATGCGCCGACGCCAATCAGCGCCTGAATCATGAACTTCCAGCCTTTGATGAACCAGGCCAGGATCATGACCGGAATGTCGAGTAACAGCATGCCAATGGCAGGCGATAACCCCGTCGCGTATTTTCCGAGCAGGGCCAGACCGACAAATCCGCCCTCCGATAAATGATTCTGAAAATTAATGTGATAGTAAGCAAATGCCAAAATAAAAGTACCGAGCAGCATGATGGCGAGTTTTCCCGCCTCAGCCTTAATGTGTTGTTTGGTTAACGATGTTCTCTTCATTCAGGTTCCCTCGCAGTTTGTAGGTTGGTTTTTAGACCGACCGTACCCTGCAAAAGGCAAGCCTGGAAGAAATCATCGTATTTGTCCTTCGAATATTCATTCCAATCCCCTCTTTCGCAGAGTCAGCCGTTTTTGTGAATACGGTTGGTTTACTCTACAAGGGGCGCTAAGTGTATGAGAGATCGTAACGTTTCCAGATCGTCCTTGGGGAGATTGTCCTTCGGGAACTCATGGTATCCTGATCCTTTCTGTCTGTTTGTGGTTAGCTCTTTCAATTAAACTGGCGAACATCACACGTTTGACTCATGAAATTTACACTTAACCACTACGATTGCAGTACCCTCTTCCGATCGCTGTTATCCCCGGAATTTTTTTGATTCCCTTCTCCTAAGGGAAAAATTCGGTGATAAACGCGAGTGCTTCGCTTCTCCAGATGGGTTCTGCACTCTTCGTTCCGTGTAAATGACCGTCTGATAAAAAACATGTAATTTCTCTATCCAGTTTAAACTTCTATAGCTAACTTGCTTGTTCTTCTATTATATAACACCGACGTGGACGGGTCTAAACAGCAGACCCTTCAAAAATGCGCATAAAGCATGCTCTGGGCGGCTCCAGCAGGCAAACAGCCACACCAGGACAATCAATGCTTACTAATGGTGCAACCTGCTCCTTCATTCTATGACCGATGATGGCGAATATAACTGTCAGTCACCCAAACGTGACAAATTGGGGCTATTTTTTATTTTTGTGCGAATTTCGAAGGAATCCTCGGGAGCTTTCACATACACTATAGCAAACGAAAATCGGCTCATTCTTGACCAGCGCGGACGTTTTCCAGACTTACTCTGCTTTTTATGGTATAATATAACAATTGATTCCCACTACCGTTTAAGCGAGGCGGATTGATGAAAACGTTGAAGCCAAGAGTCTTTATTGGCTGCTCGCTGGAAGCGAAGCCGATTGCAGCCGCAGTACACGAAAATTTGCGTTTCTCAGCCGAAGTTACTCCTTGGTACTCCGGTGTTTTCAATCCAAGCAGCTATACGATGGACGATCTGGAAACAGAGGTGCGCACGACGGACTTTGCCATTTTTATTTTTCATCCGGATGATATATCCAAAATTCGCGGGAAGTACTATGCATCTGTCAGGGATAATACAATGCTGGAAATGGGTTTGTTTATGGGCCGTTTGGGACGAAAGCGTATTTTTTTCATTCTTCCGGAGGATATTACAGACATCAAGGATGCTGCAAAAATCGAGGGCTTGCGTATGCCTACTGATCTTCTTGGCTTGAATCCACTGGTCTATGAGATTCGTTCTGATGGCAAGTGGGCGCCAGCCGTGTCGGTTGCATGCTCCAAAATTGCTGACAGTATAGAAGAACAAGGACGATGGGTAGATCCAGAATTGGAGAAAATCATCAATCAGCATAAAGTGACTGAAGGAGAAGCACGGCTGCAATTGCTAAAGCTTCTGAGGTTCTTCAGAGAGTTGCTGCGGGTTCGCAAAGCGGATGCCGTCATGCTCGACCGAATGAGTGATGCCCTTCGTACGGCATTTGTGTCCCATCCTCCATTCGCAGTACGTGGTACAGCCATATACCGTACAGATGACAGTGGTTATATCGAGCAATTATGTGGTAATGTAGGGGAACCGGGGAGAAAATATGAGTTGTCTGCCAATGACGACAAAGAGCCAGATGACCCAAAACGCATTCTGGTCATTGATTCTTACCGTGAAAATAAAATCAAGATTAACCTGTATGACGATTACCTTGAGAAAGAATATCTGCTATGCTATCCTGTAGCCAAGAGGTATGTGATTACGGTTCATATTATTGGACATATAGAAGCGGATGAGGCGGTATTTCAACAGATTGACCTACAGAATCGTCAACTGTTCAACGCCATCAACGATTTGTTAGGAGGCGAACCGGAATGAAACCGGAAATGAAAAAAATAAGCAAGCGCTGGGGCAGCGAAAAAAAGGTACGCCTCAGCTCTGCGCCCGAATCATCACGACCGGTTCCGGAACCTAAGGAAGAAGATCGTTTCCACAAACCGGCCGTCCCGCTAATCACGATCGGCCCCTCGCTTAAGGGGAAGGAACGACCTTATAAGGTCATCCTGGAAAAAGAAGCTCTGTACGAGAAACCTCAATATTTAGCTTAACTTTCTATGCATTGTTCTTCATCCTGCCGCTGAAATCGGCAGTACGTTCAGGCCCCGCCGCCCAAGGCAGGGGCTTTTTTGTTGGCCATTCTCCCGCAATTAAACCAACCAACCGAAAATGAACACCTCTCCCCACTAACCTCGGAAAGCTTAAGAATCCAGTGCTGCAATTGCATTAGGCCATTTCTTACGCTCTTAGGTTTCCTGCATAACCCAGAAATTATACCTAAAATTTGGAGTATGCTTGTCCTGAGCAATCATCCCCATCATGAATGTACATGGCCTGCTGAATGCCCACTCCCAATTTTTTCTTGTTGTATTCCGTATCATCATTGCATATATTGATTATAATATAAGAACACATGTTCTGTAAATATATATGTTCGAATTCAAGGTTAAGGAAGTGAATGTATGTCATCCTCCCCTTCCGCCCCATCTCCTACGGATGAAGACCATCGATTGGTTAAAAGCCTTGTCGTGCATGCCCTGCTGCTGGATGTGCTTGAACGGGATATTCACACCCTGGATTCACTTCTGCTGAAAATGTCCGAGGTGTACGTTCTATCCCTGACCCGCATTCAAAATCAGGTACTACAAGAAATGCTGGCAGTTCGGCAGCAGATGCGGAAACGCGGTGTCAAAATTCTTGAGGAAAAACGTGAACAGGATGGCATCGAAACCGTCTACCTGTGCAGGGGATATTGGCAGCGGTTCTACATGCTCTGGACGTTTGCACGTAATGAAGTCAAGCAAGAACTCAGCCGACATCTGCATATTGATCTGACGCAGCGCATGTAGCTTGAACCGGAATACAGGTTGACCCGAAGCGGCCGGGTTCATTAAGATGGAATGGAACGTTATCGTTATCAACGATGAACCTATATTAGACGTGGAATGAATTCTTACTAAAACAAAAAAAGCCTGTCGTCTATACTAAGGTGAACAGACTCTATGATTAGAAAATTTTCTCAGACGTCTCATTACTCAAGGAGTTGTACTTCATGAATTTGAATTCGGGTAACCAACCATCCACCAGATATACAGGCATTGCCGCAGATGTGACCGAGTTGATCGGACAGACGCCGGCTGTAAAACTGAACAGGCTCACAGGCAGTGACTTTGCTGACGTATATGTCAAACTGGAATATTTCAATCCAAGCGGCAGTGTCAAGGACCGTGCCGCTTACAATCTGATCGTTCAGGCTGAACGGGCAGGGCTGCTGCTTCCTGGCGCAACCATCATCGAGCCCACCAGCGGCAATACAGGCATCGGTCTCGCCATGAATGCTGCAGCCAAAGGATATAAGGCCATTCTGGTCATGCCTGACAATATGTCCAAGGAGCGCATCAACATTCTGAAAGCCTATGGCGCAGATGTCGTGCTCACTCCTGCGGCTGAACGGATGCCCGGGGCTATCCGCAAAGCGAAAGAGCTTCATGCTGACATCCCGGGCAGCTTCATTCCTCAGCAATTCGAGAATCAGGCCAATCCGGACATTCACCGGGTTACGACTGCTCCCGAGATTATGCAGCAGATGGAGGGCAAGCTGGATGCTT
Organism: Paenibacillus xylanilyticus; assembly: GCF_009664365.1. Taxonomy (NCBI): domain Bacteria; kingdom Bacillati; phylum Bacillota; class Bacilli; order Caryophanales; family Paenibacillaceae; genus Paenibacillus; species Paenibacillus xylanilyticus. The sequence continues at coordinate 4,414,277 of NZ_CP044310.1, forward strand.
TTATTGCAACAGCGGGCACAGGCGGCACCATCACCGGAACCGGTGAAGAGCTGCGCAAGCAGCTGCCGGATATCCGGATCTATGCGGTGGAGCCCAAAGGTTCACCCGTGCTATCCGGCGGCGAGCCGGGTCCCCACAAGCTCGTCGGTACAAGTCCGGGGTTCGTACCGGACATTCTGAATACCGACGTGTGGGACTCCATTATCCAGGTGTCCGATGAGGATGCACTGGATACCATGCGGCAGCTTGCTGCCCGGGAAGGGCTGCTGCTCGGCCCTTCATCTGGTGCTTCGGCTTGGGCCGCACTGCGCATTGCGCGAGAATTGGGGCCAGGCCACCGAGTGCTCTGTATTGCGCCGGATACCGGGGAACGCTATTTGAGCATGGGTATTTTTTAACACAACATAATCTGTACTCCCAAAAAAGGCTGCCTCTTAACTCATCATGTTGACCGAGGGCAGCCTATTTGCGTTCAATTGCTCCATGAACCTGCTTCACGCTTAGCTAGGAGTAAGGGGAAACTCCACTCCAGGCACCCTCAATATCATATCAAAATAAAAAATAAGCTCTTGCTCACCTACAGATGATTCATCTGCAGAGAACAAGAACTTATTTCGATAAGGAAGCATTTTAAGAACATGCAACTAAACCAATCAGTGTGTCAACGTGGTCCATTCCACACCTTTGGGAAGCAGGGCCGCAATGCGGTCTTTGGCTTCCTTTTTGGTATACAGCGATTCATCGAGAATAACCGCAGAACCCGAGTCACTGCTTGTGCGAATCAAACGTCCCAGACCTTGCTTCACGCGCAGCAGCATGTATGGAAGATCAATCTCTTCGTACGGTGCCGCAGATGCACTGCGTTTAGCATTGAATACAGGATCCTGCGGAGGATACGGGAGCGACCAGATCATGACATTGGATAATGAAGGGCCCGGAACGTCCAGTCCCTCCCACAGATTGACGGAGCACAGCACACTCTCCTCATCCTGCTGGAACGCTGCAATCAGATCACTGATCTCCCGGTCGCCTTCGTACATGAATCGCAGACCCTGCGCTTCCGGAACATGAACGATGTCCTGTTTAAACGTTCGCAGCTCTTCCATGGTACGGAACAGAATAAGCGCACGGCCGCCACTTTCCTGAAGCATCGACACAGCATCTCGCATCCGATTTTCGTTCTCCGGGTGACCGGGTACAGCTTGATCTGTAATCTTCATCTGCATTTTATCCGCATAGTCATATGGAGAAGCCACCGAGAATGATACAAAATCATCAATCCCCAGACTGTCTGCCACATAACGGAAGGAATTGTCCACTGACAAGGTTGCCGACGAGAATACAATGGGAATCCCGGTATTGAACACGCGCTCGTTCAGGATTTCTTTTACCGTGCGAGGCATGATGGACAGTGTCGTCTCGTCCTCATTCTCTTCAGCCCAGCAGATGTAGCCATCTTCCTTGCGGAACAGGGACAATGCTGTCTGAATCATATCCAGATGTTCTTCCACTACTCGCATCTGATACCCATCCAGCGAGAACAGTCCACTTTCAAATACCAGCTCTTCACCGATGGCATCCAGCACACTGGTCAGACGTTCAATTTCACGCAGCAGCGGCGCTTCTACACGAACTTCCTTCCGTTCTGAGCCTGGAATTGCCACCGTATACGTATCCAGCAGTCTAAACAGTCGCTCACTGCTCTCAATCGCTTCGTCCACACGTTCTGCAAGGGACTCACGAATCTCCCCTTCCAAAAGCCGAGTTACCAGTTCCTCGAAGATGCGGTGTTTCAGCTTGTAGCTGAGTGCGTTCAGCGCTGCCTCTTCCAGCAGATGTCCTTCATCAAAGACAACCGAGCTGTGATCAGGCAGCAGCGGCAGCTGTCCTTCGCGTTTGCGGGCCTCATAGGTCCACACATGCTCCATGTAGTAGTCATGGGAACAGATGATGATGTCCTTGGAGCGGCGATAGTGATCACGTGATAACGTCAGTCCGCAGCGCTGTCTTTTTGGACAAACAAAGCAATCCTGGAATGGGTCCCAGTTGATCTTGTTCCACTGGCGATCGTTCAAATGCGGATACTGTTTGCGGTCACCATAGGGATGGAAAGCCTGAAGCGTTCCAGGTGTATTCACGAAATCCGGCAGGCTCTCATGCACTTCTTCAATGACAGGCGCATCCTCGTCCGCGAATCTTACCGCACTTAATTTGTTCAAACAAACGTATTGATCTGGTGATTTACCGAGACGAGCGTCCACCTGAAGATCCAGATGTTCGGCCAGCTTCGCAATATCTCCGCCCGGCTTCACCAATTGTTCAATCAATGACTCATCGGCGCAGGCAATCACTGCCGGTTTGCCCGTATAACGTGCATAACAGACCGCATAGAGCAGGTAGACTAACGTCTTGCCTGTCCCTACACCGGCCTCAGCCATGATGGTCTTTTTATCTCCATAGGCCCGTTCGAGCTGGTACGCCATAAAAATCTGTTCATCCCGTACCTCGAAGCCGGACTCTGGCAAAATATCGTAGAAAACATCGGCCACCCACTCTCCCAAACGGGATACAAAGGGCTCTGCCGGGTCATATGCAAAAGGATAACGTTGTGTAGACAATCCTTGGTCAGCCTCCATTCTTATACAAGCAGCCCTTAACATTTTTCGTTCAAAAAAAGGCCGCTGGGCAAAAGTTAATTATCTCACGCTATGAGTTAAGTGACAAGCTTTTTTTACTACAAGGAATGTATAGAACAAGGATCCAGGGAAAATATATATTCGAATCCATCAAAAGGAAAGGCGGTGCTCCATGAATCATCATTCTTCACAATCAGAGCATTCCCCAGACACGTCACCAGAGACTTTAACGGATCGTCAGGGCCACCCCATCACGGATAATCAGAATGTCCGAACCGTCGGCAGCCGGGGACCGACTACGCTGGAGAATTATCATTTTCTCGAAAAGATTACGCATTTTGACCGCGAACGTATTCCTGAGCGGGTGGTCCATGCACGCGGCGCTGGTGCTCATGGCATATTCGAAGCGTATGGAACAGCCGGTGATGAGCCTGTATCCAAATATACGCGTGCTCGTCTGTTTCAGGAGAAAGGCAAACAAACCCCTGTGTTTGTCCGGTTTTCCACGGTAATCCATGGTGGGCATTCACCAGAGACACTCCGTGACCCGCGCGGCTTCGCTGTGAAATTTTATACCGAAGACGGCAACTGGGATCTTGTTGGCAACAACCTGAAAATCTTTTTCATCCGTGACCCGCTGAAATTCCCGGATATGGTACATGCCTTCAAACCGGACCCGTTGACCAATGCACAGGACATGGAGCGGTTTTTCGACTTCGTTTCGCTTAGTCCTGAAGCTACCCATATGATTACGTTCCTCTTCTCTCCATGGGGAATACCGGCCAATTATCGTCAAATGCAGGGATCGGGCGTCAATACATACAAATGGGTAAACCAAGAAGGCACGGGTGTGCTCATTAAATATCACTGGGAACCCCTGAAGCAAGGGATACGGAACCTGCTGCAAAAAGACGCCAGCGAGATTCAGGGACAGGAATTCAACCATGCCACCCTGGATCTGTATCATGCGATTGAACAGGGCGATTACCCGGAATGGGAACTGTGTGTTCAGATCATGGAAGACGGCGAACATCCGGAGCTGGACTTCGATCCACTCGATCCGACCAAGCTGTGGCCGCCAGAGCAATTTCCGTTTTTGCCTGTAGGAAAAATGACCTTGAACCGCAATCCTGAGGATTACTTTAACGAAGTGGAACAAGCTGCTTTTGGCACAGGGGTTCTCGTGGATGGGCTCGATTTCTCGGATGACAAATTGCTGCAAGGGCGTACCTTCTCCTACTCGGATACCCAACGTCACCGGGTTGGAGCGAACTATCTGCAGTTGCCTGTGAATGCTCCCAAAAATCGCGTAGCTACCAACCAAAGCGGTGGTCAGATGCAGTACAAGGTTGATCGTGCGCCAGGACAGAACCCGCATGTGAACTACGAGCCTTCTTCTCTGGGTGGTCTGTCCGAAGCAGCTCCACGCGGCAAGGAGCATGAACCTCTTATTGAAGGTCGACTGGTTCGGGAGAAAATTCCGCGTCCTAACGACTTCGGTCAAGCCGGTGATACATACCGGGCGTTTGAAGATTGGGAACGAGAGGAACTGGTCAGCAACCTGGTTGGTGCACTCTCCAAATGTAAACCGGACATTCGTGAACGCATGATCTCACACTTCACTCAGGCCGATGCCGACTACGGTCGTCGTGTAGCTGAAGGACTGGCGTCTGTGCCGACAGATGACAGTGCCACGGTTCAGCCGAAACATGAACCAAGCGCGGAAGAAGCATCCCGGCGCAGTCATGAAGCTGATCCTTACTAAAAGTTGAAATAAGGACAACATAGAAGAGATTAGCACGTAGTACCGTATCGAAAATTATCTTGGATCCGACCGATATATGGCCATTGCCCCGATAGCAGCTGCCTAAAGCAGCTGCTATCGGGGCTTTTTGAGTTATACCCATGGACAAATACTTTTCCAATCAAGTCTGACCTTACCAAGTTTCATGTAGTCGAGGTTCATTTCGGTGGATCAACCTTGTTTTCATGCCATTTTGTCATCCTGTTGCCCCCTTTCCCGCGTTCATTTCAGACGATTGCTCGTTAAATGAAGGCGATCAGCCAATGTAAGGATTATGCATCACTTTTTAAATAGCAGCACTTGTGACCTCGACATCTGACATACCGGCTTGTATAGGTGACCCAATGAAATGATTATTGTTGATAACGCTTACACGTTTTACGATGAACCTGTGCTCTACCGAAATGCACTATCCCATTAACCAAGGAGGTTTCACAATGAAATGGTTCCCTTCTGTCTCTAATTATCCATCTGTACGCTCTGAACGTTCATGGAAATCGAAAATGGCTTATCTGTGTTTGAGCACCGCTTTTCCTCTAATGCTATTAGGTGGTGGATTAGCTGGTGCGATGGAACTTACGGAAAGTGGTGTGCAAAATTCGTCGGAACAGTCAGCTGCAACAACTCCTGCTGCACTCGCTGCTGGTGATTTATATGTCGCTCCTAACGGATCAGCAAACAATCCGGGAACGCTGGCAAGCCCGACTACACTTGCGAATGCACTGACTCAAATCCCTCCGGGCAAAACCATTTTTTTGCGGGGCGGAACCTACACTTTCTCGGAAACCGTTACGATTGAGCGAGGCAACAGCGGCGCGTCTGGACAGCGCAAAAATCTGGTCGCTTACGGAACGGAAAAGCCTGTCTTCGATTTCTCCGCCCAAGCATTCTCATCCACCAATCGGGGTATGCAGATGTTCGGGGATTATTGGTTGGTTAAAGGGCTTGAAGTGAAAGGCGCGGGCGATAACGGAATCTTTATCGGTGGTAGCTACAATCGCCTGGAACAGATTGAAGCTCACCATAATCGCGATACGGGCATCCAGCTGGGACGGTACGCCTCGACTGCTGCCAAGAGTGAATGGCCTGCTTACAATGAGATTATTCGCTCCTATTCCCATAACAACTACGATCCGGATGATGGCGAGGATGCAGACGGTTTTGCCGCTAAATTAACGGTAGGCCCAGGTAACCTGTTCGACGCATGTATCGCTGCCTATAATGTGGACGATGGATGGGATCTCTACAGCAAAACGGATACGGGGGCTATTGGCGCCGTAACGATCCGTAACAGCATAGCTTATGCCAACGGCGCAACATTAGATGGTACATCCACCTCCAACAGTGATGGCAACGGCTTCAAGCTGGGCGGCGAGAAAATTGCTGTGAATCATATTGTGGAAAACAGCATTGCCTTTAATAATAAAAAACATGGCTTCACATACAACAGTAATCCCGGTTCCATTCAGATGAAAAACAACACGTCCTGGAACAACGGCCAAAGCAATTTTGCCTTCGATGTAGGCACCCATCTTTTCACCAATAATCTGTCCTTCCAGGGCGGCGCCAGTGACAAAACAAGCGGAACCGACGTCAGCAGCACCAACGTCTGGTGGAAAAACAAAAAGAGCGTAAATGACAAAGGCCTGCTCGCGAGTGCAGACGACTTTGTCTCCCTAGTACCATCTGTAACTCGCAGCAGCGATGGGACGCCAGTACTGGGTAATTTCCTGAAGCTTGCTGCAGGCAGTGATCTGATTGGCTCGGGTACGCCATCCGGTACAAATATTGGGGCGAGGTAGTTGGTATGTCGTTTTGAGTTAGATTAAAACCTGTATATTGAGTGCACATGTGGAGTAAAATGTAACCGTCTAAAGAAGAGCCCCCTTCACGATACCAGCCAAATTAGCTGGTTTTGGTGAAGGGGGCTTTGAGCTGCTGTGAACATCCCGTTGACCTATGAATTTTCGCTATTTCTCCTGTGGATATATAAATACATAATTACTCTCATCCGACTTCTCTTCGGAGAAAACAAAATCTAACCGATCAAAGCTTCTGATCTCCTCCACATCTGTAATCTTACGCTCAGCCATGTACCGCACCATCTCACCTCTGGCCATTTTGGCGCGGGTTGCCTTTTCAACCAACTTTCCATCGACCATTTGTCCAAACACACAATTGATAAATCGGGTTTCCTCGCTTAGAAAAGGAATGATATTTTTGCTGTACTCTTTGGAAGCCAAATTTAGAATACAATTGCTTTCTGATTGAAGCTGATCTGCAAGCTTGCTGCCCCAGAATTGATAGAGCGTTTTGAAGCCCGGACCTTGCAGTTTGCCCTGCATCTCCAACCGATAAGGTGTAACCCCGTCGAAAGGCCGCAACATGCCATAGAAACCGGATAATATGCGCAAATGCTGCTCCAGATACGACAGTTCTTCCTGCTGAAAAACACCCGCTGCCATATACTGATACTGAATGCCCTCATAGGCATAGATGGCTGGCGTAAGATTGGCTTTTAGATTCATTTTTTGAATACGTTCCATATTCTGTTCGGCGATTGCATCATTACACTTCCATAACGCTTTGAGCTCGTCATAGGATAACTTTTGGAGCACACTCAACAGCTGTCCTGACTCGTTTATAAAACGCGGCATCTGCGCGCTGGTCATCAGATCGGTATCGATCTTCATCTTTTTGGCAGGTGATATGATAATTCTCATCGTGCTGATCCATCCTTAATCTACCGTTGTTTTTATCGTTATCCATTGTACAGGATTAGGCAGATGAATCCAATGGTGAAGCATTTTTTCCTCTCATGTCTATGTAGAATAACTTGGAACAAAAAGAATGGAGTATAGGTTACATTTCAAAATGAACAATCGATCGAACCCACATTGTCTGGCATAGGCCCCTGCTACTAGACCAAATCATGAACTTATCAATATGTTCTTAGCTGAAGTTAGGCCCATATTCTCATGGTCACCATGAGCTGTTTTGTTATGATTATATACGATGTATTTGAATTGCTATTTTTCAAAGAGAAAGGGTGCCGCTTTTTATGTTTGTTTTTCATTTACTGCTCGCTCTCGCACTTTTGGGCGGTTCAGGCAGCTCCAATGACGTCACATCTACACCACTGGAAATCACTCCGTTACAGCCTCATCCTGCTGATTCTGAGCTTGTCTTGGAATCCGGTTTACAGCCTTTCCGGGCCGAACTAACATACAAAGGACTTAAGCCAGATTATAATCCATTCGAGCAAGCTGCCAGTGACCTTCAGGATAAGCTTTTTGAAAGTGAACCATCACCGCTTCTGTCCGAACCTGGAGATACAGGTACATTTGATTACGGCGGACAACTTCAATTGTTAAAAGCTGTGCCTCTGAAGCAAAGTATTGAATTCGGGCCATTAACGATTCATATTATGGATGTTCAATTATTAGAGGCTCTTGAGATTCCTGAGGAATCCCGAAAAAACATTTCTATTCTGAATCAAGAAGATATCGGTCCTGATATGACTTATATCAAAATCGTCTACAGTGTAGAAAATACCACGGATCAAAATATCGGATTTTACGGGTTGAATTCCATTCATCCCAATACGGGTAAACCCATCTCAGCAGATCGTAATTTCATGAGGAAGCCTTATGTTTATCATCAATATGACGGCGTAGTCGTGGATAATATGGGCTATGGTTTCGTATATACAGATGACCCTGACAAGCTGGAATCCATTGAATTGGTTTTCAACAGAATCTATGACTATGACACCGGAGAGACCATCGTAGAGCCTACTTCATTGAATATTCCTATCACGGTCCAACAGTAATAATAAATTTATAAGCTTATATTTGCTTCCATACTAAGATATCATTTGTCCGCGATAACATCATTGTTAAACCCCAGCCACGTGCCTGCAGAAGAGCAGAGTACACAGCTGGGATTCTTTGTTTTTATTAAGAAAATGTATTTGCTCTAGCTACTGCCTCAACCTGTCTCATCTCGTAAAATCGTGCTGCCCAATCGTCAGGAGAGTCGGCCTGCTTTTGCTCCATAGCGAAGTTGCAATCTTCGGATTGTAATAATAGAGCGCACCATTCGTCGGATCAGCACCATTCAAAGCTTTACGCGCTGCCTTATAAGAAGTAGCCGTCGGCTTTGTATTGAACTGACCATCATCAATTGCGGTGAACTGCCCTTTCTGGAAAATCACCTGCGGGATGGATGACGGGAATGCACTGGATTGCACCCGATTCAAGACGACCGCCCCTACAGCAACCTGTCCTTCAAAGGATTCCCCGCGCGCCTCCCCGTGAATTAGCTTCGCCAACTGGCGCAGCGTCTCACCTTCGGCTTTGGCCTTTTTGTTCAGTCTATTCAGTGTCGCCGGGCCTGCAATTCCATCCGCGCTCAGGCCCTGAGCCTGCTGAAATTTGCGTACAGCACTTTTGGTAATGGAACCGTAATATCCGGTCAATCCGGCTTTGAAGTAACCCAGATCCCGCAATTGCTCCTGCAATTGCAGCACATGCTCACTTTGAACGCCCTTCTCCAGCTTCTGGGCTCCCGCAGATGGAGCTGCCATCGTGAGACCAAGAGCAATCGCAAAGGCACTGAGAAGTAAACTGACTCGTCCTGCTCTTTTACCAGCCTTTTTCCCCCTCCGATGAGTTACTGCCCGACTCACCGTGATCGGTTCCATGTTGCCAGCAATTTTGCTTAATTCTAACCTATAAGCCCTGATCAGTTCATTGGCACTTTTCGTTCCACTCACCTTATGCTTTTTAGCCATTGTATTCGTTTGATCCATTTTAATACTATTTTTCATGATTCGATTAACCTCCATTATTCTGAGTCCAGACCCCACTTTTCCCCCTGAACCCTCCCTTATGGACATCCCGAGTGTCATTATAGGATATCGCCAAAGTGCCGTCTATCGGACCGATGGAGCATGAAAAACAGGGCCTTGAACATAGCAAAAAGAGGCATGAGCCCATGGTCATGTCAGGGCTATGCCTCTTCTTATATCAACCTTATGCCGCTTGTCCAGCCTCCATTTCCGTAGGCAGGCAGACCCGCACAAAAGTTGCGCTTGTATTTATTTACATCTACTCTGCCAGTTCCTGACCCTTCGTTTCCCGGCCGAGGAAGAGTACAGCCGCTGCGCCAATCAGGATCGTCACGAAGAAAATCGTGAAAATCAGGCTAATGGCCACCTCGCGCTGAACCAGCATGCCGACCATCAATGGAGCAAGTACGCCCCCGATGCGGCCCACCGATGTAGCAAGGCCCACACCTGTCGAACGAACCGAATCTGGATATAGTTCCGGACTATACGCGTACAGACCGCCCCATGCCCCCAGATTGAAGAAAGACAGACAGATGCCTGCGGTGAGAATGGCCGCTTCGGTTGTTGCCAAGCCAAAAGCAATCGCACTCACTGCCGTCAGTGTAAGATAAACGACCAGGACGAATTTACGTCCGTACCGCTCGATAAAATAAGCCGCTGTAAAGTAACCAGGCAGCTGTGCCAACGTCATAATCAGCACGTACTGAAAGCTTTTGACCAGGGTGAAGCCTTTGGCCATCACGACGGAAGGCAGCCACAGGAACATGCCATAGTAGGAGAAAATGACCGTAAACCACAAGATCCAGAGCATGATGGTTGTCCGGCGATGCGGTGCAGACCAGACTGCAGCCACTTTCTCCCCGAATGTCGTCTTCCGGATGGTCTTGTTTTGCTTGTAACGCGGCGGGTCCTGAATGACACGGCGCAGATACAGCGCGTAGAATGCCGGAACGGCACCAATAGCAAATGCAATTCTCCAGCCGTATTCCGGGATGACAAAGTTGGCAATGAGTGCCGATACAATCCAGCCTCCAGCCCAGAAACTCTCCAGCAGCACGACGGCACGGCCGCGTTCTGCTGTCGGCATGGACTCTGATACCAGTGTGGAGGCTACAGGCAGCTCACCACCAAGCCCAATTCCAGCAATCAGGCGCAGTACGCACAGTACGGCAAAGCCGGTCGCCAGTGCAGACAAACCGCTCGCAATGGTGAAGATTAACAGGGTCCACATCAAAATGGCCTTACGGCCAAAACGGTCAGCGAGTGCACCTGCAAGCAATGCACCGAGCGCCATACCGATGGAGTTGATACTGGTCAGCACACCGACTTGTCCGGGACTGAGGCTCCATTCCTTGGCAAGAGCTGCCACGATGAAGGAAATCATGCCGACTTCCATTGCATCAAACAGCCAGCTCATCCCGGCACTGAACAGCAGCTTGCGCTGCTTGGGATTCCGCAACACTTCCAGTTTAGTCATAACGATAGCTCCTTGATCTCTATGTAGTCATTCTGACACTAAACCATTATTATGCAGAATGATCCAGAAATCAATGAAAAATACGCTCTCCTCCACGTCACCATCCAATAGCTCACCCCTTGAGTGAACCCGCTGTCAGACCTGCAACAAAATAACGCTGGAGCAAAATGAACAGCACAATCATCGGAATGGCCGTCACCAGTACCCCTGTCAGCATCATCGGATAGTTCGTCACATACTCTCCGCGGAACTGCATAAGTGCCAGCGGTAACGTCAATTTGGACTTGCTGCTGAGCATGAGCATCGGAATGAGCAGATCATTCCAAACCATGACCAGCAGGAACGTAGCTGTAGCCGCAAGTGAAGGTGCCGCAAGCGGAAGCGCAATCCGTGTGTAGAGGCGCCACTCGCTTGCCCCATCCATGCTGCCCGCCTCCAGAATCTCGGCATTCAGCATGCGCATGAAACCCGTCAGCATGAATACGGAGACAGGCATCAGCATGGCGGCCGATACAACGATCAGCCCCGTTAGGCTGTCCGACCAGCCCAGCGTGCGTGTAAGAGAGTAGATCGGCAGCATGCTGACCTGGGAAGGAACAATAAGCCCAGCAACGAACAGCCCAAATACAATTTTCCCCACACTTCCGCCCCAGCGAACAATGGCATAGGCAATCATGCTGCTCAGCAGCAGCTCAATCACCACCGTACCCAGTGTCACGACAAGACTGTTGCCGAAATATTGCCACATCGGCTGACTGCGAAACATGCCCGTAACGTTATCCCAGGTAAACGGATCAGGCCAGCTGAATGGACTGGTGAAGAAGTTGCTGCTTGTTTTGAATGAGGATACAAATACGAAGTACAGCGGTACGATAATCAGCAGCGCGTACACCAACAAAATCAGGCGATTGAACCATTTTAGAAACATGTGAACTCCCTTCTGCCTCTTATGTGAGTACGTTCCGGCATCAATAGCTTACCCGGTCGGCACGCAGTGCCTTGAACTGCACAAACGTCAGCAAGGCCAGCAGAACCAGGAAGATCATCGAACCCGCAGAAGCGAGGCCAAATGAATAGCTGCCAAAGGCGGTATGATAAATATACGTCGTCAAAATTTCAGTCGCGTAGTTCGGACCTCCGTCCGTCATGGTGAAAATAAGATCGAATGCCTTGAACGATTGGATCGTTGTATAGGCAACGACAATGGTAGCCGAAGGGGCAAGCAGCGGCCAGGTCACCGTACGGAATACCTGCCATTTGCTGCCACCATCCATTCGCGCGGCCTCATACAGTTCAGCCGGAATGCCTTGCAGTCCTGCGATAAACACAATCATCATTTGCCCGGCATGAGCCCAGACCTGCACGGCTGCAATGGAGTAGATTGCAATTTTGGGATCACCGATCCAGTTGCGTGCAAGACTCTCCATACCTACCCCGTTTAACCCATAGTTGATCAATCCAATGGATGGATCATACATGAAAGCCCAGATCAGTCCAACCGATACGGAGGACAAAATGGCCGGGAGAAAATACAGGGCGCGAAGCACAATCCGCGTTTTGGTATTTCGGACGAGCAGTAAGGCCAACACCAGTGAAATAAAGGTTTGGGCAATAACCACCGTGAGCATGAATTCAACGTTATTGCCAAAGGCCTTGCGAAAGACGATGCTGCTGAGACTGTCCTTATAATTATCCAGCCCTACAAACGCATACGACGGGGATACCCCGTCCCAATCCGTAAAGGAGTAGAACAGCCCCGTCAATGTAGGAAAAACGAACAGTCCCACGTACAGCAGCAACCCGGGTAACAGAAACAGGGATAGCTGAATACGATTCTTCATGACTTATTTCCCGATATGCTGATCGATAATTGCTTGTGCCTGCTGTGCGGCTTCTTCTGGGGAAGTCCCGCTAAGCACGGCCTGAATGGAGTTGGTGACTGCCTTCTGATTATCTCCGTTCAGAATAGTGAACCGTGGCTGGAACACGGTCTTCTTGTTTGCCCACTCCCCTGCAACCTGGAGTTCGGCGGAATCATACTTCACGTCATTTACCGTTACGTTCTGACCCGTCTGGTTGGCATAAGCTCCAGCCACTTCGGGTTTGCTCAGAAACTCGATAAATTTCTTCGCCTCTTCCGGATGCTTGGACTTGCTGTTTACCGCAAGCATAAACGTCGTGGTATGAACCCCTTCATACTTTGCCTGATCTGCGTTTACTGTTATAGGTGCAAGCAGCTTTTGCTCCAAATTCGGATTTTGCAGCTTGTTCTGAGCGAGCTGATAGGAACCACTTGCAAGCATGGCTGCCTTCTCCTGAATGAACAGTGCTCCTGCCGCCGGGTCCTTGGTACCCAGTGCATCCTGCTGGAAATAGCCTTTATCGTTCAGCTCCTTAATCTGCGTGAGTGTTTTCACCCAGAACTCATCTGTCAGTTTCGCCTCTCCTGCTTCCACTTTGGTAAAAATGTCGTCACTTGGTGCGTTATTCATCACCATGGTGTTCATGAACTGCCCTGGACCAATGTCCGCTCCGGCAAAGGCAATCGGGATAATTCCATTGTCTTTCAGTGTCTGGCAGAGCGCCAGGAAACTGTCCCAGTCCTTCGGCGGTGTCAGACCGTATTTTTCAAACAGCTTCACATTATAAATGGGATCGTTGTATACGAGCTGATACGGAATCGCATATTGCTTGCCATCCAGCTGGCCTGCCTCGATCAGCTTGGAGTTATAGGCAGAGAGAAAAGATGATCCAGTCAGGTCCGTGAACAATCCGGCTTTGGTAAAAGCATTGAACTGTGCACCCGGGAAGGAGGCAAATACATCCCCCACTGAGCCATCACTGATTTTGGATTGAACTGTGGATTGATACTGGTCTGAAGGGAGCGTCTGCATCTCCACATGAATGTTCGGATTTTCCTTTTCGAAAGCATCAATGGTCTTGTTCAGCGCTTCAGCATCTTCACCGCGCCAGTGCATAAAGCTGATGGTGACTTTGCCTGAACCGGAGGAGCCGTTCTCGCCTGCTGCAGAGTTATCCCCGCCCCCACAAGCGGACAGCAGCAAGGACATAACCAGCATACTGACCAGGGGAAGGATGAATTTTTTATTTTTTCTCATGAAAGACGACCTCCTGAGTAATGTTGAATTAGGTAATATTTGTTGATTATTAGATGATAGTTGAATTAATTGCTGCTAAGCTGATGCTTCACATTTCTCGTACTCCACTTGCTGCGAATGATCGGCATTACTTTCTCGCCAAATATTTCGGCTTCCTCCAGATGCGGATAGCCTGACAATATGAATGTGGTCACGCCGAGATCCGCGTATTCCATCAGACGCTCTGCTACTTGTTCCGCCGTGCCCACAATGAGGATTGCCCCGCCTGAACGAACAACGGACAAACCGGTCCACAAGTTGGGCCCTACCACGAACTGCTGTTTCTCGGACAATTCACGGAGCTCATTCTGTCTGCGCTGGTTGGTGGCGTCTGTCTCAGCAAAAGCCGCTTTTGCTTTCTCGATGGCTTCAGGTGGAACTTTGCTAATGATCTCCCACGCTGCTGCCCAAGCTTCTTCTTCGGTATCTCGAATGAGCACCTGTGCCCGCATCCCGTAACGCAGCTGGCGATCCTGTCCTGTTTCCTGTTTCACCTGTTCGCGGATCACTTCAATTTCCTCAATTTGCTCCTGAATCCAGTCGTGCGGTTCACCCCACATAAGGAACGTATCGGCATGCTCTACAGCCACTCGTTTGGCAATAGGTGAACTTCCACCCAGATAAAATGGCGGGTAAGGCTTCTGTACTGTTTCCGGCATGCCTACCGGGCCTTTAAAGCTGTAATATTGACCATTAAATTCCTGATTCTCATTACTGGATGCTTCCGCATTCGATTTGGAACCACTGCCAGCAAACTCGGTCAGATTGAGTCCGGTCGACTGTGTCCACGAACGCTTCATCACTTCCATATACTCGCTCGCCCGTACATAACGTTCGTCATGGGCATGTGCCAGCGGATCTCCCAGTTCCTCCAGATCTCGGACCGAGCTGCCCGTCACGACATTAATCATGGCACGTCCGCCAGAGAGCTGATCGAGTGCAGCTCCCATCCGTGCGGCGAGCACTGGTGTAACCAGGCCTGGCCGAATGGCCACGAGAGGACGAAGTGTTTGCGTATGACTCATCACTGCTGAACCGACGACCCAAGCATCCAGACATGCCCCACCGGTCGGGATCAATACGAATTCAAATCCTGCCGTTTCGGCCGTTTGTGCTACCTGTATCAAATAATCCAGACTCGGTTCCCGTTCCGGGGCAACCCCAACATATTTTCCGTCTCCAGCCGTTGGCAAAAACCATCCGAATTTCAGTTCTTCGTGTTCGCTCATACAAGTCATTCCTCTCTGTTGATAAATTGGACTACTGAATTGTTACTCTCCCACTACGGTTACAGAAAACCTTTCGATCACTCTTATCCCCAGATTTCTTTGGAATTCCCTTTCCAAGGGAAAATCCGGTGATAAACGCGCACGCTTCGCTTCTCCAGCCCTTTTCTGTCCCCTCCGTTATCGTTTCATTCTTACATTTATAAAACACAAAACCGATTAATTAACTTGGTTTAATAGGTATGGACATCATATCAATTGGTTTGTCTGTGATCAATGTCATTTTACGACATCTTAATTTTGTCATTTTGTGGTCTTCTTACAGGAATAAGTCATCCTGTTCTTGAATATGTACAAAACCCACCTGTATAATAGGGTATATGAAGAACTCGCAGATATTGAAATCAAACTTATGTTAAAGAGGTGTTCCTGATGACGGAGAGCATGAAGGAGGACCACCACGAGTTTTTGGATATTATTTTTTTTACTCCGTCCGAATTCGAGAAAGCTGGTGGAGCCTGGCCCATACGAATTGGACGCAATATCGCCAAGAACAATTATCATATCGGTCCTCGTACAACACCTTATCATTACCTGCTGTTTGTCCTCGAGGGAGAGGGTACATTTATACAGAACGGCCAACAGTATCCCCTCAGAGCCCGGGATGCATTCTGTCTGTTTCCGCATGTGACCCATGAGTATTGGACAGATCCCAAGGAGCCGCTCCAGAAGATCTTTATCGCTTTCGATGGTACCCATGCAACCGAACTTCTCTCACGGGTTGGACTTACGCGAGATGCTCCTCACCGTTCAGGTATACTGACTCCGGAGACGGCAAGTGGAATGCGTGCTTTTATGGAGGAAGTTCGCAGACCTCAGGGGGGAGCAAGTGACCTGGGACGCCTCACCCGGTTTCTCGGTCTGTTTGATCGCGTTTCCCGTTCCTCTGCCGCCAAGGGACTGCAGCCGGATGCGGCTATCCCCTGGCTGCAAAAAGGGAAGGAATACATGGATATCCATTTTGCCGGAGGAATCACGGTAGAAGGCGTGTCTGCTCATGCAGGGGTGGACCGAACCCATTTTGCCAAACAATTTCGCAAAGCGTACGGGTTGTCTCCGGTGCAATACATCCAGCAGCTCAAAATGGACCAGGCCAAGCGCCTGCTCGTGCAGACTCCTTTGACCTTGACGGAAGTAGCTCATTCGGTCGGTTATCCGGATTTATTTTCCTTCTCCAAAGCGTTCAAAAAACAGGTTGGTCTGCCGCCCAATCGGTACCGGACAAGCGAAAACCGCAAAAGCTGATTGCCAGGTTCAGCTCGGCAAAAAGCGAATGGCATAAGAAAAAGGCAAGTCTCCATTAATAAACTGTACCCTATAAGATAGACACTTTAAAAAAGGTCATCTTGTAGGGTCTTTTTTGTGTACAATGAATAAAAAACGAGCGGTGGTCAAGCAAATGTCAAAAAAACACTTTACAACGCAAGAGCAAGATCAGTTGAGAAGAAATCCTTATGTGAAAAATGTTAGCGCTAAAGCCATTACGTATACGGATGCGTTCAAAGAACGATTTATTCAAGAACACAGTCAAGGGATGCTTCCCAGTGAGATCTTTCAGGAAGCAGGATTTCCCATTGACGTTTTGGGTGCAACCCGGATTCGAAAGGCTTCCAATCGATGGCGTACGGCATTTCAGGAACAAGGATCTGCTGGATTAACGGATGGTAGAAAACACGCCTCAGGACGTTCTCTGACCCGTGGATTAAGTCTTGAAGAAAAATATGCCCGTTTGGAAGCGAAAATGAAATGGCTTGAAGCGGAGAATGAATTCTTAAAAAAGCTCGATCAACTCGAAAGGCAGATGAGAAGAAAAAAATCCAACTCAGTACACGACAAAAATTTAAACTGATTCAAGAGATGTTGCATACCTACTCTTTCCAACGCAAGGTGCATGTTCTTTGTGCTATTGCTGGCGTTTCACGTTCAGGCTATTACCACTATTGTAGTGAAGATGCCAGATTACATCGTCAAAAGCAGGAACAGAACGATCAGAAGATGAAAGCGATCATCCTGAAAGCCTACCATTACCGTAGGAGGAACAAAGGCGCCCGTCAAATCAAAATGACGCTCGCACTTCAATATGGCGTCATATATAATCTCAAGCGAATCCGTCGGATCATGCACAAGTACAACATCGTTTGTACGATTCGAAAAGTAAATCCCGCACGGCGTATGGCTAAAGCGACCCAAGAGCATCGAACCTGTCCTAACACGTTAAAGCGAGCCTTTAAGCCAGGGATTGCAGGCAAGGTTCTCCTAACCGACATCACGTACTTAACTTATGGGACAAGCAAACGAGCCTATCTATCAACGATTAAAGACGCTGAAACGAATGAAATATTAGCCTATAAAGTCTCAGCTTATCTTGGATTGAACATTGCGACGGAGACGTTAAAACAACTCAGAAAACATCGTCATCTTACTCCAGATGCGTTGATTCATTCGGATCAAGGATTTCACTATACAAACCCCAAGTTCCAGAAACTTGTGAAACAAATGGGGTTAAAACAATCCATGTCACGACGAGGAAACTGTTGGGATAACGCTCCACAAGAATCCTTCTTTGGGCATTTTAAAGATGAAACGAATTTCAAAACATGTATGACCCTGGAGGAGGTTAAGCAAGAAGTGAAAAGCTACATGATCTATTACAATCATTATCGAGGTCAATGGAACTTAAACAAGCTGCCGCCTGCACGATACAGACAGCAGCTTGAAGTAGCCTAACCTTTTTTAATTTGTCCTTTACAAGGGGTACAGTTTATAACCGGAAACTTGCCTTTTTGCTGCCCTGCTTTTTCATGCTGTCCGTTACTTCTCCTCATCACTTTTGCGAGCCAGGGGAAGTCCGTTTTCCTTTGCGTACCACGCTTCATAATGATGCACAGCGACTCCAGCAAAGGAGGAATGAGGTCCCGCGAGGTCAAACACCTTGGCGATCTCTTCATCCATATTACTTATCGATTTCCGGAAAAAGGTCAGATGCTCGCCCTCATGTGTATCGGCCAGCTCCGCTCCGATCCATACGTCCTTGTGCAGCTCATCCGCTTCATCCAGCTCTTCCTTCGACAGGTCGTACATCTGCTGACCGCTATCCCGATAAGCCATGATTGCAACGGCATCAAACTGGGAAATGACCCACCTGCTTAACGTTCCTTCGCCTTCGGATGCCTGACGGGCATCCAGCCAGAATGGTATGGCTGCACTCATATAGAGTCCAGCATCTTTACCAGCTTTCGTCCAGGTCTTCATATTCTCGCTCCACTCTGCAATGACGCTGTCCTGCTCATCCTCCCAGCGCTGCAGTTGGTAGGGCTCCACATCTAACTGAATGCCTTCAAAACGCTCATTTTTGGCCGAAGCGGCATTGTACGCACGAATGCGCTCGATGAAAGCGAGTCCCTCTTCCTGTTTGTCCCTGTAGGCCCAGTCTGCATGACCATTCAGGGCATGTACCTGGATCTCTGCCTGCCGGGCAGACGCAATGAATTTGCGATACGTCTCATCCGATACCTCATCCTGCATCTGCAGGAAAATGACATCAACACCCTGCTCCTTGGAGAAGGAGATGATATCCGGGGTCTGTTCTGCGATGATGGAAGCATCCCACAGCCATGTCGCTTTTTTCTCCTCTGCCGAAAACCATTTGAACAGCCAGGGCAGCAGCAGCAAACAAAAGGTCAGCGCGAGCAGTACCCATTTTGTCCTCACCGACATCCTGCCCCAGCGAATCATGTGGTTTCTCAGACGAGCAACGCTTCACTTGGTTCCAGCACAGGATGCTGAACCGAGTGTCCAATTTTGTAGATGTGCGGCTGTGTGTAAGTCCGGAACGCATTGCGTGTATCCAGAATTGGCACACCCAAATCGGCAATATCGCTGTATGGCAGATCTCTGTGGTTGGTAATCAGCACGATGCAGTCATATTTTTTGAACTGCTCCAGGTTGAATGCTTCGCTGTACACCGTATCGTCATGCTTGTCACGGAAGGAATCGGCATATGGATCGAAGTAGCTGACATTTGCTCCGCTTTCCTTAAACAGTTCATATACTTCGAGTCCCGGTGACTCACGCAGGTCTGCAATATTCGGCTTGTACGACATGCCGAGCAGCAGGATGTTGGAGTTCCGAACAGATTTTGCGTATTCGTTCAGAATCGTTGATGTTTTGTTCAGAACATAGTACGGCATGTTGTCATTGGTCGATTGTGCCAGCTCGATAAATTTGCTGTAGAAGCGGAACCCTTTCGCTTTCCAGGACAGATACATTGGGTCAAGCGGAATGCAGTGACCACCGATGCCTGGGCCTGGGTAGAACGGCATGAATCCGAAAGGCTTCGTCGCCGCTGCATCAATGACTTCCCAGATGTCGATGCCCATACGGTCACACATCATCGCCATTTCATTGACAAACGCAATGTTTACGCTGCGGAACGTATTTTCCAGCAGTTTGGACATCTCCGCCACTTTTGGTGAAGATACCGGTACAACCGTTTGTACATACTTGCTGTACAGCGCCGTTCCGAGTTTCAGGCAAGCTTCCGTTGTCCCGCCGATCACTTTCGGCGTATTGTACGTGGTGAAACGTCCGTTGGACGGATCCACCCGTTCAGGCGAGAAGCAGAGGAAATAATCCTTGCCGGCTTCATGGCCGATTTTGTCCAGCTTTTGCTGAATCAGCTCTTCCGTTGTACCCGGGTAGGTTGTGCTCTCCAGTGTAATCAGCATGCCCGGTTTCATGTGCAGCTTGATCTGATCCACCACAGTCTCGATGTAGGAAGTATCCGGATCCTGATTCTCACTGAGCGGTGTTGGCACGCAAATGCTCAATGCATCAATGACGCGCAGCATGCTGTAATCCGTTGTAGGCTGGAAACGGCCTGTTTGCATCACTTTTTTCAATTCCTCGGACGAGATATCGTGAATATAGGAATCCCCATTATAGATACTGTCGACCTTGGATGCATCCAAGTCGATACCGATTACCGTAAAGCCTTGATTCACCATTTCCACGGCTAGCGGAAGTCCTACGTATCCGAGCCCGACCACGCCAAGCACCGCTTCTTTGTTTTCAATGGCATTCAGTAATGTATGGAATTGTTGATTCTCCATGATTTTCCCTCCAGGTTAATGTATTTGTTGTTTTCCGTAAATCCGTTCGGTTGATCATCTTATTAGTGCAGACAGCGACGAATACGTGCATCCAGCTCCACAGGGGAGAAAGGTTTCGTCATATAATCGTCCACACCGCTGCGGAAGCATTGGCTGATCGTCTGTTCAACACGCTGCTCGGTCAGCACAACGATCTTTGGCGGCTGCTCGACCTCCAGGTTCTGTATATGGTGAATGAACGGCAGGCCGTCAATCCCATACAGATTCAGTTCGGTCAGCACCAGGTCAGGTGACACCTTCTCAATCAATTCAAGTGCAGCCAGTCCATCTACTGCTTCATACGTCTCATAGCCTTGCATTTTCAGACGCAGCTGCAAAAACTCACGAACCGTCGGATCGTTATCCACGATCAAAATTCTGCCTGGCTCGTCCGCCGTCTTGTCCAGTGTATAGATATGAATCTCCGACGGGTCAACCAGCTTCGCGGATTCAGCCATATGTTGAATCGTCGCCTGAGAAGGACGCTCACTATCCTTGAAGCTCGCAAGTGTAATCTGCGGCTCGGATCCAGGGACCGTCTCCTGCAGCTCATGCTTGATTCGAAGCCCTTCATAGTGAACTTCGTTCAGCGTCAAACCAGGCAGCAGGACCGCTAGTGTCTGAGTTGCCCCATCCTTCCACAGCTGGAAGGCAAACTCGCTCGTTTGCTCCAGATAATTCCGGACCTGCTGCTCAGGCTGGGCCTGTACGCCTCCACAATGGATGAACATTAAGCCGCATGTTCCGGCACCCGTATCCTTCAATCCCTGTTCTACACTTCGGTACACATTAACGGCAGCTTCACGCTGCAATGTTGCCGTATTAGGCATGTTCTTTTCCACCCTTCTCCATTGGTTATCTATTCTGTTGCTGTTGTATTGCCATTCGTCCCATTCGATCTTGCCCAATGACCTGCACATCTCGGTGCAGTTACGAATCAGGCAGCTTCACTTCCCTTTTGTTCCTCAGACCAGCTCTGACGTGTCATGGTTCCCCATGAATTGTTGTTTTGCAGGAACTGAATGTGTCCCTGCAATCTCCACAGAACGCCAAGCTGGTGATAGCCCACAAATTTCAGAGCTGAGTAAACCAGCATTTTGACCAGGTCAGACAGCTTGTTGTATCTCCGGAACGCAATTTCTTCCAGAATCAATGCCCCTACGCTCAGCAGATATCCGCTCACGAAGTTCAGCAATCCGAACAGAACAAGAATCGGCCACTGCGTCATATCGAGCAGCACATAACCAGCAAGAGCGATCAGACCGGTAATCCGGAAATAAGGGTTGAGCGCTTCAAAAATGACGTTGTACGGCATGGTCAGCATGCCCATCACCTTATATTTTGGATTGAACAGCATGCCGCGGTTCTCCAGCATGTTCTTCAGATTACCGCGTCCCCAGCGCTTGCGCTGACTGGACAAGATGCGGTAGGAATCCGGTGCCTGTGTCCAGCAAACGGCTTCAGGACAGAAGGCTACGCGGTATTTCAATTTGTTTTCCAGCATATAGCGATGAAGCTTGATGATAATGTTCATGTCTTCCCCTGGATAACCATCCCGGTACCCGCCAACGGCTATAACAGCATCCTTGCGGAACATGCCGAAGGCACCCGACACGATGATCAGTCCATTCATGTGGCTCCAGCCAATCCGTCCGCCCAGAAAGGCTTTGAGATACTCAATGGATTGGAACATCGGCCACATTTTGCGCGGCAGGGAGACATCCTGTACAGCTCCGTTTTCGATTTTGCATCCATTCGCTATGCGAACATCTCCGCCAATCGCCACGGTCTCTTCGGGATTCTCCATATACATGCGAGCCATGCGAATCAGAGCATCCTTTTCCAGCAAAGAGTCAGCATCAATGGAAGAAATCAGCGGATAGTGGGACAGGTTAATTCCCGCATTCAGCGAGTCTGCCTTTCCGCCATTTTCCTTATCGATCACGTACAGATCCGGGAATTCCGGATTATGGTATATCCCGCGAATGGTTTGACAAGGAATTTTGCCGCGCATCTTGGTATCTGTTACGGGTTTCAGACGAAATTCCTTCAGCAGCACGTTCAAAGTACTGTCACTGGAACCGTCATTCACCACGATGACTTCGTACGTCGGGTAATTCAG
Organism: Paenibacillus xylanilyticus; assembly: GCF_009664365.1. Taxonomy (NCBI): domain Bacteria; kingdom Bacillati; phylum Bacillota; class Bacilli; order Caryophanales; family Paenibacillaceae; genus Paenibacillus; species Paenibacillus xylanilyticus. Next base: position 4,436,762 of record NZ_CP044310.1, read on the forward strand.
CGTCATCAGACAGTTCACATTTTCAATAATCGTCAATTCTTCATTGTAAGCAGGTACCAGCAGGGATACGGAAGGCACCAGCTCCGATCCTGACAATGTGTTGTATTTGGAATAATGGGACCGTCTGAAAATGGTCCAGATGTTACGGAATGATAGCGCCAGAATTGAAAAATACAGCGCATTTACAGCAACGACATAGTAGATGGCTACCATGCCATAAATCAATAACAAATCCCTAAGCAGTGTAATCCCCTCCTACCGCAGCCACTCCGGTGCGTCTCTTCGTTGTTCGGTTACCCGGTACAGGGGCAAAATATTGGTCATAAAGCAGTCTTCTCTTGTTATGCACAATCATCTGATCTACCGCTTTGTGATCGGCTCCGGATTGCTTCATCGTGCTCTCAATTTGCTGCATGGCAATCTCACGCTCAACACCGGTACCTTGTACCGCCGCCTGACACAACGCTTCGAATCCGGGTTCGCCCAGCATGCTCAAGCTCTCGGCACTGTTATAGCGCACTCGCCAGTCTTCATCACGCAGCGCTTTGCGCAGCAGTGGAATGCTGCCTGCCGCATGCTTCGAACCAAGCGCCTGAACAACCTCTGCTCGCACTTCCGGGTCAGCATCCTTCATCAGCTTCAGAATCGTCTCATCCTGAAGTGCCGGACTTGCGCTTAGGTACAGCTTCACCGCTTCCGCCCGTACATCCTGATGCTCTGCACCGACCAACCGGTCGAGAGCCGGCATGACTTCCGGTACGGCTTGTCCCCACATGGCGACAAGTCCAACCTTCACAAAATCCGGATTGCGGTCTTCCAGCAGCTCAATCAGAAGTCTGCTCGTATCCAGACTGGTCTCAAGCAAAATGTCCGCGGCCAGATGATGAATCGACTTCCCTTTGGTCAATAACACTTCAAGCATGTCCTTCAATTCACCCTGACGGGTGGTGCTTCTCGCAATGGAACGTCCAATCACGAATGCCATCGGGCCAGGCTTCTCATCCTTGAGCAATTCCATTAAACCTGGAACGGCTTCGGGACAGCGCATGCCGCCCAACCGGTAAGCTGCATCGATCTGCCGACCATAACGCAGCCGGCCCAGTTCTTTCAGATCATGCTCTACGAATCCTGCCTCGCGGCAGAGTGCAATCAATTTCTCGCGGTACTCGCCTTTGAATTGATCAATCCACTCAATGAGCTTGCTCTGAATCACCTGTCGTTCAATCGGAGCCAGCTTGCCAGGAGGCAACCGCAGCGGACGACCTTCAGTCAGTGCCGTTTGCAGATACGTGAAGTAATCCCGCTGCTTTTGTTTGTAGAATTCAATTTTACAACGTTTGCCGTTATGGGACACTTTCATGGCAAACAGCAGGATCACACCCAGAGCGACGAGCGCTATACAGATGTATAAAAATAGATAGGCCAAAGCCAAACTCGAAAACATGTGAAAAGGTCCTCCTTTATACTCATTTAATTCATCTGATAACTAGGAATTTGTTCAAAGACTTTCTTCATTTCTTCGTAACTCAGCTTCAGTCGTTCACTGTATTTCACCTGTTCCCAAGGCTGCCAGCTATACACAGGCAGGGTTTTCAAATCCAGCGTGGTCTGATCACCTGCAGGCCAGGCTACGCTGCCCGTCGATCGGTCCATTAACCATGGAACCAGCGTTATGCCTTCGGTCTTCACCGTTTTAAACGCCCGTCCTTCCTGCAGAGGTCCATAATCGATCACTTGCAGTGAACTTGGATCACCAAACCCAAGCAGCATCCAGGGAATTCGCATCTCCACTTGATTGCCGTCATACTGCCAGGTCGTCAATGAATCCGTGTCAGATTGTCCGGGAGCTGTCGTTCCCCGCTTGAGGATACCCACCTTCTCATTCATAAACGGATGAGCAGACCGGGTATCCGGCGGCGTCATCCTCAGGCTGACTGCCAAATTCCATGGATGGAAGGGATCAGCTGCATTCCCTTGCTTGTCCGGCAGCATATCGTATCCTTCCTTGCCGTACAGACGCTGGTTAAAATCATAATCCTTGGCGATCTCTACCTGGGATTCATCATCCTGTCCCAGCGTGATGACCGTTTCGAGACCGTCACTTAGCGTTCGTTCCGGAAGCCGCTTGCCAGGCTGATTGCCACCTGCCAGTGTATCCGTGCCTATGCGGAGCACCGTTTTATCTGGATCAAACGGCTGGTCCAGCGTCATTCCAATGTACAGGTAGGCCTCGTCGTGGGTCAGCTTCATTTCCTGAATGCCGTCCACTTTTCCCTGCCATACCGTAACTTCTTCTTCGTTCAGTGCAGCCCAGTCATCCAGTTTCCCGTCGATGGTCAACTGCTCCTGCTTGCCCGGGTCCATGGCGAGCAGACCGAACATTTTTTCGTTGGTCAGCACGTTTAGCCAGTAGGCCCGCCGATCAGCAGGAATTTCGAAAGGCATCGTGTTCCAGGTTTTCTTGAACCATTCATCCTGCCACATGAACAGAATTGCTCCCGCATACCCTTCGTCATAGATATCCTGAGTCAGTGAAGCGTCGATGGCTCCTTGTTCAGCCTCGTTATGTCCACCCTGATCCCTTCCTCCCATTCCTAGATGAGAGATCCCTAGGGAAGAAGGTACACCGTACTCGGTAACCATAACAGGCATATCGGAATACTCGGCTTTAAGCTTGCGTAAATAGCTTTTGTACGTGTTGTACTCGCCGTTTGCATCCTTGATCGTTTGAAGGGTCTTGTCCGTGTGGAATAAATCCGGATAGTAGGGATACACATGGTATGCAGCAAAATATCCTCCCTGCCATTCCTCCGGCTGAATATGTCGGGCATCCACACTGACGAGGTCCTCCTCGTACAAGGGTTCACCTGGATGTTCCAGCACATCGGTTGTCACCCAATTGGTGAACGTCATCGGATGTTCCCATCCATACTTCTTCTCCAGAACGGCTGTGTAGTCCAGCAGCTCCGCTAACCAGTTCTCGAAAGGCGAAGCATCTGCTGTCCCGGAAAAATGAACGCCCTTGTACTGCGGAACATCGGGATGTTTTTCATTCGTGTTGTCTACCATCGTGGGATCCCACTCGGTGCCGACATGCCAGGCCATTAGATATTTACCAGCATTCTTCTTGTACTTGCCGCTGGAAGCTCCGGCCTTTTCGGGAATATCCGCATCCCCATATACCGCGGTTACCGCTTTTTCAATCTCCTGCTTGAACGTCTGTTCAATGTGATCAGCATAAGCGTCCTGCTTCTCAATCAACTCTTCTTCCGGCGACCATATACCCTGTATAAAATATAACGGCTGCTCCCGGCCACGGTTATAATCGACCAATGCCGAGTAAAAAATCGGTTCGTGGACCGTATAAACCCGTATGACATTGGCCCCCATCTCCTGAATCTGCTGGAACCACCTTAGGTAATCCTCTTCGGTCAGGGGAAATTCTCCCGGATAATATCCCGGCGAAGTTGCACCCAGGTTGACGCCCTTAACGAACATCTCCCTCCATGTTCCATCGGGCCCGTATTCCATGAACCGGTCTCCCTCGGTCTTGAATTTCATCTCCGTGCCATTCTCGGCTGTGTAGGTAACGAGCTGGGGCTGCATGTAGTGCCAGCCGGCCAATATTCCACCGGTCAGTACAACCGCACCCGTCAACATCGTTAACATCCAGCGCTTTCTTCTTCGTCTGCTCATGGCTCCTGATTGCTCACCTCTCTATTTTGCATCCTGCCTGTTTTGGTCTGAATCTGAAATTAAAGCTAACAGATATGCAGCCATTCATCTGCTTGGATGTCCGCTCCGGGTAGAGATGCCAGCGGTGTGTTCTCACTATATCGCCAATACTCTGCATTTGTAACTAGGCTGATGGAAGCAAACGTGGAATGCAACATTCTGCCCATAATTCGTAAAAATGGCCATGAACTTGCTTTAAAAGCCTGTCTGACTTCTCTGCTTCATGGATACCATTTGTGATGGCTAAAACCTAATTGTAAACGCCTTGACCTGTTGCAGTTCTCTACCCGTTAAAGATATATGCAACGCGGTATGCAGCAGCTGTTTCGGCTTGAACACTTACCCCTTTAAACGCAAGTAATATGTTAAAGTTGCGGACGTTTTTACAGTATTAACCATAAAGATTACAAAATTGATACTATAGTCCGATAACGCATCAGTGAAAACCCGCGGCCTGACAAGGTTTTCTGAAAAGTGCAGAAAAGCAAAAAAGGACATCAGTCCCCCCTTATAGGACTGTGCCCATTTATATTACTTTTACAAAAAGCGAAATGAACACCGGGTCATCACCCTGAAGTCACGAATCTCTTACATCAAATGTAAAAAAGCACATCTTATTTCCTAAATTCCGACTCTATTATTCGGATTCCATAATTGTGTCCAATTTGCAAAAAAATTCCGGTTGCCGCTTTAGACCATTCGGGATATGCTTATAAAACAGGAACACATGTTCCAAACTGTAAATGAAATGTAAAAAATACGGCTGAACAGCTCTGTCTGTACGTGAACAGCCGAATCATGGAATAAAGGAGATACCCGTTATGTCCCGCAAAGATGGACGCGTCATTATGCTCGCAGACTGCCAGTCATTTTATGCCAGTGTGGAGAAATCGGCACATCCCGAATACAAAGACCGTCCCCTCGTCGTAGCGGGAGATCCCGCGCGCCGTTCCGGCATCATCCTTGCGGCATGCCCTATCGCCAAATCTTATGGAATTACGACGGCTGAGCGACTCGGTGAAGCCCTTGCCAAATGCCCGAACGCTGTCGTCGTTCGCCCCCGGATGGCAGAATACATTCGCGTGTCACTGCACATCACCCGGATTCTCCAGTCCTACACTGACCTTGTTGAGCCCTACAGTATTGATGAGCAGTTTCTCGATGTCACCGGAAGCCTGGAGCTGTTCGGCAGCCCGGAGACGATTGCTCGCAGCATTCAATCCCGGGTCATGGAGGAGACGGGCGTATATATTCGGATTGGTATCAGTGATACCAAAGTGGTGAGCAAAATGGCCTGTGACTTATATGCCAAAAAAGTCCCCGAAGGCATCTGTGTACTGAATCGTGAAGACATGGAGAAAACAATCTGGACCAAACCTGTCCGGGAAATGTTCATGGTCGGTTCACGGATGGGGAAACATCTCTCTAACATGGGCATTCGTACAATAGGTGATCTGGCACAGACACCTCTGTCCCGACTGAGGGAACGCTGGGGAGTTAATGGTGAAGTCATATGGCGCATTGCCCGCGGCATGGACGATTCACCCGTGAAACCCGGCACATACACGCATCAGCAGCAGGGCATCGGACATCAGATGACGCTTCCTAGAGATTATGCGTCTTGGGAAGAGATCAAGGTTGTCCTGCTTGAGCTGGCAGAGCTCGTCTGCCGACGTTCACGAGATAAATCACTGATGGGCAACGTTGTCTCGGTGGGATGCCGCGGGCAGGATTACGACCGTCCAACTGGCTTTTCGCGCCAGATGAAGGTGAACGAGCCAACCAACATTACAGATGAAGTCTACGATGCCGCCGCGGCGCTCTTCCTTCGTCATTGGGACGGATTACCCATCCGCCGCATCAGCATCTCACTGACCGGGCTGGTGCCTGATTCCGAAGTACAGTTGTCCTGGTTCGATGATCGTGAACGCAAAAGAGAACTGGAACGTGCCACAGATGACATCAAGCGCAAGTTCGGAGACACCGCCATCATGCGGGCTTCCTCGCTCTGCTCGTCTGCACAGGCACAGGACCGTTCCCATAAAATCGGAGGTCATTACAAATGAGTAAAAAACTGCAGCAAAACGGACTCTTTGAGTCTTCACGCATGATGCTTCCCGAGCACCGGGAAGCTTACATTCTTCATCAGGAACAGCTTTCTCCCCGGACCCGTCCATCACTGGATGCTCAGGCAGCGGAAGAAATGTCACGTTTGCTCAGCAATTCAATGATGCTTGGAGATGTGGTGACCATAACCCTGTTCCATGAACATGACGATATCCGGTTTACTGGACAGGTGCTGAAGCTGGATCCTGCTGTACGTACGCTAAGGCTGCGGACATCAAACGGGACCCGGGACGTTCAGATGAATCTGATTACCAATGTGACACTGGCAAATGAATGACGCAGCAGAAAGCAAGTTCCAACGTTCAAACTGATATCGGCAATAGGAACTATCACTTTACCAACTCTCATTAGCGAATATTCCGCGATAGATGCAGCCAAAATTATGCATGCAGGACCGTTTTCCTACACTTCAATATGGCCCTCTATGGCATCCAAACACCCATTCTCGCCGAAGCTGCCTTCGGCCCAAAGAAGCAAAATGACCGATAAGTGATTCATCGGCCATTTTAGTGGGTATATGGGGAAATCTTCAGAAAAGACTCCAGTCAAATTCCTTGGAAAGGCGCTCCAGCAAATGCACGCCCGCAATGCTGTTCCCTTTTCGATTCAGTGCCGGTCCTACAAGACCAATGCCAAATTGACCAGGAACAAGGGTGATAATCCCGCCGGATACACCGCTCTTGGCAGGCAGTCCGACTTCAATGGCAAATTCACCCGATGCATTATACATACCGCAGGTCGTCATGAAGGTTTTGGCAATCTGTACATAACGACGGGGAATGAGCTCATTTCCCGTGATCGGATCTGTACCATCATGAGCAAGCACCAGAGCCATGCGGGCCAGATCCGCACAAGTCACCTCGATTGAACAGTGGCGGAAATAGACACAGAGCACATCTTCCACATCTTCCTTGATTACACCATTATGCTTCAAAAAGTAAGCCAGCGAACGGTTCAAGTGACCTGTCTCCGATTCGGACCGGAATACCTCTTCGTTATAGTCCAGCCGATCATTGTTCGCGAGCTTGCGGAAAAACTCCAGAATTCGCCGTGACTTCTCTTCCTTACAGTCTCCAGCGACCAGGGAGGAGACCGTTATAGCTCCCGCATTGATCAACGGATTAAACGGGATACCCGGTTCAACCAGTTCAAGCTTGATCATCGAATTGTAATCATCACCCGTAGGTTCTTTTCCTACATTAAAGAAAACCGCTTCTTCCCCATGATCCATCAAAGCGAGAATTAGTGTGAACACTTTCGAGATACTCTGCATCGTAAAGGGTACACCGCAATCTCCGGCAGACACATGATTGCCTTCGGCGTCCATAATATGTATGCCCAGCTCATCCTGTGAAGCCTTAACCAGCTCCGGGATATAGGAAGCAACCTTTCCCTGCCCTGTATGCAGACGACTGGTCTCCAGCCATTCCGGCAGCAATTCGTTCAGACGCTCCATTACCGTATTGCTCATCTCCATCCCCTCCATATCTCTGTGCAGCATCCTGCATCATTTCCGGCCGGGCATGAGCTCCATTGCCAGGTATAAGCAGAATGTGTATCTATCATTACCCTTCTGGCATGATCGTTTACCCACGTACCCTAAGGTTTAATTCCAGAATCTCGCCGGGGAGTCCTTCCATATCGCCTGTCCACGTCGATACAAAGTTCTGTCTGGTTAATATTCGGCGGGATGCCACGTTGGATGGGTCAATGATCGCATAGAGCACATCTATTCCCGCCGCCTGTGCTTTTAGAATGAGACGTGACGCAATGGACGTGCCATGACCTTGGCCCCAGTATTCAGGCATAACCATATAGCCCATCTCTGCTCGGGACGAATCGGATTCATCCGGAATGAGTTTGGCGTAAGCCAGCCCAGCTCCATCTGCATTTGATACCCGGTAATATCCGCAGCTGGATCCCAGATTATAATCAAGCATGGACCGGAATTGGTTCTTCGCCTCATCCTCCGGGAGCGTACGTTCCGTAATTTGTTTCATGACTTCCATATTGGAAACCAGAGCATAATAGTCTGCAAAATCAGGTTCAGCATATTTAACGAAGTTCATTGAAATCCTCCTCCAGCTCCGAACAGATGTTGTTGTCCGTTAATTCACCTAGAGTATAGCAGAAGCACAGGATACAATGCACGCTGCCTCCAAGCGATCTCCTACCAACCAGTAGTGTACCCCTAACCCTATTGAAAAAAGCGGCCTCCGTAGAGACCGCCATTCACTTATTTAATATAGAAACAATACATTATAACGAACGGTATTCAAAATTCGAATTCACTCAGCTTGCCCGGGATGAAGGTTTGAGACTCATGTGACCTTCATGCTGACGTGTACGACGATTTTGACCCGGAGGTGTAATCATC